>JBLILC010000010.1:0-52396 GCA_047635635.1 Octadecabacter sp. | reverse complement strand
TGATGTTGCAGCTTCGTGCGACTTCTAAGCGGTATATGTCCGCTGTCGATGCACTTTTCCAGTGTTTTCCTACGCCTTTTCAGGGGTGGCTATTTACAATCTATGTCGTTAGTGCGTTGCGGTAAATCAGGCATGCACAGCATGAGGTGATAGCTTGCCAGATTCATTATATAGTGGAGTACAGTGGGATCAGGCGGTTTGACAGTAATGTCACCTGATGCTGGCAATATTACACGCGGTATCTATTGTATTTGAAATATGACTAAATCTTACCATACGATTGGGCGTGGAGAAAACATCGCTGACCCGTATTTATTATGGTGCCAAAGGTTTTAAACTGCGCGGTCTGCACTGTCTCTTAACCCAGACGGCTGTATCCAATTTTATTCTGCGATGCGATTTAAAACCCTCTTTTCTCAGTATGCATCAGTTTTTCTACAATATAAATGGAACGTCAATTTTAGTTGATTATGTCTTAAATCACTCAAGGGCGCGGAGATTGGGCCTTCTCAGATCGAATTTATAAAATAATTATGAGAAAATAGAAAAGTAGCCGCCTCTGGAATCAACCAAAGACGGCTCCAATTCAAAAAATAATTTGGTAAAATTATTCGCGGTTGCCCATCAATTGTAACAAAAACATGAACATGTTGATGAAGTTAATGTAAAGGCTCAGGGAACCCATGATAGCAGACTTATCCATCCATTCCTGATCGCCGTGTTGTGCGTGAGAAATGTAGTCGGTCTTGATTCGCTGAGTGTCATAAGCTGTCAGACCTGCAAATATCAGCAGACCAATAACTGAGACAGCCCATCCTATGATGTCCGACTGGAGCCAAATGTTAACTACTGACGCAACTATGAGACCAATAACGCCCATAATCAAAAAACCACCCCAGCCGGAAATGTCACGCTTGGTGGTATATCCCCAAAGTGACAGTCCACCAAATGCAATAGATGTGATCAAAAAAACCTGTGCAATAGATGCACCTGTGAACGCCACAAAGATCCAAGAAATCGACACTCCCATTGCTGTTGCAAACACGTAGAAGAACGTCTGTGCAGCGGCAGCTGACATGCGATTGATCATAGCGCTGAATACAAATACCAAGGCCAAAGGCAGAAACATAACTACCCATTTAAGAGGGCTAAGATAGAGCGTTGCGCCCAAATCAGTTAGATATTGATTCGAACTGATTGCATATTGTGTTGGCACGTCTGACACAGTCATTGTGCCAATTGCCCAAGCCGCTAAAAATGTCATAAGCAATCCAAATGACATCAGCCCGTAGACTTTATTCATGTGGGCGCGAAGTCCCTCATCGATTTCCGCCGTATGAACGCCAACAGTGGCGCCCATGTGCGGGGTTCTGTAGTCAGCCATGTACATCCCTCCAGGGTTTATAATTCAAACTTTAGATCTTAGGTTGCCATTATGTGGCTACTAATACTAACCTAATTTGGATATTGGTATAGCCACCTCATACTTCAAGGGAAACCATAAGTTAATCCATGCATTTATATGCAAATTTGTTTTAAATGAACCGTTGGTCGCGTTTATATTCTAATGGAGTAGGCGCTTTGGTAAGTCCCAGAACGGCCGCCCAGCCTCAATCGTGGCGTCCTGCGGTGAAATCCCGAGGTCTTTGAGACGCGTACTATCAAGGTTTGCCAAGGCGCGGCGCTGTGCCCAAACCGTCAGAGCAGTTGTAAAAGGTAGAGCTTTTTCAGTGTTGTGGTTGCGTAAAACCCAAGTGTGTAAGGGATTTAGGGTAAAAATCATGTTCTGTCCTTTTGTGATGCAATGTCACTTTCTTATTCGTTATGTTGATGTATCTATGATGTTGTGCCACAATAAAAATGAATGATTGATAGATGAAACATCAGGATTATTGATATCGCAAGAAATTTAGACATCACTACGCTTCGCTCTTTCGTAATGGTCGCGGACGCAGGCGGGGTGACAAAGGCGGCTGGGCTACTCAGTCTGACGCAGTCAGCGGTGTCGATGCAACTTAAACGTCTGGAGGAAAGCCTCGATCTGTCGTTGCTTGATCGATCTTCACGACAGATTTCTGTGACACCAGAAGGTGAACAATTACTTAGTTATGCACGTCGCATGCTGTCGTTGAACGATGAAGCGCTGCGTCGTTTGACGGCAGAAAATTATGAGGGCGAAATTAGCCTTGGCGTGCCCCACGACATTATCTACCCATATATTCCGCCTGTTTTACGCCGTTTTGCTGCCGATTTTCCTCGCATGAAAATTAAACTGGTGTCGTCACCAACCAAAACCTTGCGTGAAATGTTTGGGCGAGGAGAGATTGATGCGATCGTGACGACCGAATTGCATCCTGGTCCGGGGGGCGAAGCACTGGTCACCTTGCCACTGGTTTGGGTTGGGGCTGTGAATGGCATAGCTTGGCGTAATCGCCCGCTGCCAGTGGCGTTTTGTACAAACTGCATTTTTCGTTCTGGTGTGTTAAAACGTATGGATGCGGCACAATTCGATTGGCAGTTAGTAGTGGAATCAGACCTTGATAACGCGGTTAATGCCGTAGTGAGCGCAGACTTAGCGGTGCATGCGCTTATCAAAGGGGTCTATCCACGTCAGATGGCCCCCGTGCCTCACGATGGCGGGTTGCCTGATCCCGGCAAAACTCAGATTGTTCTCTATATGCAGGCCAAAGATGACCCAGTGCAGGCTGCACTGCACGATATGATCAGCTATTCTTACCTTTCCGAGTGGGCAGCGGTGGATGTGGAACGGCGCAGTGCCTAAAGTTTCTTATTGCGTCACTACAATTTTACCAGTGCTTTCACGACTGCGCAGCAGTTCAAGCGCATCAGCAACCTTACTCAGTGGCATAATGTGACTGATATGAGGCTTCAGGTGCCCCTGAACGTACCAGTCCAGTAATTCGCCCACGCTGTCTTTTAGCGCGTTGGGATTAAATTTTAAATAGCCACCCCAATAGAAACCCATAACGGTTATGTTTTTAACTAGCACATAGTTGGCGGGAATTTGTGGTATGTCGCCACTAGCGAATCCAATGACTATGACACGCCCTTCGCGTTTGGTTGCGCGCAGCGCGGCCATGAATGTTGCACCGCCCACTGGATCATAGACCACGTCAGCACCGCCTAAGGCGCGCACCGTTTCTGTGATGTCATCATTGGAGTCGATGACATAATCGGCGCCTGCGGTCTTGGCCACAGCCATCTTTTCAGCTCCACGTGCAACACCAATAACAGTTGCGCCCATCACTTTACCAATCTCAACAGCAGTTAAACCAACACCGCCAGCAGCCCCCAAAACTAAAAGCGTTTCCCCGGCTTGCAGTTTCGCGCGGCGGGTCAGCGCAAGATGGGACGTGCCGTATGCTACCTGAAACCCAGCTGCTACCTCAGATGTCATTATGTCAGGGACTTCGCGGCATAGCTCAGCTGGAAAAACTCCCTGATCTGCCAGCCCCCCTTGACCGCCGAACACTGCAACGCGCGCACCAATTGCAGGGGTCTTTACGCCAGCGCCCTGCGCCAGAACTGTACCGCAAACCTCCATTCCTAGAGTGAATGGTGGGATGGGCGTATCCTGATAAGTGCCTTTTGCCATCAACAGGTCTGCAAAGTTAAGTCCACATGCTTTAATGCGTAGTAGGACTTCACCTTCTGTGGGTGGCGTCACGGGCACGTCTATTAATGTGGCTGGCATGTCAAAAGTTGTGACGTGGAGGGCTCGCATGGGCAGCTTTCATTTAATTTTTCCCACTTAAAATATATAATTATTATTTTTAACTGGCTTTGGTGGAGGCTTGTTTGTTTTTAAAGGTTACAACAAGGTTTTGTCTGAAATTATGTACCTAACAAACATAACCTAAAGATATGGAGTTCATCACTAACGTATAGGATTATAGGTACAACCATTGCGTGTTTCGGCTCCAGTTGATTGTAGAAAACTGAAGGCATTGAAAATTGCACTGAAAACTGTAAAACTACTATAGTTAAACATGCCAAAATCCAGTGATAAAACTCACAGAAAGTAAAGTATGAAGCACCCAGTCGACATTTATGTTGGAAAACGAATACGACAATGCCGTTGGCTTGTAGGGACAACACAACAACATCTTGCTGATCAAGTTGGTATCAAGTTTCAGCAAATTCAGAAATATGAGACTGGCATGAATCGCGTTAGCGCATCCCGTCTTTGGGATATTGCTCATGCTTTGAGAGTTGATGTTGCGTTCTTCTTTGAAGATCTAGAAAGCAATTCGATCGATAAAGATATTATTGGTATGCCGATTGACATCTTTTCCAACAAAGAAGCCTTGGAATTGCTGCGGTCTTACTATGCAATTCCGGAAAATCAGCGTCGCCCTCTGTTTAATCTTGTCCGTGCGCTTAGCGAAGCAGCATAGCCTTACCTAACTCTGATCATTCCATTTCACTTGACCTTTGGTCCATCCCGCGTCTACCGCAACTTGAAGAGTTTGGCCAAAGGTGAGTGTGATGACCCTTTCGAATATGTTTTTGACGCTAGATGATGAGTCCGAGCTGAAAGCCTGCGCCCATATCATGGCAGACGCCGCACGCGATGTAATTCTTCCGATGTTCAGATCGGGTCTTACGTCTGACAATAAGGCGGTTACTGGCTTTGACCCAGTTACAGAAGCTGATCGAGCCGCGGAACAAGTTATGCGGGCAGTGTTGGCCGATCTGCGCCCAACAGACGGTATTTTGGGTGAAGAATTTGGGATACAAGACGGGACTAGTGGATTGCAATGGGTGCTTGATCCTATTGATGGCACGCGCGGTTTTATAAGTGGTACGCCGACTTGGGGCGTGCTAATTTCTGTGCGTGACGCGCGAGGGCCCCTGTATGGCATCATCGATCAGCCCTACATTGGCGAACGTTTTGAAGGTGGCTTTGGCTATTCTGAAATGCTTGGCCCTTTGGGAGTACGTGCCCTTAAGACCAAGATTACAACAGAGTTAGCTATAGCGACGATCTTGACGACCTTTCCAGAAATCGGCACAAAGCAAGATTGCGCTGGTTTTCATGCTGTTGCGGATGGCTGCAAACTGACGCGCTATGGCATGGATTGTTATGGATACGCGTTGTTGGCCGCAGGTCATGTCGATCTTGTTCTAGAAGCTGGATTGAGTGCCTATGACATCCAAGCGCCGATTGCTGTAATCGAGGCAGCAGGTGGAATCGTCACTGACTGGAAAGGTGGTCCGGTTCACGACGGTGGGAGGGCTTTGGCGGCGGCGAACGTGGTACTGCATGCGCAAGCGTTGGAGATTTTGGCCAAATATTAATCAAATCGGCTGCACAAATCTGGTAAAGTAAATTAATGAAGCAACTTTTCTTTAAAATCAGCCTATGATATTTTGATATGAAGACGGATTGAGAAGAACCAAGTTTATCAACATTGCGGCTTGCCGTTAATTTAAACTTGTTGCTTCTGTAACCATTCTGCCGACATTTAACTCAGCGAATGGGATCAAAGAGATGATGAATGTCTGATATTTTGATTAAGGATGCTGTGGTAGTTTTGACCATGGATAACGCGCGGCGTGAGTTGGCAGGAGCGGACATACGAATTCGTGATGGCGTAATTGCTGCGGTTGGTGTCGGACTAGAGGCCGACGGTGCAGATATCGTTCTTGCGGAAGGCTGCGTTGTGACTCCTGGATTGGTAAACACGCACCACCACTTAAACCAAACATTGACGCGGGCTGTTCCTGGGGGGCAGGACGCATTGCTGTTTGGGTGGTTGCAAGCGCTTTATCCGATTTGGGCGCGGTTTGGACCTGAAGAGATGTATATTTCGGCGCAAATTGGGCTTGCTGAGTTGGCGTTGTCGGGTTGCACGATGACATCGGATCATTTGTACATGTTTCCGAATGGATCGCGATTAGACGATACGATTGCCGCGGCGGATGACGTTGGACTGCGGTTTCACCCAACACGCGGCGCAATGAGCATAGGCGAAAGTGATGGAGGTTTACCGCCTGATTCACTTGTTGAAAATGAAGCTGCCATCCTTGAAGATTGTATCCGTGTTATTGACACGTTTCATGACCCATCTGAGGGGGCACTGATCCGAGTCGGTGTCGCACCGTGTTCGCCGTTTTCGGTCAGCCGTGATCTCATGCGCGATGCGGCGATCTTGGCGCGTGACAAAGGTGTAATGCTGCATACACATTTAGCAGAAAATACCGAAGATATTGCCTATTCAATGGAAAAATTTGGCTGCCGACCAGGACAATACGCTGAGGATTTGGGCTGGACAGGGCCGGACGTTTGGCATGCGCACTGTGTGAAGCTAGACCGTCAAGAAATTAATTTATTTGCCAGATCAAAAACTGGTGTTGCCCATTGCCCTTGTTCTAATTGTCGTCTCGGATCAGGCATAGCGCCTGTACGGGAAATGCGCGACGCTGGTGTGAAGGTAGGTTTAGGGGTTGATGGATCGGCGTCAAATGATGGCGGATCGCTTGTAGGTGAAGCACGTCAAGCAATGCTGTTACAGCGGGTCTCAAACGGCGCGGACGCCATGTCATCACGGGAGGCTTTGGAAATAGCCACGCGAGGTGGTGCTGAGGTTCTGGGCCGTGATGACTGCGGGCAGATCGCAGTTGGCAAACGGGCGGATATAGCGATTTGGGACGTTTCTGGTATTCAAAGTGTGGGGTCTTGGGATGTTGCGGCAATTCTGCTTGCGGGCCCTACATCAGTGCGAGATTTGTTTGTCGAGGGGCGCCGTATCGTGATGGATGGCCATGTGGTTAGTTTTGATTTTGAACGTGCGATTGTGCGACAAGGTCAGCTTGTGCAAAAGTTGCAAACCTAAGAGGATCGATTGATGCACTTAATGATGTGATTGCTGTAATATGCTTTTAAGTGATGGCACTGATTTCAGCGTTGGGCCTGTTCGCAACATTTGGTTGCTGATGTTTATGCGCTGTTGTTAAACCGCTTTGCCAGCCACGTAGACCGCAGAAATTGCTCGGTCGTCACCCATCATTATCGTTGGGAACACCGCTTCCCAAAGTGTGTTGGCGTGGATGGATCGTTGTGTGATTGCAGGTGTGGACGCTAGATTGAGAACGGCAATATCTGCCATCGCACCCACATTGAGTGATCCAATCTGTCCCGTCATGTGCAACGCTGAAGCAGAGCCTTCGGTGGCAAGCCACATCAATTGTGCAGGATGCAAAGCAATGCCGCGCAATTGCGCGATCTCATAGGCAGCGGCCATTGTGCGCAGCATAGAAAATGAAGAGCCGCCGCCAGTGTCCGTGGCTAGTCCTGTGCGGATGCTGCGTGCTTTCAGGCCTGCCATGTCAAACAGACCAGACCCGATGAAGGTGTTGGAAGTAGGGCAGTGAACGACGGCTGCGTTGACCTCAGCCAATCGGTCTATTTCACGGGCCTCTAAGTAAATAGAATGGCCATACAACCCGCGTTCACCGAGCAAATTGGTAGCTTCGTATGTGTCAAGATAGTCGCGCGCCTGCGGGTGTAAATTGCGGACCCATGTGATTTCATCTGTCTGTTCGCTAAGGTGGGTTTGCATCAGACAATCGGGGTGTTCAGCCCATAACGCACCAAGTGCGTGCAGCTGCTCAAGTGATGAGGTAGGTGTGAAACGTGGGGTTATCGCGTAGGTAATGCGTTCCCTACCGTGCCATTTTTCCAGCAATGCTTTGCTGTCGTCATAGGCGGATTTTGCAGTATCGCATAGCCCGTTGGGTGCGTTGCGATTCATGCATGTTTTACCGCCAACCACCGCCATGCCACGCGCAATGGCCGCTTCAAAATAGGCGTCAACGCTGCCGGGGTGGATGGTGCAAAAGCTGGTCAAAGTGGTAGTGCCATTGGCCAAAGCCAAATCAAGTGCGCGGCCTGCTATTTTATCTGCGTATGCGCGGTCAGCAAACTTCATCTCTTCAGGAAAGGTATAGGTGTTCAGCCACTCAATCAGCCGCTTGCCCCATGACGCAATCATAGCTGTTTGCGGATAGTGCATATGAGAGTCTACAAAGCCTGCTGTGATTAGATGGTCTCCATGATCTATAACTGTTGCTGTCGGATTGTTTCTACGCAAATCATCAGCCTCACCTATAGCTACGATTCGGCCATTGCGCAGTAAAACGCCGCCGCTTGTGCTGCTATGTGCTGCAGATTCGGGATCTCCTAAAAATGGATCGCTTGAAAACCCTAAAGTTTGTCCGAGTAAAAGTTTATCTATCATACATTATCTTTATTCGTGGTGTGGCGTCGGGTAAATCATGAATTTTCTGGTGACAGCTTGAGGGTGAGCGGCATATGGATATGCTGCGTAAGAATAGGGGGCATTATGGTTGACTCTGCAAATAACATTGAAGAAGAAAATGAAGGCATGGAAGGTCTGCCAAGACGCCTAGTCGCAGAAGTTCTTTATGCTCTTGCTTGCACGAATGTTGCA
This sequence comes from Octadecabacter sp., assembly GCA_047635635.1. Taxonomy (GTDB): domain Bacteria; phylum Pseudomonadota; class Alphaproteobacteria; order Rhodobacterales; family Rhodobacteraceae; genus Octadecabacter. Next base: position 43,919 of record JBLILC010000010.1, on the reverse strand, counting down.
GCACTTAACGCGCTTTTAAATTTGCTGCATCCAGCTGATGTTGCCGACCTTCTCGAACAGATCGACCAGCGTGACCGTGCGACATTACTTTTTCTCTGGCGAGATGGCATTGATGGTGAAATTCTTTCAGAGCTAGGCGATGATCTACGCTCTGAAGTCATTAACCTTTTGGGGCCTGGTGAACTTGCTGATGTGGTTCGCTATCTTGAATCTGATGACGTGGTCGACCTAGTCGAAGACCTCGGCGTAGACCAACAAGAACAAGTTCTAGACGCGCTTGACGCGAGAAACCGTGCCGCTGTTGAAAAGGCGCTGGCTTACCCTGATGAATCTGCTGGCCGACTTATGCAGATGGAAGTCGTGCGTGCCCCGTCCCATTGGACTGTGGGTGAAGCGATTGACTTTCTGCGGTTAAGTGATGATTTACCGGAACAATTTTACCATGTAATTTTAGTTGATCCGCGCATGAAGCCGGTAGGTTATGTGACGCTTGGCCGATTACTTGGTACGCCGCGCACGACCTATTTGACCGAATTGACAGAGGATAGTTTCCGTACCTTCCGTGTCGATCAAGACGAAGAGGACATCGCCTATGCTTTCAACCAGTATCACCTAATTTCAGCGCCGGTTGTGGATGAAGACGACCGTTTAGTCGGCGTTATCACCATTGATGACGCTATGATTGTGTTGGACCATGAACACGATGAGGACATTATGCGCCTCGCAGGTGTGGATGCTGAATCCAACCTGACTGACAAGGTCATTGCAACCACTAAACGCCGTTTTCCTTGGCTTGCCGTCAACCTTGTTACTGCGATTTTGGCGTCAATTATTATTTCCTTGTTCGAAGATACAATTTCGAACTTTATTGCTTTGGCCGTTTTGATGCCGATTGTGGCATCCATGGGTGGTAATGCTGGCACGCAAAGTCTGACCGTTGCCGTGCGATCCATAGCGACCAAAGATCTAACAGGCGCTAACGTTTGGCGGGTTATCCGCCGTGAAGTTCTTGTTGGGTTTTTGAATGGTATAATATTCGCTGTAGTTATGGGAATCGTGGGTTGGGTCTGGTTTGAATCTCTGATGTTGGGCCTGGTGATTGCGGTAGCTATGGTTATCAACATGGTCGTAGCAGGGCTGGCCGGAACAGGAATTCCTGTTTTGCTTGAAAAAATAGGTGTCGATCCCGCGCTAGCGTCTTGTGCCTTTGTTACAACGGTGACGGATGTGGTTGGTTTCTTTGCCTTTCTTGGCCTTGCTGCCGTGATGTTGTTGTGACCCTTGCAGATCGCAAAGATGTAGCGCGCAAGTTGGCGTTTGCCGCGCGCCAAATCGCCTATAAAGCCGGTGATAATGCGCGTATGGCCCATGCAGGCTATTTGTCTTCGGTTCTGGCTGGGTACCTTGGTGTGCCGCTGGCGGGATATGCGAAAATGGGTACTGAAATCGATCCAACAGCTGCGATGGCAGCAGCCAGCCTTCACAGCTCTGTTTGTATGCCGGTGATAATTGCCCCCTCCAAACCATTAAAGTTTCGTAAATGGACGCCAGATTGCGTCATGGAGATGGGGACGTTTGGGGCTAAAATTCCCAGCATTGGTGATTGGATCACCCCCGAAATCCTCATCGTGCCACTGCTGGCGTTTTCACGTAGCGGTGGGCGGTTGGGCTATGGTGGTGGGTTTTATGATCGTACTTTAGAAGGTTTGCGGTTTCATCGGCCTACACTAGCCATCGGGTTTGCTTATGCCTCACAAGAAATGCCTGATTTACCGTTGGAACGGACAGACCAACCGTTGGACTTAATCGTTACAGAGACCGGTATCATCGACATCCCCTAAATTCATCTTTAATTGAAAATAATCAGAGTAGTGCAAAGGACGAGTTAGGCCCCCACTCAGCCCTTGCGTCTGGCCCACGCTCAAGGAATACCCAACTTATGAAAATACTTTTTCTTGGTGATGTCATGGGCCGTTCCGGCCGTACTGGAATTATTGAACAGCTGGGTAAGCTGCGCGCAGATTGGAAACTTGATTTTGTAGTGGTAAACGGTGAGAACGCCAGTAATGGTGCTGGACTAACCACCGCCCATGCCAAGGCGTTGTTGGATGCTGGTGCTGATGTTTTGACGTTGGGCGATCATGCTTTTGATCAAAAAGACATGATGCAGTTCTGCGAAGCTGAACCGCGCATTATCCGCCCACTCAACTTTTCCAAATCGGCTCCGGGCAAAGGAGCAAGGGTATTTGAGGCCTCGCGCGGGCGCAAAGTTTTGGTGGGTCAGGCATTGGGCCAGGTGTTTATGAAGCGTCCTTTTGATGATCCCTTTTCCGCCTTGGATACAGTGCTAAAGGCGCATCCGATGGGTGGCAATGTCAACGCCAGTTTGATTGATATCCACTGCGAAGCGACGTCAGAAAAAATGGCTGTAGGCCACTTTTGCGACGGACGTGTCAGTATCGTTGTTGGCACGCATACACATGTTCCAACATCAGACACGATGATCTTGCCTGGTGGTACGGCGTTTCAATCTGATGCAGGAATGTGTGGTGATTACAATTCAGTCATTGGAATGGACAAGGCTGAACCACTGCGTCGTTTTATCACCGGAATGCCGAAGGCGCGGTTTGAACCCGCCAATGGCGAAGCCACGTTATCTGGCATCTACGTCGAAACGGACGATCGCAGTGGCAAAGCCATGAGGGTAGAAGCCGTGCGTCAGGGCGGACGACTTAGTCAGCAGGGTCCCAGGCCATTGGCATGACACGTGACGCAACGTTACCGTGGTTGGCACTGGTTGTGTTTGGTCTGGGCTGGGGCTTGATGCAGCCGATGACTAAGATTGCCGTTAACGGCGGCTTTGAACCATTTGGTATTATGGTTTGGCAAGGTGCTGTGACGCTCGGTCTTGCAGGTGGGCTTGCGGTTCGCAAAGGCTTGCCCAAAGGGGTTGTACAATGGCTGTTTTGCACCCAGATTGCAATCCTTGGTACATTGATTCCACACTTTGCCAGCTTTACTGCAATCGCCTATATTCCTGCCGGCCTTGTTGCGATCATCATGGCGTTGATCCCGATATTTGCGCTCACTTTAGGCGCACTTGTTGGACGTGAGGCGCTCACGCCGCTGCGCATCACTGGCATATTGATGGGATTAAGTGCGATGGTGTTAATTGCTGCAACTCGCGGTGCGGTTGGGTCAGGACCGCTTTGGGCTGTTGCTGTCGCCGCCATTGCACCGCTGTGTTACGCGATTAATTCTACGATAACCGTGACCCGTGGCATGGCTGGATTGCATCCTTTGCAAGCCTACGCTGGGGCAGCAATCATCTTTTTACCGATTTCATTTTTTGGTGCTGTCTGGAGTGACCAGCTGCGCGGTGTTGGTGTCGATGTCGTGAGTTTTGCAGTGCTTGCAAGCGCAGTTGGGCATACTTTGATTTATGCGGGCTATCTTTGGTTGTTGACCTGTTCGGGTGCGGTCTTTGCCAGTCAAACGGCCTATCTGGTTACAGGGTTTGGCGTTATTTGGTCGATGCTGATCTTAGGAGAACGCTATTCTGGCTGGGTGTGGGTTGCGCTGATTTTAATGTTGGCTGGCCTTACGTTGGTCCGCCCCGCCGTAACGCATGCTCAAACGGTACTTGCGCATGCTCGCGGACCACACGACACTCACTAAAACTAATTTAAGGAACACACTCGTGGTCGAAATGTTCGCAATTTCACAGACTGGCGAAGCGGTCCTCGCCCTCATCGTAGTTGCGATCATGTTCACTTTGTTTCTGCGTGAAACTTACTCTACTGAAGTCGTCGCACTGGGGGCTGTTGCTGTCTTATTGTCCCTAGGTGTATTGCCTTACAGTGATGCGCAGGCGGTCCTGCAAAACTCAGCCCCATGGACCATAGCGGCGATGTTTATCGTAATGGGCGCGCTGGTGCGCACGGGAGCGTTGGACGTGCTAACACGATTGGCGGAACGGTATGCGCGTACGCATCCCAAGGTGACCGTTGTAGGAGTGATTTTTGCGGTTATGGGTGCGTCCGCAATAATGAATAATACGCCAGTCGTAGTCATTATGATACCGGTCATAGTACAATTAAGTAAAACTCTTGGTATAAAATCTTCTAAATTACTGATTCCACTTAGTTATGCAGCGATTATGGGCGGGTCGTTGACCCTAATCGGGACATCGACGAACTTGTTGGTGGACGGTGTTGCGCGTAGTCAAGGGCTGGCGCCGTTTGGCATATTTGAAATCTTGCCAATCGGTTTAGTTGTTTGTGCTTGGGGGCTGATTTACATGGGTATTTTTGCGCCGCGGCTGTTGCCAGACCGCGAAAGTATGGCCAACATGTTATCGGATCGATCCAAGATGAAATTTTTTACTGAGGCTGTGATCCCACCGGACAGCAACCTGACTGGGCGCGATGTGCTTGACGTACAACTGTTCAAACGCGATGGCGTTCGCTTGATCGACGTGGTGCGCGGTGATGCATCGCTTCGCCGCAATCTAGTTGGCGTTAAATTGGCTGTGGGTGACCGTGTCGTGTTGAAGACCGAAATGACGGAGTTATTGTCATTGCAAAAAACTAAGGATCTGCGTCGTGTCGACCAGGTGTCTGCTGTGGAAACCCAAACGGTTGAGGTTTTGATTACGCCGGGTTGCAAGATGATCGGACGCACGTTGGCATCCTTGCGACTACGCCGACGCTATGGTGTTTATGTGCTAGCCGTGCACCGGCGCAACCAGAACATAGGTAGCAATCTGGACACTCTTGTGGTGCGTGTGGGTGACACGCTTTTGCTTGAAGGTGCGCCCGAAGATATCTCTCGTCTTTCCATAGAGATGGATATGGTTAACGTCTCCCACCCGTCGGCACGCGCGTTCCGGCGCGGGCATGCCCCAATTGCCATCGCAGCTTTGACTGGTATTGTGACTCTGGCAGCATTAAGCGTTGCCCCAATCCTAATGCTGGCGGTGATCGCTGTTGCCATTGTTTTGCTGACTGGCTGTATTGATGCGGATGAAGCATTCAGTTTTATCGATTTACGATTGCTGGCGTTGATATTTTCGATGCTTGCCGTGGGTGCGGCATTGCAGAGCTCCGGTGCTGTGTCGCTGGTCGTTGAAGCGATATCGCCAAGCCTAAATGGATTGTCGCCGTTTATGGTGATCTTTTGTGTGTTCCTGTTGACAACAATCTTGACTGAAATCGTTTCAAATAACGCGGTTGCAGTAATCATGACACCGGTTGCAATCTCCCTCGCGACAGCTCTGGGAGTCGATGCGCGTCCGCTAGTTGTGGCGGTGATGATTGCAGCCTCATGCGCTTTTGCTACGCCCATTGGCTATCAAACAAACACGCTGGTCTATGGCCCTGGTGGCTATAAATTCGGTGACTTTATGCGCGTGGGCATACCACTGAATCTGTCGCTTAGCATTATTGCCTCAGCGATGATCCCACTTATTTGGCCACTTTAAAATATTTTACGCCACATTTTGTCGCAAAAATCAACATTTGTGATGACGTCATTAGCTTTTTCATGGTTTTAAACGCGGAAATTTAATGACAATAATAGTACCCTTTATCTTTGTACATGTGGTTTCGTGTTGCAAAGCATGCAGCTTCAGCTTTGAGATGGAACTGCGTGGCATAAATTTTGATTTGTAAAGGATCACCTGGAACGCGCAGAGATAGCCAGACAGTAAGTGGACTTTGTTGTTTGCTGGTTCTTGCAATACTTTTTAAGGTTGATGGCGGCGTCGAACAGGTTGGTGCGTCATTGATCGGTGGGTTGAGTTTGCCACTTGGCTTCAAGATGCAGTTATGTGCACTGACAGCCTCATCAAAGTAGTTTTTTGGCCGGTCGCGCCGAAGTGGTGTTCAAGAACGCCGATACCTTAGCAGTATCATATTTAAGGTAGGTCATGATCTTTGATTTGTGCCAAGAGCGACAGATACGAGGCTTCTGCGTGGGAACATTTGCAGTTCTTTTGTGTTGTGCAAAAGATACAAACGAAGCCATCAACAGCGTTGTGTCAGCATATTCCGTTAGATCGATTTCGGGTAGTGCATCGCGCTCAAATCTTATGCGATAGGTTTGATCCGCAGTAAGCGCGCCCTTGCGCAGTATTCATAATCTGAGGCTTCGTTTTCAGGTCGCAGTTGCTGGAAGAAATGGCTTTGTTTCACGCTAGTTCACAACGGCCAGAATATGAGTATTGCGGTGATTGACACGGCCACAATCAGGATCTCCAGTGGTAGGCCCATGCTTCAATAATCGCCGAATGAGTAGTGCCCTGGGCCAAGGATCAACATACTATTTTTATGACTGATAGGCGTAAGAAACGCGCTTGATGCGGCAACTGCCACAGCCATCAAGAACAGATCGGGGGACACGTTGAGAGAATGCGTCATCTGAATGGCAAAGGGTGCAGCAACAATGGTGATGGCGGTGTTATTAAGCATGTCAGACGGGGTCATTGTGACAACCATGAGCACAGTCAGGATTATCCAAGTAGCAAGGCCGCCTGTGAGTTTGAGCAGCGCGTTGGAAATCAATTCGGTGCCACCAGAGGTTTCGAGCGCTGCACCGAGCGAGATCATCGAGCCGAGTAGCACAACCACTGGGCATCCTATGTAGGTGTAAAGTTCAGAAAAAACAAAATTTTGGCCAAGAAATACACCACTACCACAAAGCTGAGTCCTATCGCTAAAAACATAAGTCAAAAACTGGCCAAAGCCACCCCCCTGCAAATAGGCTGATTGCAAACCATACTTTAGAATTTTCTGTTACTGCCACATCGCGATCTGTGAGATGCAGGCAATCAAGCTATTCGATAACATCATTGGCTGCGTCTTGTGGGCCAAGCAGCAGAATATCGCCAGCTTTGATCACTATTTACGTATCAAGGACTTAACGGTTTTGCCTTTGCATGAAAGCCCCATCAGTACGGTGCTTTGCCGCTAGGCAAGACTGATAGTTTTTGCGGTTTTGCCAGTGATGTGGGAATTTTCGGTGGCCACAACTTCTATGATGGTCAACCCTTCGGATGCGTTGGATAAGAACTCCTGTCGTTTTGTGTTGGTAAAGTAAAAATTTAATGCGGTTTGAAATTTATCTAACGCTTTTGGGGCAGTTTTAATCACAATGGTGTCTTGGCATTGCAGTACGCTGTTTTCTGTAGTGTCATGCTGGTTTTTATCGCATGGAATGAGGCCAATGATTGCGACATCATGTTTTTTCAATTTCATATAGTTCTGAGTTACGTTTGCCTAAGTGCTAGCTGTTATTAGGTACAATAATTTCTGCCAGATAGTCGGTGTAGCTTTCCAATGTGGATACTGCTTGTTTACTGTTTTGCGTTGGGATCAAGCGCCAACCTATGAATGACACGAACAATAGGCCGGCAATGGCCCTAACTGCACCAACGGGGACGAAATCAAACATTTTAGATGATTTGCAAAGCGTTTCTTCGCGGATAGACGCGATAATGATTTTGGGTGATGTCCCAATCAGCGTGGCCATACCACTAAAAATGGTCTCGAAGGACAACGGCATCAGCTAAAGTTCTCGCGGACGGTAGGCTTTGCGAGCAGTTTGAATGTCTAACGGCCGTAGCGATGCTAGGGCTGCAAAGTTTTTCATGAACGCCGACAAGACGCTACCAATGGCTCCCATGATAGCGAGGTGCCCTCCCAGATTTCGCGACGTGTCAATCAACGTGTGGGTGATTAGATAGAATGCACTAGAGCGAACCAAGCCCGCTGAGACGACCAGTACAAGGACGACAATAATTTTGGCTGGACGGCCAAAACCTGAAAAGGCTTTTTTGGTTGAAGCCACACCTAAAACCACACCACTAAGTAGGGCTGAAAACGCCACAAGATCATAGCGAAAGTGCCCCCAGAGAAGAATGCTGAAGACCGCGCCAATGAGAGTAAAGAGGATGATTTGATCTGTTGTAGTGATGTTTGTATGGCGAGTACTACGTGGGGCGAAAACCGCGTATTTCTTCCGGACATATCCCGCACGCAAACCGAGCATACCGTAGGTGCAGCATTTTGTATGTCTTGTGTGGTTTTCAGGTGGGATTGCAGGACAGCGGCTGTCTGGCCTATAGAGAGCGACGAAAAGACAACTTTAACTTAGGGGAGAAGACCCATGGCAGGCCACTCAAAATGGGCGAATATTCAGCATCGTAAAGGTCGTCAGGACAAATTGCGGGGTAAGTTGTTTAGCAAGCTTTCAAAAGAAATTACCATTGCTGCTAAGATGGGTGATCCCGATCCAGATCATAACCCGCGTTTGCGTATGGCCATTAAAGAAGCCAAGGGCTTGTCAATGCCGAAAGACAACATCGACCGCGCCATCAAAAAAGCGATTGGTGGTGAAGGTGAAAATTATGACGAAATCCGTTATGAAGGTTACGGACCTGGAGGTGTCGCGGTGATTGTTGAGGCGATGACGGACAATAAGAACCGCACGGCGTCCACTGTGCGCTCGACCTTTTCGAAGGCCGGCGGCAATTTGGGTGAAACTGGGTCCGTGGGCTTTATGTTCGATCGCAAAGGTAAAGTGATTTATTCGGCGTCTGTTGGCGACGATGACATGGTGATGATGGCCGCAATTGAGGCTGGCGCAGAGGATGCACAAAGCGATGAAGACGGTCACGTGATTATCTGTGCGGACACCGATTTAAGCGAGGTGTCTAACGCACTTGAAGTTGTACTGGGCGAAAGCGAATCGACTAAATTGGTATGGTTGCCTAATATTCATTCTGAGTTGGACTTTGAGGGTGTGGAAAAGCTAATGCGTCTGGTTGAGGCCTTAGAAGATGATGACGATATCCAATTCGTCACCACCAACATGGATGCATCTGACGAGGTCATGCAGGCCTATGCAGACAGCGAAGATTGATTTAATTAGAACTGTTTGCAAAACGGAATAACATTATTAAAGCTTGGCAGGATTAAGGCAATCGCGAATGGGTTAATGTGAATTTTATAGTGAGCCTCTTGTCAAAATATTTTTAATGAGAATAACGTTACACAAGGTAGGGCTGGCCGATGCTGAATGCTTATTTGAATGGCTTTGGAACAGCATTTTCGCTAATTTTGGTGATTGGGACGCAGAATGCGTTTGTGCTGAAACAGGGGTTGAGGCAAGAGCATGTGTCGGTAATTGTGCTAATCTGCGCGCTGTCAGATGCAATCCTTATCTCTGTTGGCGTGTTTGGCTTTGCGGCATTGACTGAAATTTTGCCGAGCCTTGGAATTGTAATGCTATGGCTTGGTGCTGCGTTTTTATTTGTGTATGGTGCCATTAGTTTTTGGAGAGCTTGGCAGGGTGGTGCAGCGCTTGATCCGGCAAAGGCTTCGGGGGCATCACTCAAAACATCTGTGCTATTTTGCCTTGCGATTACGTGGCTGAACCCACATGTTTATTTGGACACTTTGTTGTTAATTGGATCAATTGCCTCACGATTCAAAGGGGTCGAGGTCGGCTTTTGGGCTGGTGCGGTTACGTCATCCTTCATGTTCTTCGCCGCTCTTGGGTATGGCGCGCGCCTGTTGGCGCCAGTGATGGCACGGCACGCTGCGTGGCGTGTGTTAGAGTTATTGATCGGCTCTGTGATGTGGGTCATTGCTTTTGGGTTGATTTTTAAAGAATAGGGGGTGTCATGTGCGCCTATGAGATCATTAAATTCTAACCAAAATCGTCCTGTTGTTGGTATTGTCTGGATGGTACTGACGGGCCTGAATTTTGTGGCGGTCACAGTGATTGTTAAACACATTGGTAGCGATGTTCCTGCCGCTCAAAGTGCATTTTTGCGTTATTTATTAGGTCTATTGTTTTTAATCCCGATGATCCGACCAATACTTGAAGCACACCTGACAAAGCGACAATTAAAATTATTTGTGGGGCGTGGAGTTGTACATACTTTTGCTGTATTATTATGGTTTTTTGCTATGGCTCGTATTCCAATCGCAGATGTAACGGCGATGAATTATCTGTCGCCGGTTTATGTCACGCTGGGCGCAGCATTAATGTTTAATGAGGCTTTGCCGCCACGCCGCTTGGCTGCAGTAATAATTGCACTTGCTGGAGCAATCATCATTTTGCGGCCTGGATTCCGGGAGATTGATCAAGGCCATATCGCCATGTTGGGCACGGCATTTATGTTTGCCACCGGATATTTAGTTGCCAAGCAACTCAGTAGTGAGGTCAGCGCATCAGTTGTTGTCGGGATGCTGTCGATAACTGTAACCATTGGACTGGCTCCGTTTGCATGGGCGGTTTGGATACCTGTAGCCTGGTCTGATATTGGTTGGCTGTTTTTGGTGGCGTGTTTTGCCACTGCGGGGCATTATTCTATGACATTGGCATTTGCTGCAGCCCCCCTAACGGTAACGCAGCCGATTACGTTTCTTCAACTGATTTGGGCTGTAGCTATGGGGTCGCTGGTGTTCAACGAACCAGTTGACGGCTGGGTGGTGTTTGGCGGTGCTATCATAATGTCATCGATCAGTTTCATTACTTGGCGTGAGGCACTGGCCAAGCGGCGGACGACGTCGATGGCGCTTCAAACAAAAAGGTAGTTCTGGTCATGGCCCCTCGACTCTTTGGATGAGAGACCCAATATACACTATATGTCATTACCGCCGGGATTTCTTGATGAGCTGCGCACGCGATTGTCCATAGGGCAGGTCGTTGGGCGCAAAGTCATGTGGGATCAGCGGAAATCCAATCAGGGCAAGGGGGATCTTTGGGCGCCATGCCCATTCCACCAAGAAAAATCCGCCAGTTTTCATGTCGATGACCGCAAAGGTTATTATTATTGCTTTGGCTGTCACGCCAAAGGTGATGCCATTTCGTTTATCCGTGAGACTGAAAATGTCAGCTTCATGGAGGCTGTTGAGATCTTGGCGGTTGAGGCTGGAATGCCCGTGCCAAAGCGCGATCCACAGGCACAAGCGAAATCTGATCGCCGTACGTTGCTGGCTGAAGTCATGGAACAGGCGGTGCAATTTTATCGCCTTCAGTTAAAGACAGGCGCAGGAGCCGAAGCACGTGATTACCTAGCAGGGCGTGGGTTGAGCGAGGAGGCGTTGCAACGATGGGGAATTGGGTTGGCGCCTCCTGGCTGGCAAAACCTATGGGATTACTTGACTGGTAAAGGATTGACAGAGGATTTGATCCTTGGGGCAGGTCTTGGCAAGCCGTCCAATCAGGGCAAAAAGCCGTATGACACGTTTCGCAATCGCATTATGTTTCCAATACGTGATGTGCGTGGCCGTGCGATTGCATTTGGTGGGCGTGCGATAGATCCTAATGACAATGCCAAGTATCTCAATTCGCCTGAGACTGAATTGTTCGACAAAGGTCGCAACCTTTTCAATTACGCCCCCGCACGTGAGGCGGCTGGCAAGGGGCAACCGCTGTTGGTGGCAGAAGGCTATATGGATGTAATTGCGCTGGTTGAGGCCGGATTTGATGCTGCTGTTGCGCCTTTGGGTACTGCAGTGACGGAAACGCAATTGCAAATGATGTGGCGGATCGCGCCTGAACCTGTCATCACGCTCGATGGTGACGTGGCGGGGCAACGCGCGGCGATGCGGGTGATCGACTTAGCGCTGCCGCTTCTTGAAGCTGGTCAGTCTGTGCGCTTTGCAATGATGCCTGACGGGCAAGACCCTGACGATTTGCTGAAATCTGCAGGCGCAGACGCAATGCGCGAGCGGGTTGAGGGCGCTTTGCCGATGGTGCAATTGCTTTGGCAGCGTGAGGTTGAGGGCAAGAATTTCGACAGTCCAGAACGCAAAGCGGCGCTTGATAAATCATTGCGCGAAAAAATTATGCTGATCAAAGATCTGTCTATCCGCAGCCATTACGGTCAGGCGATCAAAGATATGCGCTGGGAACTTTTTGGCAATAATCGCAAGTCTTTTAATCGTGAGGGTGCTGGCCAGCATCGTGGAAAATGGTTGCCCAAAGGCACTAAACTTCCAGCACAAATGAGCACTAAGGCGTCCCTATTGGGGTGTGGTCCATCGTCGGAAGATCATCTACGTGAAGCTGTAATTTTAGCAGTTCTTATTCGCAATCCTTTGGTTTTAAATGAATTTCATAGTTCACTTGAACGGATGATATGTTCTGGACCCGACATATCGATGATGCGTGATGCGCTGTTAAAAGTGGAACCTCAATTAAATTTTGAAGCGATTTTGATCGCTGAAATTGGTGATGGCCCCCTTGTAAAGTTGTTTGCGCAGGCACATGTGGCCATCACGCCAGCTGTTCGCCGTCCAGATAATGGCGAACTTGCGCAGATGTGTCTGGTTGAAGAATTTGCTAAACTAACGGCGCGTCGCGGACACGCCCATGAGGTTCAGGACGCGATCGAAGAAATGAACTCTGATGTTGCTGACGAACGCCTTACGACACGACTGGCGCAATCCATTGCTGCCATGAACAATGCAGGCCGACAGGACGGGGATGACAGTGCAGAATACGACACCGCAGTTAGTGGTGCGCGAATCAAGAAAGACGAACGAAGTGCATTTGATGCACTTTTAGACCGAATCAGCTTTGCCAAACGGGACAAAGGGCACTAAGTCCTTTGCAACAACCATAAGAATAAGCCATCTGAGGCATTGCGAATCAATCAAAGGGTTGGTTGATTCGTTTCTAACCAAATTACCCGAATCAGGGATAGCGCGTTGAGCGTAATTCTCTGTCCGTCGAAGGGAACATGACTATGGCCGCCAAAGACACCAACGTTCAACGTGACGACACAGACCACTCCTTGGACATGAGCCAAGCCGCCGTCAAAAAGATGATCGCAGAAGCGCGCGAGCGCGGTACTATCACTTATGATCAACTGAATGCTGTGCTTCCGCCTGATCAGGTGTCTTCGGATCAAATCGAAGATGTCATGTCGATGCTCAACGAGATGGGTATTCAAGTCACCGAAGAAGAAGAATCTGAAGAAGTTGACGATGACGGCACGTCAAAAGAGTTGGCAACAGTTGCCGGTGGGCGCGATGTTATACTCGGTGGTGCTGAAGCGGAAAAGCTAGATCGTACAGACGATCCTGTTCGTATGTATTTGCGCGAAATGGGCTCAGTAGAATTGCTATCGCGCGAAGGCGAAATCGCAATTGCTAAGCGGATTGAGGCGGGTCGTAATACAATGATTCTTGGGCTTTGTGAAAGCCCTCTAACGTTTCAAGCGATCACGATTTGGCGCGACGAATTATTGTCTGAGGATATTTTGCTGCGCGACGTTATCGATCTGGAGACAACGTTTGGCGATCAATTAGCCGAAGAAACAGAAGAAACGACTGTAGTACCCGTTGCGCCTAGTGTTGAAAAAAGTGAAGAAAAGCGCGAGCTTGACGCAGACGGAAACCTAATTGCCAATGATGACGACGACGACGAGGAAGAAGCTGCAAACCTGTCGCTTGCCGCAATGGAAGCACAGCTGAAGCCGCAGGTTTTAGATACCTTAGAAGTAATAGCAAAAGGCTTTTCTAAACTTTCGGACATGCAAGATGCTCGGATGTCCGCGACACTTAACGAAGACGACAGTTTTTCCGGCAAGGAAGAGAAAAAGTACCAAAAGCTTCGGTCGGAGGTAGTGCAAATGGTTAATTCACTGCACTTACACAACAACCGCATTGAAGCGTTGATTGACCAGCTATACGGCATCAATCGCCGCATAATGCAGATTGATTCTAACATGGTTAAACTGGCTGACCAATCCCGTATTAATCGTCGCGAATTTGTCGATGCCTACCGTGGTCGTGAACTTGATCCGACATGGCTTGAAGAAATGGGCCAAAAGTCTGGACGCGGTTGGCAGATGCTAATTGAACGTTCGACGACGAAAATTGAAACGCTGCGCGCTGAAATGGCGCAAGTTGGTCAATACGTGGGCGTTGATATTTCTGAATTTCGCCGTATTGTTCAACAGGTTCAGAAGGGTGAAAAAGAAGCACGTTCGGCCAAGAAAGAAATGGTCGAAGCCAACCTTCGTTTGGTTATTTCGATTGCGAAAAAATATACAAATCGTGGGCTGCAGTTTCTTGATCTTATTCAGGAAGGCAACATTGGCCTAATGAAGGCTGTTGATAAGTTTGAATACCGCCGAGGGTACAAGTTCTCAACCTATGCTACGTGGTGGATCCGTCAGGCGATCACTCGTTCCATTGCTGATCAAGCCCGCACAATTCGTATTCCAGTTCACATGATTGAAACAATTAACAAACTGGTCCGGACGGGTCGCCAAATGCTGCACGAAATTGGTCGTGAACCAACGCCAGAAGAACTGGCCGCCAAGCTGCAAATGCCGCTTGAAAAGGTCCGCAAAGTAATGAAAATCGCCAAGGAACCGATTTCGCTTGAGACGCCAATTGGTGATGAGGAGGATAGTCAACTTGGTGATTTTATTGAAGATAAGAACGCTGTGCTGCCACTTGATTCTGCCATACAAGAGAACCTGAAAGAAACTACTACACGGGTTCTGGCGTCGCTTACGCCGCGGGAAGAACGCGTATTGCGGATGCGGTTTGGCATTGGCATGAACACAGATCATACTCTAGAAGAGGTTGGTCAACAATTTAGCGTTACGCGCGAACGCATTCGCCAGATCGAAGCAAAGGCTCTTCGTAAGTTGAAGCACCCAAGCCGGTCCCGCCGTTTGCGGTCATTCTTAGATCAATAAATTACTGGGTTTGTTTAAACAAACCTGGAATTGACTGACATTGTGATGCGAGGGGCTTGAGTAGGCCTCACGCGTCATGGTGCTTTTTAGACGTGGGAAGACACTTTGATTAAGTCTATGAATTGCTTTTTTCAATCCCGTTGCCTGACAAGCTGTAAGTGAAGTTTTCATATTTCACATTTCGCAATAGTAGCAGTTTGCTTTCTGATATTATGCTTGATTTGTTAAAATGCAGCCTGCTGGGTTTAATGTTTAGAGTAGTTAATGCGGACATGCCCAATAAAATGCTTGGTGCGTCAAATGCAAAATGTTTGTTTACTTTTTTTGATCTGGCAAAGATCAAGAAACGCTTGATTTGGTGTAATATTCCTTTCTTCGAATGTACCCAAGATCATTGGAGTTTTGGATATACTGCTGGAAACCAAAATTACTTGGCTGATCTGTCAAGCCACTGTTGAGCAAGTATTTTCTTGATGATGATGAAGTATTGGAAGTTAAATCATAAGCTGGGTGATATTGTTGCTAAGGCTCTTGATCTGCCCTTTCCAGAAAAAGCGATTGGGAAGTTGATAATTAAGTTGTCTAGTGAAGAACGTTTGGATGAAGAGTTTTTGCAAGTCTTGGAATGTATCCGTTAAGGTTAAGCCAAGTTTAAAAGTTTGTAGCAGAACTAGTAATAATGGGTAACGAACTGTTGGTTTTTGGGAAGATTTCAGCGCTTAGATCGCCAGCAGTCATCTCAAGGACGGTAATGGCCAAACATTTGTTATGGGCTGAAATACAGTGAGCGCATCACTGCAGGACTCTCTCGGATTTATGATGAGCGTGCATGGCTAATTAATAGTTTGTTTGAGCTTTACGTCACCAAGAAAATGTTAGCTAAATTCATACCAAAACCAAACAAAAGTCATCTAAATTAAATAAAAGATATAGTGTAACAGTTAAACATAAATTAAGGTAAAATCGGCAAAACTAAAATAGTACCACAGTGATAGTTAAGGCATCCAAGCTGATTGGGTCACTTTAATTTACTTCATCTATTTGAATTCATGTTTCAAGATTAAATAATTATTTCTGATGAACCACCAATGAACACTTAGAAATATTATGATAAAGAACGTTTTAGTGTAAATTGAATGCTCAATCAGAGCAGCAATTTTGGGTAAATTTTTCTTTTTTAATCTGACGCAACGTCTGCTCGAAGTGTTGCAAGGTTGAAGAATTTCCTATGTCTGAAGAAGCTTGTATTGGAGCATGGCAAGCAGTTCGCAAAGCTTTTAAAAACTAAGTATAAAGTGTATAAACGTTAAAAAAGCTTTTTAAGTTTTTAAAAACTTCTCAGCTTAACCAAAACTCAAAGCTTGCGTATTTAAAAAGTTTTACGATGCGTTGTCTTTTTTATATCTGCACTTGCATGAAAGTGTTTCTCTTTGAAAAATTAACAATTAGGTAGATCAATACCCATATCAAGGAGACTTAATGATGAGTATATCTAGTGTACAATCGACGGCTCTTAACTGGGTAGAGACTGCACAAATAGGGTTGTCCGCTGATTGCGCACAAATATTCGATTTTGCTGAACCTGCTTGGCGCGAATACCGTTCCTGCGCTTGGTACGTTGCACGTCTTCGCGCTGAGGGGTTTACGGTAGAGGAAGGCAGTGGTGGCATGCCAACAGCATTTTGCGCTGAATGGTCAAACGGTGCGGGCCCTGTTGTGGGAATGTATGCGGAATATGATGCGGTGCCTGGAAATTGCCAAGCGGCAAGTGTTCATAAGGCCCCACGCCTTGGTTTAAGCGGTCATTCTGCGGGCCATACTGATCCACATTCTGCGTTGGGGATTAGTGGGTTAGCTGGTTTGCTCGCAACCAAGGCTGCTATGCAGCAACACGGGATCAAAGGTGGGCTGCGATTCACAGGAGAACCTGCTGAAAAGGTGCGTGGGTCAAAGCCAATCCATGCCGCAAAGGGGTACTACGATGGGCTGGCGGGTATGCTATCGTTCCACCCGTTCTACATGTTGCCGATGTGTAATACAGTGCGTTGGGACACGCACTGTGGTGCCGCCTATTCGATGATCTATCGGTTCATCTGCGATGCGCCGCATACGTTCGGTGCGATGGATGGCGCACCGATCCCACAAAGCCATTCTGACATCCGTGCACCTGGCGCAAACGATGCGATGGTGATGATGTATAGCCAAGCGCGTATGCTGCGTGACACGATGTTACCACACGTAGGAGGCTGGTCGATTTCGGAAGCGATTCTGAGTGCGGGGCAAGCAACGGCTGACAATCTCCCAGCGGGCCTTGCTGAGTTGCAATACATGATTCGTGTTCCATCGGTTGCAATGGCTGAACAAGTGTCGGTGAGATTGGACGCTTTGTCTGACAACATTGCCAGCCTGACGGGGTGTAGGGTTGAACGTCATTGGGTTTGCAAGTCGCGACCTGGACTGGCAAACCACGCAATGGCAAGTTTGGTTTGGGACGAAATTCAACAGGTTGGAGCACCAGTGTGGAACAGAACCGCCAAAGATTTGATGCGGCAAGTCCAACAAAATTGTGGCATGAAGCCTGACGAAAACCCTGTTTTGCCAGCCTGTGAAAAACTTATTTCTCCACAAGACGCTGAGGCGGTCCTGCGTGAGAGTTTGCCGCCAAATCAACTCAATTCCACTTCTGATGATTATACCGATATGACGTGGCACACGCCAACCGCGCGGTTTTACATTGCGCGCCCTGCACTTAAAGGTGGGCCATATCCGGCTTGGGCAATGAACGCGCTTGGGGGCATGTCTCAGACAATTGATCCGATGGTTCAGGTGGCCGCTAAAGTGCTGGCGTGTTCGGCGTTGCGACTACTGGAAGATGATGATGTGCGCATTGCCGCACACGAAGAATTTAATCGTCGTAAAGCGGAACATGACATCCCGCCGCTTTGTGATTATCCTGCTCCAATCAATTTCAAATGGCCCGAATATGTGGAGACAACACGTGGGGGTGATTGGTATATTCCAACAGTGGAGCCTCTATGAGGTTGATAATAGCCCTTACCGCTTTCACAAATCCTGCATGGGCTGATTGCGTGGGAAGTGAGCGTACATTCATGTCTCGTAGTTTTGATAATGGTAAGGTGGTGGAGGTATGCATGACAGACAATCATTCCCGTTACAGTTTCGGTCGAATTGGGCAAGCTCCGGAGCTTACGCTTTCGTTGCAGTTTGGACTAGGGGTAAAGGCTGTGCCTGGCCTGGCATTGGGCGCACCATTTGGGAAGCATTGCGGCTGATAAATAACGACGTCATTTATGAGGTTTACGGTGGGTTTGATAAATTAAAGGTGGATGATGACAATCCCAAAAAACATATTTATAGTCGATTTGGTGGCATTTATATTGAAGACTTTCTTGGTAATGAACTGCCGGATTTGCAATGTATTCCAAGCACAGTCGTATACACGTACTAGAGGTAACTGTGGCTCATCCGACTCACGATGTAGTAGTGTGATTTATCCACTACCCAAAACCTATACTGAGTCCTATACTAGTTGTGGATAAATGGGGCAAAAGACCCCACAGGCTGATGACGAGGACAGGATATGCGCTGCCCCTTTTGCGGAAACATCGACACACAAGTTAAGGACTCCCGCCCCGCGGAAGATCACGTAGCCATCCGACGTCGTCGGTTTTGCCCTGCGTGTGGCGGTCGTTTTACTACCTATGAGCGCGTTCAATTGCGCGATTTGGTTGTTATAAAGTCTAATGGTCGGCGTGAAGATTTCGATCGACCCAAGCTCGAACGTTCGGTGCGAATTTCGATGCAAAAGCGCCCTATCGAGCCGGAACGCGTAGACCAGATGATATCTGGTATTGTACGCCGTCTTGAAAGTATGGGTGAAACTGACATCGGATCAAAACAAATCGGTGAGATTGTCATGGAAGCTTTGGCCCGCATTGATACCGTAGCATATGTTCGATTTGCCAGTGTTTATAAGAACTTCCAAGCGGCTGACGATTTTGATAAGTTTGTGAGCGAATTGCGTCCACAAACCCCTCCAGAAGATTAAAAAGCGAGATTGAACGCAGATTTAAACCATAAATTTATGGGTACGGCCCTGTCGCTGGGGCGGCGAGGTCTTGGTCGTGTTTGGCCTAATCCAAACGTGGGATGCGTAATTGTGCGGCCTACCGAAAGTGGTGGCCACGTTATTGGGCGTGGCTGGACAGCGGATGGTGGGCGGCCCCATGCGGAAACGCGTGCGCTTGACGGAATAGATGCAACAGGTGCAACAGTGTATGTGACGCTTGAACCTTGCGCACATCATGGAAAAACACCGCCCTGTGTGGATAAGTTGATTGCTGCAAATGTGGGCTGCGTTGTTATTGCCACAGGTGACCCTGACCCGCGGGTGCTTGGCAGAGGGATCGCAAAGCTGCGTGCTGCTGGGATCGTTGTCATAACTGGTGTGCGAGAGAACGAAGCCCGTGCGGATATGGCTGGTTTTCTGTTACGCATCACGGAAAATCGCCCATTTGTGACGCTTAAACTGGCTAGTTCATTTGATGGGCGTATCGCTACAGCGAATGGTGAAAGCAAATGGATCACTGGACCAGATGCGCGTCGCAAGGTTCACTCGCTACGTGCAAAGCATGACGCTGTTTTAGTTGGTGCAGGAACTGTTCGTGCTGATGATCCTACCCTGACTGTGCGCGACATGGGGCCCGTACGTCAACCCGTGCGCATAGTGGCGTCTGGGCGGCTTAATATTGATGCTGCAAACCTTTTGGCGACAATTGACGTTGCACCATTGTGGCTCTGTCATGGGGCAAATGTTGATCCGCAGAAATGGATTGACCAAGGCGCAAAAACCTTGACTTGTGATCTGCTGGGTAGACAAATTGATCCTGTTGATATGATGCACAAATTTGCGAACGCAGGACTGACCCGAGTGTTCTGCGAGGGTGGCGGAAACCTTGCAGCGTCGCTGCTTGGGGCGGGGCTAGTGGATGAAATCGTCGGATTTACTGCGGGTATTATGCTGGGGGCAGAAGGCTTTCCTTCTATTGGCGCAATGGGTCAGGATGTCTTGGCAAACGCTCCACGATTTGATCTGGTTGAAACAACACGGATCGGTACAGATATCATGCATCGTTGGAACCTCGCCTCAATTAATCTTGGATGAAAAAATGGACTTCGAAGGGTTGATTAACTGTTATCGCCACAAATAAGCGTAGCTCGCGAACATGCCTTGGGTTTTAGCAAGTAGGTGATTTTCTCGGGATGGGCGCGGAATTATGCCGCTCTGCAGTTGTTTGACAACGACTTCGACGGGGCAGGGGAGACCGCTGATGGTGTCAAAATAACGTGGATAATCGATTAATACGGCGTGTGTCAATTGTGCTAGTGTTAGCAGGGCTGTGCGGCGCAGGATTGGTGCGGTTTGGTCGTCTGTAAGTCCCCAGCCCGCGTAAAAGGGCATTCCAAGGCAAGTCACATCTTTGCCACGTAACAACGCTTCGAATCCGATTGTTGAAGTCATAGTCCAGACGGCGTCTACAGCGTCTAGTGCAGCAATTGGTGAAGCCTTGTGGAGTACTATATCCGCGATATCTGCGGCGTCAGGCACAGCGCCAGTCCGTAGCCCTGCTTCGACGTCGGGGTGCGGTTTGAAAATAATCACGGCAGTGGGATTAGCAACGCGGCAGGCGTGTAACAATCTGAGGTTTGTGGTGACATCTGTTGCGCCAAACTGGATCGATGCGTCGTCTTCGACCTGTCCGGGTACCAAGATGCGGCGACCTTTTGGTATGTCGCTTGGAAAGCTTTTTGACGTGAGGTTATATTTGCTGAGGCCTGCGTTAATGATTTGTTGAATCAGCCTTTCAGCACGCATAAGGGCGGTATTGGGCAAAAAAATACTGGCTTCGATATAAGCTTCCAGACGGCTTGGTCTAGTGGGGTCATAGTAAATACCAAGGTCATCGAGGACCAAGGATAGTGGGGCGATCAGGTTGGCGCCAAGACCGCGCGAGCGTAGGAACCCATCTTCGATACGCAAAGCGCTTTCGTGGCCTGTGGCTTTTCCTGCCCAGACCATGTGGCTCCTTCCTGTTTTGGTAGCGAGCGCATCGGCCTTATCTGGGTTGTTTTCGAAAATTATTTTGCGGTATTGGCCGAAAATTTTTTGCAGGGGTGCACGTTTCCACAATCGCATGCCTGATGCGACCCAACCATGATGGTCATCGCGCCATGCGCGGGCGTGAGCCTCAAGGGTTTGAATGGCGGTTTCAAGGCTGCAAAGTTCATCGTGGTATGGATCATACCATACTGGATAGAGTATCATTGCGCCCGCAAAAAGTTGGGTACGGGTCAGGTTTCTTTTTCTACGTTTCATAGGCATACGGTCGTCCGTTAGTCCCCAGCCAACATAAAATGGCTGGCCAAAAACTATGGGTTTGTGGCCTGCCATGATTGCTTCAAACCCGTATTGTGATGACACGGTATAAACTGCAATGGCCCTGTCAAGCAGGCGGTGCGGTGAGACCTGATCACTAAAAAAAGTAACGTTGTCTGACGCGTCGGCGTTGCAATAGTAGCCATTGCGGTAGCCTGCGGTAGTTTCAGGGTGGGTTTTGATTAAAATTTGCGCGTTTGGGTGTTCTTTGCGGGCGACAAGCAGCATTTTGAGGAAGGTGTTGCGATCTGCGCGTGACGCGGTGACGGATGCATCGCCCGCCGTCTGGTCGATTACCAGAACATAGCCCCCATCTGGGGCAGGTGCGTCGGGATCGAAGGCATTGTATTTGCTTAGATGCGCTTCTTTGACCGTCTTCGCACAATTGTGTGCACGGCTCAGCAAGGCGCTGTCATCAAGTGAGCCTTCTTGTAAGATCATTTCCAGATCGGAGGTTTTTGATGGGTCAAAATGCACGCCGCGTGTATCAATATGCAAACCTAGAGGTGGTTCTCTGCTGCGACCTGGTAAGACCGAACGTAAAAATGCATCCTCTATACGCAAGACGGAGGTGGATGTGCGGCTCGCGATCGCCTCACCACGCCACGACTTTGGGGATTGCCCCCAAACGCCAATAAAATCATTTGAAGATGGCTTGCCTAAGGAAATATCATATCCTGATAGCGACAGAATACGGCGCATACGTTTCTGAGTTAAGAAACCGCTGTTATAAACAAAAAGTCGCCGCGAGGTTTTCCTTGCGTCAGTTTTTTTACTGAATAACGCCATTATTCCCCGATTGAAGCTACCGAATTGACTGATCCAAGCGTGCCGAACACAGCTGAGATAGTTTTGTTGAATTGACTGAAAGGTGCCTCAGTCACATACACCGTGTCACCGTCACGGATTGCAAAATCACGCGCCATAAACATGCCGTTGGTTTCCGTCAAATCTAGCACGTAAATCACACGTTGCGTGCCTACTAAATCATCGCGAGAAACTAACTGTTTTGCGATTTCAACAGGTTCGTTACGAAACACAAAGACACCCGTGGGATCGGCAAGATTGGTATTCAAGCCGCCAACTTGTGCGATGGCTTCGATTGCAGAAATCGTTTGGGATTCAAACGCAACAAGACTTTGTTTACCAGTTGCGCCGAGCGCGGTAAAGCTACGGGTGTCCTGTTCGACGAAAATGCGATCCCCTGCCCGCAAAGCGATGTTCTGACTGGAGTGTGAGTATAAATCTTCAAACCAGATTTCACCAGTGTGGTCGCCGCGCATAACAGTTACTTGAGCGATCTCGGGCTGAACCGTCACACCACCTGCACGTGCAAGCATTGCTGACAACATGCGGGTCGGGCGTTCGATTGCGTAAACGCCTTGAGAGCCAACAGCACCGACAATGGATACCGTTGCGCCGTCACCAGCCAAGCGGCGTACCTGGACTTGGGGGTCTGGTGTTTGTTCTTCAAGCTTTTCTGTGATGATACGCCGGATTGCGTCCGGTGTATTACCTGCAGCGTGAATGCGGCCTGCATAGGGTACAAATATAAAACCTGATCCGTCAACTTGCACTTCTTCGAGCACAGTGGCGTTTTGGCCAGTGGGCACCAGTAATGGATCCCGTACGTTTTCCCAAATTGTCAGGCCCAAAACATCACCAGCGTGGATCGTGTCACTGCCAATGGCGCTGGCGTCGCGAAATCCTGTAGAAAAGCTTAGTTCGGGGGTGACGCTGGCCACCAAATTTACGCGGTCATCAACGATAAGGACAAAGGCATCGCCGTCCTGCATTACTGATCCAGCAAAAATTTCACTTTTCGTTGGGCCTGAGCGCGGTAAGCCACAAGACACAAGAACTGCCAATATTGCTACAAGCGCAATACTTTTAGCCATACGTGAATTAGGGCGCAATTTTAGGAATTTCACTGCTCCAGTCTCCTCGACCTAATTTAAACTGCCTCAGTCGTAATGCGGGTAAATTTTTATCCACCTCACCTTTGCCTGTTTAGCTACCGAAATCTGTGAACAAAATCTAGTATGAGGTTAGTTGCATAGTAGGGTGTGGCGCACTTACCATGGCGCTCCCTAGGTGTGGTGTTAGTTACTTAACCACACGCAACTGCTGGCGCGGTGGGGCCTGTCCTGTGAGGAGCGCGTCATAGGGATCATTTTTATCCAGCATCATGTCCACCACTTGACGCATTAACTGGCGACGGCCCTGTGCGGAATAGAATCCACCAGGTACTTGGCTGGTTTCGAGTAAATAGCGGCGGTAATCTTTAAACGCACGATTGTCAGGGCGTGCGGGTGTTGCAAAGAATTGATCAATAGGCAGTTTAGACACGAATTCTGGTTTGTCATAAACGGCGTTACCGAGCACTTTGAGTGGAATACCCCGATGTAAAACCTGTTGTGCTGCTGTAGAATTGACCGTCACAGCAGTACGCGCATGGTCTAAAACTTGTGCTAGTTTGCCTCCACGCACGTAATGGACCCGTGAGCTAATGTTGTTTGCGGCTGCCCGCCGCTTGATGATTTTGCGCAGTGGACTGCTGTCATTTTCTAAAGGGTGAGCTTTAAACACAAGGTGGTGATGTTTGGGTGCGCCCTTAGCGAAGCCTTCGATCACTATGGCAAGAAACTCTTCTATGCGTGTAAACGGCGAATGCATCTGAAATGATGAGTCGTGTTCAAGCTGAAGCAACGCGATATGATAGGGATAGCAGCCATGTTTAATCCGAAACGTCGAAATCTTCCGGTCCAATGCAATAAATGGCATAAGCAAAAGGCGGCGGGTGTATAATGCTGTTTCGGCTATCAGCGGCAATTCGCGGTGCCGTTGAAATTGGTGGTAACGGCTATTCCAAAACATCACGAACCAATGGTACAATGCACCATAAAACACATGATGACGCATGTCGCCCCAGTGGGCTGGTGCCTCTGGAAGCTCTAGTTCTGTTTGCGCCAAAGCCTTGCGCATGTCATCGACACTTGTTTTCATCAGTCTGGAATGTCCGTTTGCGCCGCCGCGCTCATAGGTGACCCAAAACGGGCGCATGTAGCCTTCCTCATAGACGTGTAATGTCAGGCCCATTTCGTTAGCCACCGCAACCGCTTCTGTATGAACACGACGGGTGTCGCCATACAGCACTATGTCTGTAATGGACTTGTCAGAAATGATTATTTTGAGGTTTTCACTCCAATCTTCAGGTCCGCCATAATAGGGAATGTAACCCCTAGCGCCAAACCAAAACGCCCTATCGCCCGCATTAAAACCAACTCGCCAAACATCTGCGCCCGTCAGGCGTAGCATTTTACCCAAACGGTGAAAGAAAGGTCCATGCGGTCCCTGCAAAAACAGAAAAGATTTGGTTGTGTGCTCAGTCACTCTGGTTCCATCATAACATAACTTTTAATGAGCGAATATTAGTCACTTAGTTTGTCTGAAATATGGCGTGTTATTCCGATAGTGCTATTTAGTCAGCTTGCCCATGGCTATTCAAGGGGCTAGTTCGATGGATAGATGAGAAGGAGACGCTATGTTTACAGGTATAATTACAGATGTTGGCTGCGTGTTGGAGCTCGAAAATCGTGGTGATCTGCGGGCGCGGATTGCGACGCGTTACAACGTTTTGGGAATTGATATTGGTGCGTCGATTGCATCTGACGGTGTGTGTTTGACTGTCGTTGCCAAGGGGACGTCATTAGATTGCGATCTGCAGGGCTGGTACGACATTGATATTTCAGCGGAAACTGTTAGTAAAACATCACTGGCAGCATGGGTGGTTGGCAAACGGGTCAATTTGGAACGTAGCCTGAAGGTTGGTGATGAACTTGGCGGGCATATTGTGTCTGGCCATGTGGACGGTGTGGCGACGATTATTGACATGGTGGATGATGGTGCGAGCACACGTGTGACTCTGCAAGCACCCAACGATTTGGGGCGTTTTATTGCGCCCAAAGGGTCGGTAGCGCTTAATGGAACTTCATTGACTATTAATGAAGTTAATGGCGCACAGTTTGGCATTAACTTTATCCCGCACACCAAGTCGGTTACAACGTGGGGCGACGCAAAAATTGGAGATCCTGTAAATCTAGAAGTGGACACCATGGCGCGCTACGTGGCTCGCCTGCGAGACTACGATTAATGTCCGGCAATATTCCAAAAGCTAGGTCTAGCGTTGGGCACAACTTTGGCAGTGTCGATGAGCCTGGTAAAAGGGTGGGCATTCATGTTTGGGCCTAGGCATCCTGTGACCTGATGTCAAAACTCATAATTGAATTGTTCCGTCTACAATTAACAAGCGTCAAAAGTTTAGGGCTGGGATTTAAAATTTATGTAGCGCTTCTCACAGTGTCTGGGTGTGATTTTGTTAGGTTAGTATTTTCAAATAATGAATTTGATTTTTCGTGCTTAGTAGGCAGTGTGCCTTTAGAAAAAGTTTCGAAGTTGGAAGTGTTACAAAATGTTAAATCCGTTGTTTGAGCCCACGTGCAAATTGCTTTAAAATAGCTGGTACCGACGTTGCAACCTACCGACACAGCACCCAATGCAACTGCTTATCTAGCTGTTTTGTGATAATTTTTGGTGTTTAATTGTAATGGGTATAAATTTAGGCCAGCCGCAAGACTGACAAGTTACCCAGTTCGAAATACTTTGTAACATTTTAATAACTAGCAAATTAAGGTACCCCAATGACAGATACAGAAATACCAGAAATCGTATCCTCCCTAGAAGATGACAGCGGTGAACGCATGGTAGATATTTTGTACCATGTGGTTGAAGGGCATTTCACCTATGTCGAATATCATCGTGCCAGCGTAGAGACTGATGAGTGGCGACAGGTTAAAGACGACAGCTCAAAAACTTACAAAACCCAGTTCGCGGCCTATACGGCAGCCACACGCAAAGTAGAATGGATGATGGACTGAATCAGTGTCATTTGTTATAGAAGTCTATGCCCAAGGAATAACCAAATCTGATCTGATGCTTAGTCTTGCGGTTATAGTGCCCCTTTCCAATTGCGCCACCACAGGCTATTTGCCCCTAAGCGGTTGAGAGGACTACTATGAATAATTCGTCTGAAAAAACTGGGGCGTTCGAAAATCCCAGTCCTGTTGAAACCGACTTGAAAGATGTAATTTCTAGCATCGAAGACATTATCGAAGATGCCCGTAATGGGCGTATGTTTGTGTTGGTCGACCATGAGGATCGCGAGAACGAAGGCGATTTGGTGATACCAGCACAAATGGCAACGCCAGAAGCAATCAATTTTATGGCCACTCATGGTCGTGGTCTAGTCTGCTTGACCTTACCTGCTGAACGACTGGACGCACTCGGCCTATCATTGATGTCCTCACATAACTCTTCTCGCCATGAAACTGCGTTCACCGTTTCGATTGAGGCCCGTGAGGGGGTAACGACTGGTATTTCTGCAGCAGATCGTGCCCGCACTGTTTCTGTAGCCATTGATCCAACCAAAACTGCCTTCGATATTGCCACACCTGGACACGTATTCCCCCTTCGCGCCCGCGCGGGTGGTGTTCTGGTCCGCGCAGGCCACACCGAAGCAGCCGTTGATATTTCGCGACTCGCAGGCTTGAACCCTTCCGGTGTGATCTGTGAAATCATGAACGATGACGGCACTATGGCGCGCTTGCCTGATCTGGTGACGTTTGCGCAATTACATGGCCTAAAGATCGGTACAATTTCTGATTTGATCGCCTACCGCCGCCGTCATGATAATTTGGTGCGTGTGCGCATGGAACAAATTATAACGTCCGAATTTGGCGGCGAATGGCAAATGAAAATCTATGCAGATGAAACTCATGGTGACGAACACGTGGTTCTGATCAAGGGCGACATTTCCGGGGATACTCCTGTTTTGGTGCGGATGCATGCCATGGACGCGATGCTGGATGTGGTTGGCATTGGCCCCCCCGACCGCACAAACGAATTTGGTGAAGCGATGAAGCGTATCGCTGAGGAGGGTCGTGGCGTAGTTGTGCTATTGCGTGATACATCAATGAAATTAGTTGCGCATGACGAAGTTTCTCCACAAACTTTGCGCCAGTATGGCCTTGGTGCGCAAATTCTCTCCTCTTTGGGGCTGGGCGATATTGAGCTTTTGACTAATTCACCCCAACCCAAGATTGTTGGACTTGAGGCTTATGGACTTGAAATTGTAGGCACACGTAAAATCTTGGAATTAGGATAAACACTTTGACTAATTCACCGCATCACATCATGCCACGCGCAAAATTTGATCAGAAACCAAAGTTGCTAATTGTCATTTCGCCCTATTATAAAAACATATCAGACAATTTGCTTGATGGCGCGCAGACTGAGATTGAGGCCGCAGGCGGCAAGCACGAAACGGTGCAAGTTCCGGGCTCTTTGGAAATTTCGACGGCAATTGGTATAGCTGAACGGTTGAGCAATTTCGACGGCTATGTCGCGCTGGGATGCGTTATTCGGGGTGAAACGTCGCATTATGAAACAGTCTGCAACGACAGTTCGCGGGCACTGCAGTTTCTTGGCCTGCAGGGTTTGTGCATTGGCAACGGAATCTTAAATGTTGAGACGCATAAGCAGGCTCAAGTTCGCGCTGATACTAAAGATCAAAACAAAGGCGGAGGTGCGGCCGCTGCGGCCTTGCACTTGATCGCGCTCAGCCGTAGTTGGGGTAGCGCGAGATCAAGCGTTGGATTCACCAATGACATCTTGATAGCCGGCAACACGGATGGTTTCACAACAGCATGACCGACTTTCAATCAAATCCGGCTAAGTCAAATTTGTCAGGAAATGTACGACGCAAAATGAAGTCCGCATCGCGGCTTTATGCGGTACAGGCCTTGTTCCAGATGGAACATTCCAACCAGACGATTGAATCCATAACTCGTGAATTTGAAAATCATCGCTTTGGTGCAGTTTACGAAGGTGATGAATTAGCTGATGGCGATGTAGACTTGTTTCGCACGCTGGTCGAATCAGCAGTGAATGAACAAACCAAGATCGACCAGATGACAGACCGTGCGTTAGTTGCCAAATGGCCTTTGGGTCGGATTGATCCGACATTACGTGCCTTGTTTCGTGCCGCTGGTGTTGAATTGATTGGTCACGATACGCCACCTAAGGTAGCAATTACTGAGTATGTTGAAGTTGCTAGAGCGTTTTTTGATGATGGCGATGAGCCAAAGTTCGTCAATGCTGTGCTTGACCACATGGCTCGTCAGGCTAAACCTGAGAGATTTTAGTTAGATTTTTGAATACTTAATCATTTCCAATAAAATTGTATTTAATTTTGTAGCATCCTTTTACTTGCATTTTGCCAACTTATTTCCCCTCCCTAGTTTGGAAAAAACTATTAAAATGCGCTATAATTAAAAACATAAACTAATCAGTTTATGTGTTGAAAGGCAGCGAGATTGACTGTGTATGATCGTCAATTTTTAGTTAATTGTTCCTTAGTTGGTTAGTGGCACGATTTGACCTGTTCATGATCTGGAGCTTTAAAAGCGTCTTCATTTCCGGTATCAATTTTTGTACGGGCTCATGCACGTGACGACTACGAACCACCAGGCGGACTGCAGTTTCAGTACGGGTGTTTCTTGCTTAGCCTTGATTATTTTATTAAATGATCCAAAGAGTCACTTCCAGGAGTCAGGACTTTACCTAACTAGCCTTTCTCTAATGATGAAAGGTGGCGGGCCCCGCAGCGACCGTAGGGAGCTAATTCCGGAGGACCTGTATGTTACAGGTGGTAGCCAGGTAACGAGGCCAAGGCCCCGACAGCGCCAGCCGCCTCGGATTTGCTTAAGGCCACTGGAATGTTGTCCCGTATTTACGAGAAGAGCAGAAGCCCGCCGCCTTTACAAGTAGTGTAGCGTAGCCGCTTCGGCAAGGTCTTAGACACAATTGATCTTATTCTGCGCCATGCCGCGCATAATAAGGCGACATGATTAAACTAGCCGTTGTCGAGATCGATTATCAGGTCGAACGTACATTCACTGGACGATACTCATTTGTATAGCATTTATAGTTTAGTTTGCGCACATAATTAGTATGCTAAATTTTAAAGGTTTGTTCACGGAGATTATGTTGAATTACGATGATGATATTGTCTTTTTTCAGCTTTTCACCCCTAATAATAACGAAAACCAAATATGAAATGCACTCCGCAAGTATGATTTCTGAGATCATATCATCAATTTGTTAGGATTGGTCAGGAGCGCCCAAACACCGTATTTTTACTCCGCATTGGTTATTCTTAACTTTTAAGGTGGTAAATTTTGCTTCTCTTAAACGGCCACTTTATGAGGTCTTAAAGAAGTCGAGCCAGTCACGAATGGGTGTAAAAGCATTTAATTGATGATGTTGTAACGTTAGTGGCTTTATCTACTTAGTATGATCTGCTCGCGATTAGACATCACCATGTGATGCTTTCTTACGATCGCGCGAGCTATCTCAAAAATGTTCTATGACTTGTGTGAAAGTCACATGTCCGAGCCCGGCATTAGTAACGCAATGTCACCGTAGGTTGGCCAGGCGAGGGTTTAGAATTCGAAAGTGATCTTTGAAAATGAAATTTTACAGAACCAAAAGGTGTCATGTACAGTCAGAACTTAGCTTGACGGATGTTCATACATTGTTCATTTCATAAAGAATGTCTGATGGTAATATTAAGTATGAGCGTCCACACTATCAACCTGGTCAACTTTTGGCGCGTGGTGTCTGCCGACACTTGCGTAGTTTGGACTTTGTTTGCGCTGAGGAACTGGTGCCAACGCGTGGTTTGCGGGTCGACGTTATGGCGCTGGGGCCAAAGGGTGAAATCTGGATTGTCGAATGTAAATCATCTCGGGCTGACTTCCAGTCAGACCACAAATGGCAGGGTTACTTGGAGTGGTGTGACCGGTTTTTCTGGGCGGTTGATGGCCACTTTCCGACGGAATTACTGCCCGTTAAAACTGGCTTGATCATCGCCGACGCTTATGATGCGGAAGTTGTGCGCCTGGCGACCGAAGTCAAGTTAAATGCCGCGCGGCGCAAGGTTGTAATACAGAAATTTGCACGAACTGTGGCGATGCGTCTGCAATCACTGCGTGACCCAACTGCAAAGATAAGAAATGGGATTATTTAGTGCCGTGACAATGCTAGGGAGGCAAACCCTGCTGCGAAAATCACTGCAAGACCAGTAAAGCTAATCCAGTCAGGCCAATCCGAAAATATTAGATAGCCAAGAATCGTAGCAGGGATCAACTGCATGTAGATCATTGACGCAATAACACTTGATGGAATTGTTTGGCTGAGCTTGACCAGGAGCAGATTGCCGAATGCTGATCCTAAGGCGCTGATCGAAATAAGGGTAAATGCAGCAAGGTTGATGTTATCCGGACGCGAGGCCAACCCGAAGGGTGCAAGTAAGACGCCACCAAGTATCAGCTGTGAGATCAGTAAAAGCCGTGGTCGGTAGAGGGGCGCTATCCAGCGTGTCGAGACCACGTAACAGCCATGAAATATCCCCGCGAGAACTGCAAACATCATGCCAAATGTTGCTCCAAAGCCGGGTTTGACTACTAGCAGGACACCTAGGAAGCTTACGCCTAACAAAATCGTTCGGGCCAGTGTGATCCGTTCCCTAAGCAACCAGCCTGACAATGCGTAAGCCACAACAGGCCCAACAAAAAACGCACCGAACGTGTTAGCGATCGGTTCTGTGCGCAACGCAGTCAAGATCAGGCAAATACCGCCCATAATAAATAGGGCGCGTAGCAGAACACGCGGATCGCGCAGGGCAGGAGTATCAGCGCGGGTTAGTCCGCAAAATGGCAACAATACTACTGACGCGAGGGAAAAGCGCGTCCATGCAACAAAAATCGTGTCAATACCGTCCTGCGACAATGACTTCGCCGCGACATCACCAACAACGATTAATGTCATTGATGTTAGCATAATTGCCCCAACCCGCCATAAGGGGATGGTCGGTGCGGTCGTCGACATTTAACGCGTTTTAACGTGGCGCGCAGCCTGAGCCGCCGCGCGAATCTCTTCTGCGATTTCTTCAGCCTCTTCGGGTGTGAAATCCATTGGGATTTCAATGCCCTTACCTTCGATGAATAGACGGACTTGTCCCTGATCCGTTGGGCCAATTTGCAAATTTGCTTCGATGTCGCGTTCGTCGTTAATGCCCATTGCGGTGATCCTTTGGCTAAGCTTCTGATCGATCTACCCTGCAGGCATGCGGAATGGCAAGTCTGAGACATCCCTGAGGTTAAACTTGCTGAAAGATCATGTGTCGAATGCAGCCAAAGGTACTTGCAATCGTGCGCATGGCTCGCTAATTCAACCCTGATGCCGCCTTAGCTCAGTTGGTTAGAGCGCTGGTTTGTGGAACCAGAGGTCCCCCGTTCAAGCCGGGGAGGCGGTACCATCTTTTAACTCGTTAGATCATTTTATTAAGCAGCCCTCTTTAAGTAGTGGCTGCGCCATGCAACCAAGCCCTATGGCATTGTTAGTGACCCTTTTAGTATCAAGTCTTGGCGTGGCAGCATTTATGGTTCTAGCGTTGCCATTGCCGTGGTTGTTGGGCCCATTGTTGGGGTGCTTGATCGTGGCGCTGTTCGGCGTGCGGTTGCAAGGGGCGCCGAAGTCTGGCCAAGTGATGCGGACCATTTTGGGCGTCGCTGTAGGTGCAACCATAACGCCTGCTCTTTTTGCGCAGCTGGGCACCTTGATCTGGACACTGGCGTTGATGCCACCATTGGTGATTTGCGTTGGAGCTGTGGGCTATCCGTTGTTTCGTAAAGGTTTTGGGTTTGATCACCCGACAGCTTTTTATGCGGCGATGCCTGGTGGTTTGCAGGACATGCTGTTGTTTGGCGAAGAAGCGGGTGGTAATGTAAGGGCGCTGTCATTGATTCATGCAACGCGCGTCTTGATCGTAGTGATGATCTTACCCTTCATGTTTGCCTTTTTTTATGACGTCGATTTGAGCCAACCCGCTGGAGAGCCGTTCTTGTCTGTGCCGTGGACGCAGTTATTGATCCTTGCGGCTGCTGGACTTGCTGGATGGCGCATCGCGGCCGCCGTGGGACTGTTTGGCGCATCGATATTGGGCCCGTTGTTTCTGACAGCGGCGTTGTCGCTTGCAGGCTTTATTCACCACCGCCCTCCTGCCGAAGCAATCCAAGCGGCACAATTTTTCATTGGCTTTTCGATTGGTGTTAAATACGCAGGAATTTCATGGCGCGAATTGCGGGTCGACGTGACTGCTGGGGTAATTTTTACAGTGTTAAGTCTTGGGGTTTCTGCAGTATTCGCTGTAGTTGTAATCCGACTAGGCTGGTTGCCATTTACCGAATCGTTGCTGGCATTTTCACCAGGTGGACAAGCGGAAATGGCGATTGTGGCTTTGGTTGCAGGAGCAGACGCTGCTGTCGTAGTGGCGCATCATCTGGTGCGAATTGTCTTTGTGATCATCGGCGCCCCATTGGTGAACCGCTGGTTCGATTAGTTGATATCTAATTCTGCAACCAGTGGCGCCCTGCCCGCGCCGTGCATGTGGCGATCGGTGTGGCTGCCTTTAATTGTTGGGTGTGGCAGGCTGAACTTCACAATATTTAGATCCGCGATATCAAAGTGTTTGATTTGATCTGGCGTCGTTTGAAACAGGATGGCGATGCGCTCCGTACTGATGCTCTCAGTAATTTCGGTGTAGGCCGATGGTGACCCACAGGAAATATCAATGTTAAGCCAGAATGGGCCAGCATTTTTGGACCGCACTTTTTAAACGATTTGTGCGACACTAGACATCTGTGACCACCAGTCGAAATGCATCCATTGGGTTCGCCAGTGCCATGACGTGATGCAGGACAAATTCATAGGCCGCCCCATGATCAATTTCTGCTGGAGAAAATGAAACGCAAATGTTTGCCGTTTTTCTTTTCGTATCAGAAAATGATTTAATAAATAGGGGTTCATCATTTTGCCCAGGGTATTGGCCGTTGCCTGATCTGGCGCTGTCAGAATGGCGAGCACACCCAGTTTGGCGCGTCTGACGTTCGCTGTTCGAGTGCCCGAGGTTGGAAATTTTGGCCGATGATGCGCAGTTCTGCGTGCTAAGTGGTAAGGTCTAGGACTATCTGATCTGCGATTTTAACTGTGAATTTTTTTATAATGTCATAAAACCAAATTTGTGTGTTTTTTACGTAATCTGCATCGCGTAAAATGGCCATCAAGATGTCTTGGTATCCAGTGATCCGTGCATCTTCGAGTTTGACGGTGTGGGTGTCTGACGGCTCACATTTTGATCCCCTGACGCGCACTGCCACATCATTAATTGCGGTGTATGTCGCTGGTGTGAGGTCTAGGTGCCTACCCGGTTCAAAAAAATAAACGGATCAAAGTTCTCATACAGTATTTTGGCCAAAACTGTTTATGGGCTGGCTTTTGCCCCACCTGCCATGGGAATAACGGTGAAGAATGTATCGTCGAAATCTACCAAGATTACGCCAGATTGTAGCTTGGTCGTACAAAGGGTAACACATTCACCAATTTTTTTGCACCGTGCCACGCAGCACCTGTGTGGTTTCCGTTTTGTAGGTGTAGGGCTGTTATGATGGCGGTGTCGGTTGTCCTGCCCTCTAAAATTATTTTTACAATAGTTTTTAGTACGGTTTGTATTTGTTCTGCCTCTACAAGGGTAACCATATGGTTGCAGCATTGGACTGTGTCTAGGTATATATCGGGTGCCGATGAAAGAGCAGAGAGTGGGGTTGGTGCAATGATGGCAGCATCCTGTTCTTTTGACACTTTGACCGAGGTCTGACAAGATTTTTAGTCTGATATTGTAAAGCCAATCAACGGTGCTGTTGGTTCCACAGGTCCCCGCGGTGCTAATGACCAGTGAGCAGCCGGCGGTCGCGCGGGCTTCGATTTAGCCCTGCCATTCGATCTTGGTCGATTCGGTTACATATTTGCTGACCTCGCGCCCCAGTTCGGACGACCCAGAATCTGTGCTGCTGCCATCAATGGCGATAAGATCGGGTTTTGCCGCAACGGACCGATCCAACCTCGCCTTGTTATACCCAAGGCCCAAAGCGTCTAACGGTATGAGGATGCGGGTGCTCATTAATTTGTCACTTTTTGCGGTTTGCGCATAATACGGCGCAGGAACATCGGTGTGATGAAGCCCAGAACAGCGTCAACCAACAGACCAGATGCAATTATCGAAAGGTTAGTTGGATCACTGGGACGGGTATAAATGAGGCTCTATGCGCTGCCATCTGCCAGCACCATGGCGTTGCGAAGTGATTTTTTTTCATTTTACCACTCAGCAAAATGCCAAGGATGACTGGCATTGTGGGTATATTCATTTTTCGCAACACGTAGCCCAGTAGAGTGAAGCTTACGATTAAAATCAGGTCAAAATAGCTGCCAGTCAGGGAAAAAAACCAACCATTTAAATCATGGTGACGGTGGGCATCAATGCTTCAGGTGGTACTTCAAGAATTTTGATGAAAACTTTGATCATCGGCACGTTCATCGCAAGCAGCGCAAAGTTGGCAATGAGCAGCGATGCGATAAGCCCCCAGATGACCTCTTTTTTCTTTAACAAACAGCATTGGGCTAGGGTGATGCTGAGGGTAACCAGAACGGCAGGCAGCACAGCCGCGGTGTCTGATGCACGAACTCCAAGGGTCAGTATACTCACTAACGTACAGCCTGCTGCTGTTCTATTGCCAGCTTCAGGTGATGCGAAGCCTTTGGATAACAATACGGAGGAGGGGCGTGACATAGACAGGCTTGGAGACTAAGACACAAGCAACTTATAAATGAGGCTACCATGTCTGCTACCACCGTGCTGTTTAATCTTGCCGAAAAACCGCCCGTTCGGATGGATAAGGCGTTGGCGTTAAATGTACCGCTTGATGCATCGCTTAGTAGGTCGCGCCTGATGCGTTTGTTAGCAGAAGGTGCTGTTAAGATTAATGGTGTAGTGGTGACGGACCCCCGTGCAAAGCCTGTTGAGGGTGATACAGTTGAGATCTTGGTTGAAATTGCAGATGACTATCACGTTTTGCCCGAAAATATTCCTCTGGATGTGGTCTTTGAAGACGATGACCTGATTGTCATCAACAAACCCACAGGCATGGTAGTGCATCCAGCACCCGGCACGCCGGGTAGTACATTAGTTAATGCACTGCTGCATCATTGCGGTGATGCGCTGTCCGGTGTCGGTGGGGAAAAGCGCCCGGGAATCGTCCACCGCATTGATAAAGAAACCAGTGGGCTGTTGGTAGTAGCCAAGACTGACCGAGCCCATCACGGGCTGGCCGCACAGTTTGAGGCACACACTGTCGAACGCCATTATCGCGCCATTTGCTACGGAGTTCCTGACTCTAATGATCCGCGCGTGCGAGGTATCAAAGGCGCAAGCTTTGAGCCTGGAAACATTTTAAAACTGCAAACCCAACTGGCCCGCCACAAACATGATCGCCAAAAACAAGCGGTGATCTGGCACAATGGACGACACGCTGTCACGCGCGCCCGGGTAGTGCAGCAACTGGGCAATCCAGCTGTGGCTGCTGTGATGGATTGTTGGCTTGAAACTGGACGTACCCACCAAATTCGTGTTCACCTAACCCACGCGGGGCATGGTCTGATTGGTGATCCTACATATGGTGGCCGTCGCAAGTTGTCCGAAAAAGTCGTGGGCGAGGCTGGCCGGGTCGCTGCTTATACCTTCCCCCGCCAAGCGCTGCACGCTGCGACATTGGGGTTTAGGCATCCCGTCAGTAAAGAAATGTTGCGTTTTGAGGCGCCGATGCCAAGTGATATGGTTGACTTGATTGCTGCATTGGGCGGAACGCAAGGTTAAGAATGGATTATGTTGAGGACTGAAATATACGGTACCATGTGCGTGAGCGCGCAGACACATACCTAGCGATTCGTATATTAATTCTTATTTAGAACCAGTTATAATTAAGCAAGATATTCTTGAAATATACGTCCAGCGTGCACATATTATTAGATAATTCCGTGTACATAACGGCAAAAAATTACGAGGAGGGACATCATGAGCTCTTATGCAAATCTTCCGGCGCCAACGCCAGAACAAGGCCTGAACCGTTACATGCAGGAAATCCGCAAATTTCCTATGCTAGAACCGGATGAGGAATACATGCTCGCCAAACGGTGGGTAGACCATGAAGATTCGGAGGCAGCGCACAAGATGGTGACGTCTCACCTGCGTCTGGCTGCCAAAATAGCCATGGGCTATCGTGGCTACGGCTTGCCGACAGCTGAGGTGATTTCCGAAGCCAACGTGGGTCTGATGCAAGCGGTGAAACGTTTTGATCCTGAAAAGGGTTTCCGCCTCGCGACCTATGCGATGTGGTGGATTCGTGCATCAATTCAGGAATACGTGCTGCGGTCATGGTCTATGGTCAAGCTTGGGACGACATCTGCGCAAAAGAAACTGTTTTTCAACCTTCGCAAAGCCAAGAACCGCATTGGTGCCTTGGAAGAAGGTGATTTGCGTCCGGAAAACGTACAGAGGATTGCCACGGATCTCGGTGTGACAGAGGCTGAAGTCGTCTCGATGAACCGCCGTATGTCGGGTGGAGATGCGTCTCTTAACGCCACTGTCGGATCGGACGGTGAAGGTACGATGCAATGGCAAGACTGGTTGGAAGATGAATCCGCTGACCAAGCTGGTGATTACGAAGCCCGCGACGAGATGTCTCAACGTCGTGAACTAATGGCCGAAGCGATGGAAGTTCTGAATGATCGTGAAAAAGACATTCTTATGCAGCGTCGGCTGGCTGAAAAGGCGGTGACACTTGAAGATTTGAGTGGGCAGTATTCGGTCAGCCGCGAGCGTATCCGACAGATTGAAGTGCGTGCGTTTGAAAAGCTGCAAAAGAAGATGCAGACTTTGGCAAAGGATCGCGGAATGCTGGCAACAGCCTAACTCCTAAATCCTACAAAAGGGCGCTGACCGAAGGGTTGGCGCCTCTTGCTTGTGTTAGAGGCCTCTGTCGGGGATATTCCTAAAACAGTGGCAACTGCGAAGAAAAGGATGTGACGGTATGGGCACACCAGTGCGTTGGGGAATATTAGGGGCTGGAAAGTTTGCCCGTGAACACATGGGCCCGGCTATTCATGCGGCAACTGGTGCGCAGCTTGTGGCGCTGGGTACGTCATCGCCTGAGAAGGCCGCACCATTCAAAGCGTTTGCACCTGGATTACGCGTGCATGACAGCTACGAAGCGATTTTGGCTGATGCGGATGTAGACGTGGTTTATATTCCGCTACCTAATCACCTACATATTGAATGGGCGATGAAAGCATTGCAGGCAGGCAAACACGTCTTGGTGGAAAAACCTGTTGGCTTGCAAGCCACCCAAATTAATCCGCTGATAGCCCTGAGGGATAAGACTGGCCTAATAGCAACAGAGGCTTTCATGATCGCTCATCATCCCCAATGGTCTCGAGCGAGAGAACTAATTGTAAATGGAGCGATTGGTGACTTGCGCCATGTGGATGGGGTGTTTTGCTACAACAATCTTGACCTGACAAATGTGCGCTTTGACTCTACCAAGGGTGGCGGCAGCCTGCCTGATATTGGTGTTTACACGATTGGTTCAACACGGCTGGCAACTGCCCAAGAACCACTTGAGATCACATATGCAGACATTGATTATCTGAATGGTGTTGACGTAATGGCCCGTGTTTCCGCCAGATTTGACGGTTTCACGGCCCATTGGGTAACGGCCATGAACGTACACCAAACCCAACATATGACGTTTCTAGGTAGCGAAGGGCGCATTCATCTTTGTGCGCCCTTTAACGCTGGAAGCTACGGCGAGGCGCAATTGGAAGTGACGCAAAGCGACGGATTAGTGCGTATTGAACGCTGGCCTGATTACGCGCAATATGTCACCCAAGTTGAGGCGTTTTGCGCGTCCCTACATAACGATGCGCCTTATGCTTGGTCGCTTGAAGATGCGCGCTCAACTCAAGTAGTCATTGATGCTGTTTATGCGGCGGCTGGATCATGTTAATTTGACCGCCTAACAAGAAAGAAAGTACAAGAACAAACCACATGAGTTTGATCATATCATGATGGAAAACGCTAAGAAGTGGGAGCCAGATAAGTGTTTATGAGGGCTTGTTCATTCGGCTGATTTATATGGTCATGATTTTTATCATGATCAGCTTTTGCAGTACTTTGATTTGTGTTTTGGCAGTTCTGAAATTTATAATCATTCTGATCACCATCCAACAGCCCAATGAGTGGATTGCAGCGTTGAGCATTTATGTTGTTATCTGGTTCGCCAAAGCTATGCTGTATTAGACTGCTGCGTCTGAACATAAACTCTGGCCGTAACGGAACTGGATTAATCGAGGGCTGGTGACTGGACAAAAGATGGTGTGGTGTCGAAATCGACTGAAGCGTTAATTGGCGGCTAATTAGCCCAGACGAAGGCCAGCAAGGTCCAACAGTTGGAAAGTTTCACCTATTGAGCGGAACCAATTGCATAAGCACTTCGTGGCGCTTTCGTCCGCGTAAAATTGTGTATTGAATCTCAGAATGAACGCGAAATAGAGCTAAGACCTGCGGTGGGGTTAACCAGCACAGGTTTGATAATAACTTAATAAAATAGGGATTTAGGCCTCCATAGCCTCCAGCTCATCAATCATACTTTCGATCAATCCCAGACCTTTGGCCCAAAATTTGGGATCTGATGCGTCAAGACCAAATGGCGCAAGAAGTTCGCTGTGGTGCTTTGATCCGCCCGCTTTGAGCATGTCAAAATACTTATCTTTGAAATCATCGCCTATGTCCTCATAGACCGCGTAAAGAGCGTTGACTAGGCCGTCGCCGAATGCATACGCGTAGACATAGAAAGGTGAGTGGACGAAGTGTGGGATGTAGGCCCAGAATGTTTCGTAGCCATCCATAAAGTTGAACAAGGGGCCCAAGGATTCGCCTTGAACCGACATCCACAGAGCGTTGATGTCATCGGGTGTTAGTTCTCCGTTGCTACGTGCATCGTGCAGTTTGCATTCAAAATCGTAGAACGCGATTTGGCGCACAACGGTATTGATCATATCTTCGACTTTGCCAGCCAGCAGTACCTTGCGTTCTTTTTGAGTGGTGGCCTGTTCCAAAAGTTTGCGGAAGGTCAACATTTCACCAAACACGGATGCAGTTTCTGCTAAGGTTAGCGGAGTTGAGGACAACAATTCTCCTTGTTCTGCGGCGAGTATCTGATGTATGCCGTGGCCCAATTCGTGCGCCAAGGTCATGACATCACGCGGTTTTCCGAGGTAGTTGAGCATAACGTAAGGATGCACTGTAGAAACAGTGGGATGCGCAAACGCACCTGGTGCTTTGCCATCTTTGACTCCAGCGTCAATCCAGCCGTCTGTGAAAAATGGCTTGGCAAGTTCGGCCATTCGCGGATCGAACGCGGCGTAGGCACTCATCACGGTTTGTTCGGCTTCAGCCCACGAGACAGTACGATCTGATTCCATTGGCAGAGGTGCGTTGCGGTCCCAGACTTCCATTGTCTCAAGGCCCATCCATTTGGCTTTGAGTGCGTAATAGCGGTGGCTCAAGCGCGGGTAGGCGTTAACGACGGCATTCCGCAGCGCCTCAACCACTTCGGGTTCGACGTGGTTGGATAGGTGGCGACCCACTTGTGGGGATGGCATGCCGCGCCAGCGATCCTCGATTTCTTTTTCCTTAGCGAGGGTGTTGTGAATCCGGGCAAACAATCCAACGTTTGCCCCTAACACCCGCGCCAATTCACGCGAGCCTTTTTCGCGGGTGGTGCGGTCTTGGTTGGACATTAGATTCAGCGTCTCCTCGATGTTCATCTCCTGCCCGTTGATGGTAAATTTCAGGGCTGCGATGGTTTCATCAAAAAGTTTGTTCCATGCTGTGGCGCCGACAACAGACTGATCATGTAAGAATTTTTCCATTTCATCAGAAAGCTGGTACGGCTTCATCGCCCGCATGCGATCAAATATTGGTTTGTAGCGCGCAAGGTCGGCGTTGGCTGCCAAAACATTCTTTACATGGTCACTGTCCATGCGGTTGAATTCTAACCCGTAAAAGATCAGTGGCGTCGTATAGATTGTAATTTTGTCCTGCATATCGGACATAAATTTGCCACGCTCAGGATCAGTCGAGTGCTGGTAATAGCGCAGGCTCGCAAACGACATGATACGGCCTGCGATAATGTCGATTTGTTCAAACCGTTTCACAGCATCAAGCAATTGTTCCGCGTCCAGATCAACCAATTTACCTTCATGATCAGCGGCAAAACTGTGACAGGCATTTTCGAGCCAGTCCAAGTCGCGCTTCAACTCTTTGGCGTCGGGTGACGGGTATAAATCCGTCAGGTCCCATTCGGGCAAATTTCCAAATGGCATGCCATTGGACGCTGCAGCGGATGGATTGGCGTCAAATGTATGGGGAGCGGTCGTGTAAGTGTTCATTGGGGCCTCGTTGTTGTTTTTATCTTATGTAGGGGTGTGTCGTGTGTTTTGCCAGTCGGCTCTTGAAATAGGGTTTTGCCACAATGATGGAAACAGAAGAAAAACAGGCAATGTGGAGAAAGTTTTGGGACTGAAAACTATCCATAGGTAGCAAGTATTTGTTTGAGATCATTAAGAGTATTGATCTCATCCAAAGGTTTGTCTTGGCGCCAACGAAGTATGCGTGGGAAGCGCAGCGCAATCCCTGATTTATGTCTTTGAGACACTTGAATGCCCTCAAACGCAATTTCAAAAACGTGCTCAGCGGGGACGGATCGAACTGGGCCAAAACGCTGCAATGTATTGCGTTTGACCCAGTGAGTAATCTGGCGAAATTCTACGTCTGTCAGCCCTGAATAGGCCTTTGTGAAGGGGACCAGATCGTTTCCGTTTTTGACTGCGAAAGTAAAGTCAGTAAATAGGTTTGCGCGCCGCCCTGATCCGGCCTGTGCATAGATCAGCACCGCGTCGACGGTGAGTGGATCGATCTTCCATTTCCACCAATCACCCTTTTTACGGCCCGCCAGATAGGGGCTATCGCGCCGCTTTAGCATTAGCCCTTCGGCACCAAGATCACGCGATTTGCCACGCTCTATTTTAAACTGATCCCAAGTATCGCCATTGACTTCTCGTGAAATGCGAATGGGTGCATTGGCGGGTATGGAATTCAACATATTTTCCATCAAATTTCTGCGCGTTGTCAAAGGTTCCCCCCTAATATCGATACCTTCACATTCGAGAAGGTCGTAGGCCATCAACACCACAGGCGTTTCCGCAAGCAATTTCTTAGGTACAGTCTTACGTCCGATCCTTTTTTGTAGGGCATTGAAAGACATCGGCGTGTTGTTTTGGAACGCCAAAAGTTCCCCATCGATGACCGTTCCATCCGGTAAGTAATCGCACAGCTGTGCGAGCTCTGGGAAGCGATCTGTCATTAAGTCTTCTCCGCGCGACCAGATGTGGTGTTCACCATTTCGCAATATGAATTGTCCACGGATGCCATCCCATTTTCTATCAATAAACCAATTACTTGGCGGACCAAATTGGTCTAAATTATCCAGTCCATATGCCAGATAAAACGGATATGGGCGCGACAGATCTGCGCTTGGGTCGTCAACTTCGATCAGGCTATGCCACGTCACGGTTATAGGCGTCCAATTACCCATTAATTTATGGGTCAAGACCGCCTCATCCTGCCCAGTGGCCTTTGCCAATGCTCGGGTCATCAGTTTCTGACTTACACCTATCCTGAAACCACCTGTCAGAAGTTTTATGAACAAAAAGTTCTCAGTCTGTGGCATTGAGTCCCATGCAGTGAAAATACCAGCCTTTTGGGCATTTTCATCCAGCAGTGATAAACGTTTTAGTTCTGATATCCAGTCGCTAAGAGAGCGGTCTTTATCCCCGTTAGATGGTTGCAAAAATAAGCTGATTGTTTCTGCTAGGTCACCAACAACCGGGTAGCATTCTTCAAAAAGCCACAGTGGTAGTCCAGCACGTTCAGCTGCCCATTTGCGCAGCAGTTTCGTGGTGATGATGCGGCGTGGACGACGCCCAGAAAACAAGGCAACGC
This sequence comes from Octadecabacter sp., assembly GCA_047635635.1. Lineage (GTDB taxonomy): Bacteria > Pseudomonadota > Alphaproteobacteria > Rhodobacterales > Rhodobacteraceae > Octadecabacter. Next base: position 1,598 of record JBLILC010000010.1, on the reverse strand, counting down.
ACCAGAGTTTGTCACTGTCCGACGCGTTTCGAAAAAAGTCCGCCATAGCTGCTACTTTAACACTCGTTTTAGTGGACTGATCCACAGCGGTGAACAGGTCGGCAAAATCCTTCATGTACAGTACATTCTGCGAACACAATCAATACTCATGATGTTTGAACATCGCGTCACTGCGCGTCATCGTCAATGGCATCGGCGTCAGTGCCAAATTCTGTTTGTACAACTTTGGCGTCATAACCCTGTTCGCACAACCAGCGTGAAAATACTGATGTGTAGCCGTGGGTGACAAAAATTCTTTCTGCACCTGTTGATTTGATGGCGTAGTTAAGTCCGGCCCAGTCGGCGTGATCCGAAACTATAAACCCGCGATCCGCTGCCCGCCTGCGTCGCACGCCGCGCATCGCCATCCAGCCGGACGCAAATGCGCTGGACGCAGGTTTAAAACGGCGAGCCCATGTTGAATTCAGAGCTGATGGTGTGGCCAGAACCAACGCGCCTCTATGCGCTTTGACATCTAGTTCGGTTGTAACCAATTTGGTATCGGGCAGTGTGATCCCTTGATTGCGCAAAATGCAGTTAGTGTTTTCGATGGCGCCATGCGTCAAAATAGGGCCGATGCTTGGATCAACTGTTCGCAACAGGCGTTGCGCTTTGCCGAGCGCGTAACATGACAGTAGGGAGAAGATCCCGTTCGCGGCATTGGTAGCCCACCAGTCATTAATCTGACCTGCCAAGATGTCTTGTGGGGTCCAGTTGAAAACAGGCAAGCCGAAGGTAGATTCGGTGATAAATGCGTGGCACGGGACGGGTTCAAACGGTTCTGATAGTCCGTCATCGACTGTCTTATAGTCGCCTGAAGCAACCCACACTTCGCCTTTGTGTTCGATGCGGATTTGCGCCGATCCAGGGACATGCCCAGCAGGATGAAACGATACTTTGACGCCATTGTGGATTGTGACGTCGCCATATTTGACAGTTTCGAGATGCACACCACCTAAGCGGTGTTGCATGACGGGGGCGGCAGTTTCAGTGGCAACATATGTTCCCATCCCGATGCGCGAATGATCGGCATGGCCATGAGTGATCAGCGCGCGCGGCACTGGCAGCCAAGGGTCAATGTGAAAATCGCCAACTGCGCAGTACATGCCCTCAGGCGTGAAGGTTATAAGATCAGACATAATACATATTTAGTGCGCGGGGCCTAAGATGAAAGCCTATTTTTTAGCCAAGATGAACGAGAGAGGTTGTTCTGCTGTTGGCGATGTGATGGCTTAGTACCAATCAGGGAGAATAAAATGCGAACAGCGAATTTGCGAAAGCGATTATTGGGGCGAGAGAGGTTGGTAAGCACATTTGTAAAAACTGCCGAAGTCACGGTGGTTGAAGTTTTGGCGACATCAGGCCTTGATTTCATTGTGTTGGACGGGGAACATTGTGGATTTGATCGTGGCCGTTTGGATTCCTGTCTTTCGGTATGTCGCGCCTTGGACTTTCCAGCTTTAGTGCGAATTTCATCAGGCTCTCCTGAAAATATACTGATGGCACTTGATGCTGGGGCCGTTGGGGTTGTGGTGCCTCACGTAGATAGCGTGCAAAAT
>JBLILC010000009.1:0-52773 GCA_047635635.1 Octadecabacter sp. | reverse complement strand
TTTTCTCTGCGTCAAGGCGTTCAATACGTTCAATGAACTGGCGCAATTCATCTGCGGTCACGCGGTAGCTTGTATCGGTAGATGTATCAGACATATTAGGCCTCTTGTATCTTGATTTTTGTTCACTCCATAACCGCCTTGCAACCACTCGGCAAGCGGTTGCGTGCGACGCAAGACCGCGGTACCCCCAAACCAATAAAAGGCCAAAAATAGGCCCACATAACGGAGACAGACTTGGACCTTTTGATCCTAATAGGCGCAGCAGTTTCACTAACCGGCATTGTTGGTATTGCATTCAGCATCGTGAAGGTACGCCGTGCCAAGCGTATGACGGCCAACGATGATGAATTACGGGCAAAAATTCAGGCGGTACTACCCCTCAACCTTGGGGCATTTTTGGTATCAATCATTGGACTAATGTGTGTTGTGTTGGGGGTTATTCTAGCTTGACGGATAAGATATTAGTGTTTCTTTTGTTCCCTATTTTTGAGAATGATTTGAAATTAATATCTTACTGCTTTCCCCCACACACCCTTATATTTTTTACACCCACCTTGATCCGCTCACTTTGTATTGTTTAAAACGCTCTCCCAAAGAGATGCGAAATATACAAGCCCATCGGCTGAAAGAGCATCAATATAAAATAGAATTTGTACTGCATTTTCTGTTAAGTAAGCAGCCTTTCCAATGGGAGATGCAACGATAAGGCAGCGCGAGCTTTTGCCATTATGCTATTTTGGATTTACCACTTTAAATCGACACTAGTCCAAAAGATAGCTGCAGCTATAACAGGCTCAAATCAGTTTTTTTAACCATCTTTAACGTAAAAGCGATCTCCTCATAAGCAAAATTACCTTGCACTATGACGCCCACATGGCGTACGCCTTAAGCAACTAACGCATAAATATTTTAATTAAAGATCAATACTTTGCACGCGAACTTTGTCCAATAGGGCATGGCATGCGTTATGAAACATAACCGACTGTCACCAAACCCGGCGCGTTCCCCAATCAAACTAATCCTTAAGTCTAGTGTTGCAAAACAACAATACGCCACAAACCGGAGGTGAGAGCTTTATGCTGTCACACAGTTACACCAACGTCTGCTATGCTGTCTGTGTAGAAAATTCTTGGATATAAATTCCATCCGAAAGCACCGTCACTGCGCGCAACTCAGCTCCCAAAGCCTTTAAGGGCTTCGCATCAATCTAGACAATTCCAACTCTGTACAAAGCCCCAAATCCCACCAACTTCACTACTGTCATTATTTAATTACTGCGTACATCAGACATTATAGGTTAAGGTAATCAGGATGACTTCTTGTACACTAAAGAAACACAAAATATTAATTATTTTAAAAGGGTGCACAAACGGTCAACCTCTGGACGCCAATCACTTCAAGGCTTAGAATGCCTCATGGAAATTCATCAGCTTACACCCGTTTATGCCGTCTCACCACAAATCAATCCAGAGGACCTTCCAGCCATCGCAGAAGCCGGCTTCACCACAATTATTAACAACCGCCCGTGTAACGAAATTCCGCAGTCCCATCAGGCGGATATAATGAAAATCGCAGCTGACGCAGCAGGCCTGAATTTTATTGTGCTGCCTGCAAGTCATGCAATGTTGAACCCCGATCTTGCAGCCCAACAAAAAGAAGTATGTTCGCAATCAGATGGACCTGTGTTGGCATATTGTGCGTCAGGTACCCGCTGCACGATTATCTGGGCTATGATGCAAGCTGGCGATATGGATACCTATAAAATAGTGAAAATCGCAGCTGATCACGGCTATGATCTTCGTATGATGCGTGACCAGCTGGACTCCATGGCAGGCAATTAATGCTAACCGCAATCCCTCAACCAAGTTAAGCATTATAATTTTTAAATCTGTATTTATGTTTAACATTATTTGAAATATTAACTTTCGCAGCATCAATCAGTGCCATGTCGGATGATCTATTTTGTGATTTAACCTGCACATGCTTCATTCGCACCGCCCGTCTGCCCCCGTTCCAGTTGAGACAACTGCGAGGTAACACAACTATCCCCATGCTCTAGTCAGCGTAGCCCACCCGGCGGTCTTGCCCACCAAAAAAAACAATTTGGCCAAATTCAAAAATCTTAATCTAATGGACCGGCAACGTAACGCACATCAGTACGGCATTAAATTTAGTTGGCAATTATTGAATAGCTCTGCCCAGCGCTGTCGATATGCCTGATGTGCTTTGATGTGGTGCTAGTACCCCTATATTTTTGGGATCATTTTTTATATCATTTACTACATGGGTTGCCACCGCGGTCTGGATTAAAAAAACGAGCACCAGTAATTACCTTTCAATATTAATCGTTCTGCAGTGCGCAAATCATAATCATAACCAACATTATTGGTTTGTGTCTTAAAGTTAGCAGCGCCAAGTCCAACATCCATCAGATTTAACAGCAATTGGCTGACTAACAACATCGTCATGATGCAAAATCTCATGTGACGCGGCTTTTGTCGTCGCTGTGAGCATTAGCCTGCGTATCGTTTGGATTTCAGGTTAAACAATTATTTACGGTTGCTTCAATAAGGACAGCCCGTCAATCCTGCAGGTAGTCCATTACACAAACACAACATTACCTAGCCATCTGGTCAGTCTTCAATCAGGTCTTCTACATCTACAATAAGTTCTGCATGACCCAGAGTACACGCCAATAGTCCCCGCAGTTTTATCGGCCGCAACTCAAGTGCACGCCTGATTTTACACTTAAACGTGTCCGCTGATGTCTCTACCACTTTAGAAAACAGTCTTTTCAGACCCAGCTTTTAGCAAAAATTGAATCCTAGGCTTCCATCAAGAATATTCAAAGCAAACCTCATGAAACTTTGCTTAACCCATCCGAGAATACTAACTTGTTAATGACAAGTCTTAAAACGTCTATTATCCCACCAAAGCCTGCGAAGCGGGCAGCGTAACACGAAATGCAGCACCACCTTGACCTGGCAAATACGTTACATCACCACCAAGTGCGCCCATAATTTGGCGACAAATCGCAAGGCCCAGACCCGCGCCACCAGCCTTACCCTCATCTTCGAGCCGCGAGAATTTTTCGAAAATCATTGATTGACTCTCACTCGGGATGCCTGCGCCATTGTCACAGAAATCGACAATCGTTTGTCCCGCGGACTGACGCACAATAATGCGCAATTTTGGAGCATCGTTGGCGCAGTACTTGGCCGCATTGCTGATCAAATTGATAAAAACTTGTGCCAACCTGTCCAAGTCGGTTTGTACGTTAACAGCCTCATTACCAGCCCTGCGAGCAATCACCAACTTGCCAGTGTTTGCGCCTGATGCAATCACCGCACGGTCTAAAACGTCTGCCAGTATGTCTTGCCCAATGTTCAACTGAACCTGACCGCTTTCCAGCACACCAAGATCTAACAAATCATCCAACAATCGTGTCAAGCGATTGCTTTGTTCATGGATAATTCCTGCGAACCGCTTGCGCGCAACATCCTCCATATCCTCATCTCGTAGAATGTCTGAAAACGCACGGATTGATGTCATTGGTGTTCGTAATTCGTGGCTGATCTGACTTAAAAAAGCATCTTTCTGGATGCTCAACGCAGTTAGCTTTTCGTTAGCTTCTCGTAACGCAAGCGTAGTACGATTTGCTTCTGAACTTTTTGTTTCAAGCCTGCTGGAATATTCCATGATCTGGGCGGTTTCATCCGCTACCGCGATAAGATCATCCACTGATACGATCGTACCTTCAGTCAGCTGACCAATCATCGCATGAGCTGTAGCTGCCCCAACCAATCCTGACAATTCACGTTCCAACCTACCAATAAAGTCAGGCGTCACGTCAGGCAGGAACCCAGCTTTTCCCTGTGATCGTGCCTCAGCCGCAAAAATAGCAAGGGCTTCTGCGCCACCAAGAATTCGTTGAGACATGACCAGTAAGTCTTCAGCTTGGGCAGCTGATTGCAACCACGTACGCGCGCCACTGGAATAATCAAACACATTCACGAATTGCGCCCCTTGCAGACGTTCCAGTGGATTCGGGAAAGTCAGAATAGACACAAATATAAATGCCGATGTGTTTAAAAACATTGACCAAAATAGCGCATGCACGAATGGATCAGTTCCAGAAATTCCAAACAACGCCTCAGGACGCAGCCAGCCAATCCCAAACGGTCCAGCAGCAAACACCGCCTGCGATATCACCGCGTCAATACCAAAACTGGGCAAGAAATTTGTCCATACCCAGACGCTAAAACCAACAATAAGACCAGCACCTGCGCCCCAGCGATTAGCGCCACGCCAAAACACACCGCCAATCATAGCGGGTAAGACCTGCACAACACCAACAAATGATACTAATCCAATGGCAGCGAGAGCGGAGCCCCCCCCCGAAACGCGGAAATACACATACCCTAGGGCCAAGATAACGCTGATCGACACCCGCCGTGACATGATTACGACTTGGCGCACATCGCCCGATACAACTGCACCAGGCGTGCGAGCGTTCAACCAACTGGGCACAATGATGTGATTGCTGACCATTGTCGCCAACGACAAGGTCGCTACAATTACCATGGATGTTGCCGATGAAAATCCTCCTAAAAATGCAAGGATCGCAAGGCCCTGTCGCCCCTCACTAATGGGCACTGTCACTACGAATAAATCTGGATTCGCACCTTCTGGCATTAGGTCCAAGCCCACCACAGCGATAGGCACGACAAACAAACTCATCAGCATCAAATAGGTTGGAAACGCCCAGCTTGCTGTGCTGAGACTTTGTTCGTCAGAATTTTCCACCACCAAGACTTGAAACATCCGCGGCAGACAGATGAAGGCAGCACCTGACACGAAGATTAGTCCAATCCAGCGACTTGGACTTGGGGACCATTGGCTTTGAGCCGATGCGTCAATCAAATCCAACGTGGCACCAACACCGCCCGCAACGCCCCAGACTACAAATATCCCAACCGCCAGTAACGCACACAGCTTCACTACAGCTTCCACGGCGATTGCCAGAACAATACCATGATGTCGTTCATGTGCATCTAAATTGCGCGTACCAAACAAAACTGTGAAAACCGCAAGTCCAACAGCCACCCACATAGCCGCACGGTTCAGATCACGCGGAATCCACACCTCACCACTGCTGGCGGCGAACACCGCGATAGACTGGGTCACAGATTGAAGTTGCAATGCAATATAAGGGGTTGTTCCAACAATCGCCAAAACAGTAACCATCACTCCAAGCACGGGTGACTTTCCGTACCGCGACGAAATCAGATCAGCAATAGATGTAAGACGCTGAGTGCGTCCGATGCGAACTAATTTTCGCACAAGCCACCACCAGCCTATCATCACCAAGGTTGGACCCAGATAGATTGTCACAAATTCAAGGCCAGATCTCGCGGCGTAACCAACAGCCCCGTAAAAGGTCCAAGCTGTACAATAAATACTCAGCGAAAGAGTGTAAATTACAGATGATCGAATCCAGCTATTTTTGCCCTGCGCCGCGCGTCTTTCAGCAGCAAAAGCGACCAGAAACAAGAACACGACATACACTAGCGAAACCACGATCAGCAGGTTAAATGAAATCATTCTCTGCCCCACCCGCTGGGTGCGCCGTTTCCGTCCAATGCTTCAGAAAACTTTAAAACCCTTGACAACACAAACGCCAGAACAATTAAAAGTGCCCACAATCCAAACAAGTAAATTATACCACTGCTTGTTTGACTTTGATCAGGCATATCACGTGGCCACATCAGTGGCAGCAGCATGAGAATACTAGCAAAAATTGGCAACCAGCGTGCCGCATCGCGAAATCTGCGCTGACGGTAACTGCTACGATCAAGAAATTCTGTTCGGCTTGGTAGTTTCATTTTTGAGTCACGGCCCTGCCAAAGCGCGCACACTTTTAAGAACTTCAGCATTAGAAAACGGTTTTGTCATAAACTGCGTGGCACCCAAACTGGTCGCCATTTCTCGATCCTTGGATTGACCACGCGCTGTCAGCATCATCACAGGCACATCTTTAGTTTCAGCTTGCGCGCGCAGTTCACGCAGAATGTCGTAACCAGATTTACCGGGCAGCATAACATCAAGAATAATCAGATCTGGAACGCGTTGCATAACCTTCGACATCGCCGTTTGCCCGTCCGAATGGGTGTATACTGTCCAGCCATCCTTGGTCAGGATATAACTAATAGCCTCAATGATATTGGGCTCATCTTCAATCAAAAGGACGCGTTGGCCCATCGTTTACATCCTCCCAAATGTCACCGCCCAAGGCTCCTTGAGCGACAGAATATAATTATTGCTACAACAGCAGGCGGAGTCAAAGGTACAATACTACTTTACAACAAACTGGGGTGACGACGGCTGATACAATTATGGACATCACATACCCGACACCCCGGCCCCACAACATCCGCAATATCATCAGGACATGCTGGTCGCACAAGCATTGTAGCATTAATCCTTGGCTCGGCTCCAAACGCAACGGCTCCTACTGGACCAGCAATTGCGAAACATTCAAACGGTGTACGCGCGGCTCCAGGAAGTCGAACAATGCGTCGGATTGCCCGACCCGGTTGGGTCAACGCTTGATACAGCGGCCACAGCGGACACGCAGCACCCGATCGTGGAAGTCGAAAATCAAGTATAGGTTTTTGAAACGTTACAACTCCCGCTCCGTCGCATACTGCTAATCCCATCAGCGGATGATCCGAATCTGGCGGCAAATGCGCTAACCGACGCAAAACCACATCCAAGGTTACCCCAAAGTGCGAAGAAAGCCGTGCGGGATCATAGGCTACTGCGTGGGCCACTTGGGTAAACACTTCAAGTGGCAAACTTTTAGCATCCTGTGCTGCCCCTTTTGCCCAATCCTGTAAAATGGTTCGGGTAGTCGCGTTTTGGACATCATCAAACTTCATCTCCTCCCCAGCATCGATACCCAAAACATAATAATCCGACTGCGCAAGCGTAGCCTCAGCTTGTTCCATAGCAGAATCTACATGCGCGCCCCCTGCTTCCATCTCCATATCCAAAAATCCGAGCAAAGCTTGGCTGCTTTCAGCCAGCCGTGCAGAATCCATATCAATATTTGTGTGAAACCGTAATTGCCAATCAGGGTCGAGGTTAGGCGTTTCAACTAAAATGCTTGCGGTAGACCTGATTGCAGTGGCGGTAGAAATAACATCGTGAAGCGCATTAGCAATCTGGCTGTCATGGGCCAGCCGATTATTCAATGCGTCTGTGCGGTCTTCCAATTGGGTAATCCTACGCCGCTGCGCTGCAATCAACGCAGCCCATCCAGGGAACCGCGCCACCAATTCTTCAGACCGCAGGTCTTCAACGCTTTCGCATGGAAACGCAGCTGCCGCTTCTTTTAAAGGCACCAAAATAGCATCACTCACACCATCACCAAGCAATGCCACTTCGATATCCAGAACCCGCGCTAGTTTGCTCAATAACTTGCCGCCAATTCTACGTCGATTATGTTCGATTAGGTTTAAATAGGAACCAGAGATACCAATCTCCCTAGCGACATTGATTTGCTGAAGACCCAAGTCCATCCTTCGGTTGCGCGCCCGCGTACCAGTAAGAAGGTGTGGTGAGACCTGTTCCAGGAAACTATTTTTTTTTATGATTTCGCCACCCTTTTTGTACGATTCAGATAATTTATTTACAATTTTTTACACTGCTTTGTCTATATCTTTACAGAAATTATATTATTCAACAAATCCTTATTGAGTAATTTTCAAAATAACAGTTTGTTGAAAGAGCTATTAAAAGCATGTGCAGCTAAACGGGAGGTTTAGCTGCATCACTCAAGGGAGGTTACTATATGTCCAAATCAAACTTCACACGTCGTAACGTTATGAAAACTGGCGCTATTGCTAGTGCTGCATTGACATTGCCAACTTATCTACGTGCTGACGCCCACGCCGGTTTCACCAACGCACCTGGCGAAAGCGAAGTCGTTCTTGGTTTTAACGTACCACAGTCCGGCCCCTACGCTGACGAAGGTGCGGATGAAATTCGTGCATACGAACTCGCAGTCGAGCACCTGAACGGTGGTGGCGATGGCGGCATGCTGCAAACGTTCACGTCCAACGCACTTGACGGCACAGGCATCTTGGGTCGGGAGGTTAAATACGTTACAGGTGATACGCAGACCAAATCAGACGCTGCGCGCGCATCTGCACGTTCTATGATCGAAAAAGACGGTGCAGTTATGATCACAGGCGGATCAAGCTCCGGTGTGGCCGTTGCTGTTCAAGCGCTCTGTCAAGAAGCTGGCATAATCTTTATGGCCGGCCTCACGCACTCCAATGATACGACCGGTAAAGACCGCAAGGCCAACGGTTTCCGTCAATTCTTTAATTCCTACATGACTGGTGCTGCTTTGGCACCGGTTCTGGCTGCGCAGTACGGTTCAGATCGTAAGGCATATCATCTGACTGCAGACTACAACTGGGGCTACACCACCGAAGAAGCCATTCGTGCATCCACAGAAGCCATGGGCTGGGAAACTGTAAATTCAGTTAAGACACCACTAACTCAAACTGACTTCTCATCTTATATTGCCCCAGTCTTAAACTCCGGCGCCGACGTTTTGGTTCTAAACCACTACGGCGGAAACATGATCAACTCGTTAACAAACGCTGTTCAGTTTGGCCTGCGCGACGCACAAGCCAACGGCAAAAACTTCGAAATTGTTGTTCCACTTTATTCAGAGCTAATGGCTCGTGGCGCAGGTGCAAACATCGCCGGAATTTTGGGTTCACAAAATTGGGACTGGAAGATTGAAGACCAGCTTGGCGCGAAGTATGCCGGAACAAACGCATTTGTGCGTTCGTTTGGTACCAAGTACGGATTTCCACCATCACAGGCGGCTCACACATGCTATGTGCAAACGCTATTGTATGCGGATGCTGTGCAACGTGCGGGCTCGTTTGCGCCTTGTGCAGTCGTCGAAGCCCTCGAAGGCTTTGAATTCAGTGGCATGGGCAACGGAGAAACACTGTACCGTGCAGATGATCACCAGTGCTTCAAAGACGTCCTAGTGGTGCGTGGCAAGGAAAATCCCGAGAACGAGTTTGATCTTGTGGAAATCGTTGAAGTCACACCGGTTGCACAGGTAACGTATGCACCAGATCATCCACAAATGGGCGGCGCAGAAGCCTCCTTGGGTGAATGCAACAACGGCGCATAAGCCGACTATGTCGGGGCAGTTTTAAACTGCCCCGACATTTCTTTACAAGACATTTGCGCTGATCTGCTGCCAAATGGTGCGCGGACACTTTGCAGTCATCGATCAGAGGTAGCCAAGCCATGGACCAGATCATCGTTCAAATTCTCAACGGTTTAGACAAAGGTTCCGCTTATGCGTTGATCGCCCTTGGCCTAACCATAATCTTTGGCACATTAGGGGTCGTAAATTTCGCCCATGGCGCTTTGTTCATGATGGGTGCGTTCTGCGCTGTGATCACGTCAAAAATCCTGTCAGTGTCTCATCAGGTTGTCGACCCAACGCGATTTGACTTTTTAGGTAACCCTTTGCAAGTCGACACGTTCTACGTGCAGGATTGGTTCGGGATGACCGCAGGTCAAACTATTATGGATTGGTCGGTACCAATCGCAATCCTGTTCGCAATACCAGTGATGATCTTCGTAGGCTTTGCGATGGAACGCGGGTTAATTAAACATTTCTACAAACGCCCACACGCAGATCAGATCCTTGTAACTTTCGGTCTAGCTCTGGTGATTGGCGAAATCATCAAATATTTCTTTGGTGCCAACCCCATTCAAACCCCGGCTCCACCTGCGTTCACTGGTTCGTTAGACTTTGGCATGTTTCTTGGCTATGAGGCGCAGACAATTATGTATCCCTACTGGCGTCTGGTGTATTTCTTTTTCTCAGCGTTTATAATCGCCGGTGTGTTTGCGTTCCTTCAATTCACCACATTCGGCATGGTAGTGCGCGCTGGAATGGCAGATCGTGAAACAGTTGGCCTGTTGGGTATCGACATCGACAAGCGGTTTACTTTTATGTTCGGCCTTGCCGCCGCTGTAGCAGGGGTAGCAGGTGTTATGTACGCGCCAATCGTAGCCCCAAATTATTTCATGGGTATGGATTTCTTGGTATTGAGCTTTGTTGTGGTAGTAGTCGGTGGCATGGGATCCCTCCCCGGTGCTGTTGCTGCAGGCTTCTTACTCGGCATCCTAGAAAGCTTTGCTTCGATGCCCGCTGTGATCGACCTTCTGCCCGGTATTAACCAAATAATCATCTACCTTGTCGCAATAATCATCTTGTTGACCCGTCCTCGTGGCCTGATGGGCCGCAAGGGCGTGATGGAGGAATAAGCCATGTTCGGACTTACCAAAAAAGACGGCAAGTTGATGCTGATCGTGTTTGGGCTGGTTATGTTAGCCCCTTTTATCCTTAACCCTTTTCCTGAAGGTTCTGCGATGGCGCAATTTAATGCGGGGTATCCTGACTTGATGCAACGTTTCATAATTTTTGGAATCTTTGCAGTAGGTTTCAACCTTTTGTTTGGCCTTACTGGTTACTTAAGCTTTGGACACGCTGCATTTTTAGGTATTGGATCTTATGCTGCAATCTGGTCAATGAAATTGGTAACGTTAAACGTGATCCCAGGCATTTTGGTGGCGATCGTGGTAGCAGGCGCATTTGCTCTAGTCGTGGGCTTTGTGTCTCTGCGCCGCTCCGGTATCTACTTTTCAATATTGACGTTGGCATTCGCGCAGATGATGTTTGCAATGGCATATTCGGTTCTGACACCGATTACGGGTGGCGAAACAGGCTTGCAGATCAAGAACACCGATACCCCTCTATTTGGGGGGCCTGCCGACGGAGGGATCGGTCGAGCTAACCTATTTGGCGCCGAGATGGGTAACTCCTATGAATTGTCTCTCGGAAACCACTTATTCACCTTCAACCTGGGCTACTATATAGCCGGTGTCTTTCTATTAATTGCATTTTACTTGTCAATCCGCATCTTTCGCTCCCCGTTTGGGATCATGTTGCGGGCGGTGAAGTCTAATCAACAACGGATGAATTACACAGGTCTAACACCAAAACGCTACACCCTATCAGCCTTCGTGATTTCGGGTATGTACGCCGGACTTGCTGGTGGCCTGATGGTGGCGATGGACACTCAAGTGGGACCGGAGCGCATGTTCTGGACGGCATCGGGGGAGGTTGTGATTATGACAATCCTTGGTGGTGCAGGTACTTTGATGGGCCCAGTTCTCGGGGCGGGCGTCATCAAATACATGGAAAACATCATCTCGAAAATCAACAAGGATATTTTGCATGAATGGTTTGCCTTTTTGCCTGATGGTCTTGAAGATGTGATAGTGGCGCTTGTCTATCCATTCATCGGCAAAGGCTGGCACCTGACCATGGGCATCTTGTTCATGATGGTTGTGATCTTCCTGCCAGGTGGCCTGGTTGAAGGTGGCCAACGCATTGCCAAACTATTCCGCCGCAACAAAACTGCTGACACGCAGGACGCCACGTCCCGCACGCCCGCAGAATAAGGAGCCATCATTATGGCACTACTTTCAGTCAAAGGCGTCAACAAACGGTTCGGCGGCCTTCAAGCACTTGGCGATGTGAATCTTGATGTGATGGAAAACACTTGTCATGCGATCATTGGCCCCAATGGCGCAGGCAAGTCTACACTGCTCAACGTGCTGGTGGGCAAGCTGATCCCGGATAGCGGATCTGTAGTTTTTGACGGTCAATCTGTTTTGGGGCGCAAGCCGCATCAGATTAATCAATTGGGTATCAGCCGCGTGTTCCAAACACCAGAAATCTTTGCCGATCTGAACATTATGGAAAATATGCTTATTCCGTGTTTCGCCAAACGCGACGGGGCGTTTCGTATGCACGCATTCGAATCCGTGCGCAATGAAAAATCTATGATCAAAAAAGCCGAAGCTATGCTCGACGAAGTAAACATGCTCGACAAACGTGACATGCAGGCATCGGCCATGTCACGAGGTGACAAACGCCGCCTCGAAATGGCGATGTGCCTGGTACAAGAACCGCGTCTGTTACTACTAGATGAACCCACCGCTGGTATGGCTCGTGCAGACACCGAAAACACCATCGAATTGCTAAAACTGATCCGCAAGGACCGTGGTGTTACAATGGCTATCATTGAACATGATATGAACGTGGTCTTTTCGCTGGCTGATCGGATTACAGTGCTTGCACAAGGCACTCCACTCGTCGAAGACACGCCAGACAAAATCAAAGGCCACCCTAAGGTGCGCGAAGCTTACCTAGGCGAAGCACCAGTCGAAGGAGTTAACTAAAATGACCCACGTTGAACGCCTCGACGCCAACGGTCCATACTCAAAAAATCGCAACATGGCCTCCACTGCACCTAAGTACCTTTCGGTCTGGAACATGGAAGCTTATTACGGTGAAAGTTACATTATTCAGGGTGTTAGTTTTGATATTCACGAAGGCGAAATTCTAGCCCTTCTTGGTCGAAATGGCGCTGGCAAAACAACCACCCTTAGGGCAATTGCTCGCATGGATGATCCTCAACTGAACAGTGGTGAAATCTGGCTTGATCACAAGCCTTTGCATGATATGAAATCTTGGCAGGCATCTCAAGCTGGCATCCAACTTGTGCCAGAAGACCGCAGCATAATTCCCGGTTTAACTGTCGAAGAAAACCTCAAACTAGCGCAAATCTCCCCGCCCATTGGCTGGTCTCTGGACCGCGTCTATGATCTTTTTCCCCGCCTGCGTGAACGCCGTAAACAGGATGGTGTAACTTTGTCTGGTGGTGAACAGCAAATGCTTTCAATCGCACGAGCGCTGTGTCGTGACATCAAAGTTTTGCTGTTGGATGAACCTTACGAAGGCCTTGCCCCAGTCATCGTACAGGAAATTGCCAAAACACTTGAAATGATACGCGACCAAGGCATTACCACAGTTATTGTCGAACAAAACGCAGTTGCCGCATTGAAATTGGCAGACCGCGCTGTGATACTTGACATTGGTAAGGTGGTCTATGACGGATCAGCAAAAGAGGTGCTGGAAGACGAAGATCTTCGTTCCAAATACCTCGCGATCTGACCTGGGTAAGGGGCACATATGGCCTTAGACCTTCATATTCGCGGGCATACAGGTTGTGCATAGAATGTGTACATTATTTGATATGCCCAAGTTGCCCCCAATTTAAACAAGGGATGCCCCATGTCTACTAAGTCTAAAACCTACCCTCCGGCAGCCACCGCAGCTAAAAATGCCCATGTTGACCTTGCTGGTTATAACAAAATGTATGCCCATTCCATCAAAGATCCTGATAAATTTTGGGGTGAACATGCAAAACGCATAGATTGGATTAAGCCTTTCACTAAAGTGAAAAATACGTCGTTTTTACCGGGCAAGGTTAACATCAAATGGTTTGAGGACGGCACATTAAACGTATCTGCCAACTGCGTGGATCGCCACGTGAAAGCCCGCGGTGATCAGGTGGCGATCATCTGGGAGCCCGATGATCCAAACACAACTGAAACGCTGCACATCACCTACACTCAACTGCATGTCCATGTTTGCAAGATGGCCAATATCCTTCAAACTTTAGGCGTCACTAAAGGCGACCGTGTCGTCATCTACATGCCAATGATTCCTGAAGCTGCATACGCAATGTTGGCCTGCACACGCATCGGTGCCGTGCATTCCATAGTATTTGCAGGATTCTCGCCCGAAGCCCTCGGCACGCGGATCAACGGTTGCGACGCTAAGGTTGTAATCACTGCTGACCACGCACCTCGTGGCGGCAAGGCTACTCCATTAAAATCAAACGCAGATGCAGCATTGTTGCATTGCAAAGATAGCGTCAAGTGCCTTGTAGTGAAACGCACAGGTGCTCAAACCACTTGGACGAGCCAGGATTACAGTTACAACGATATGTTGCTGGAAGCCGCTGACTATCAACAGCCAGTTGAAATGTCAGCAGAAGATCCACTATTTATTCTCTATACATCCGGCTCAACGGGGCAGCCGAAAGGCGTCGTCCACACCACAGGTGGTTATCTCGTTTACGCAGCCATGACTCATGAGTACACGTTTGATTACCACGAAGGCGATGTATTCTGGTGCACAGCAGACGTTGGCTGGGTCACGGGCCATAGCTATATTGTCTATGGCCCACTAGCCAATGGGGCCACCACAGTCATGTTCGAAGGAGTGCCAACTTACCCCGACGCTGGGCGGTTCTGGGAAGTCTGCGCCAAACATAAAGTCAACCAATTCTATACCGCCCCAACCGCTATCCGCGCACTCATGGCCTACGGAAACGACTGGGTCGAAAAGCACGATCTGTCCCATCTCAAACTGCTCGGTTCGGTGGGTGAACCTATCAATCCCGAAGCCTGGAATTGGTACTATGACATTATTGGCAAGGGTAATTGTCCCATCGTTGACACATTTTGGCAAACCGAAACTGGTGGTCACATGCTGACCCCCCTACCCGGTGCAACGACGCTAAAACCGGGTGCAGCACAGGTGCCGTTCTTCGGTGTGCAACCTGTAGTATTAGACCCACAATCGGGCGAAGAAGTTCTTGGCAACGACGTTAGTGGAGTATTGTGCATCAAAGACAGCTGGCCCGGCCAAATGCGCACAATCTGGGGTGACCACGACCGCTTTGAAAAAACGTATTTCAGCGAATACGCCGGCTATTATTTTTCAGGTGACGGCTGTAGGCGCGACTCCGATGGCGATTATTGGGTAACTGGTAGAGTTGATGATGTAATCAACGTATCAGGCCATCGTATGGGCACAGCCGAAGTTGAATCCGCTCTTGTGGCGCATGCCGCTGTGGCAGAAGCTGCCGTGGTAGGCTACCCTCATGATATCAAAGGCCAAGGGATCTATGCTTATGTCACTTTAATGAATGGCATCGAACCAACAGAAGAATTGCGTGCTGAGTTGAATAAATGGGTTCGCAACGAAATCGGTCCAATCGCCAAACCTGACTTGTTGCAGTGGGCCCCTAGCCTGCCAAAAACCCGTTCAGGTAAAATCATGCGCCGTATTCTACGTAAGATTGCTGAAAATGACTTCAACACATTAGGGGACACATCCACGCTCGCAGACCCTTCCGTCGTAGAAGAGTTGATTAGGAATCGTATGAAACGTGACTGATCAGGCCTAGCAATGACAAATAGTGCTGCAATCATAAGCTATAATTATATTTTATAGTTTATTTTTTAAACTAGATAACAGTGCATGATTTATTGATGGTAGTACTGCGAGATAGTCGTTGGTAGCGGCTATTTTTACAAAAAACCTAAGAAACTAATCGAAGATGCAATCTTTACCGATCAATTTTCCAGAGACCTAATGCTGTAAATTGCGCCCTCCTACAATGACAAACGGCCAAATACTGGTTAATGTAATCTCACTAGCCCCGCCCACTAAAGTATCGATTCCATATTTTAACCAATCTCGATTAAACAGGACTCATAAGTAAAGGCGGGTATACGTGTAATGATACGACCTCAAAATTGGAAACGGTATATATTTACACCTTACAGAACACGTTAAAGCCAAAATACATCAATGTATAATCTGAAAAACATGATACATTTCAACAAGAGGTAGCGTCAGACAGCAAAGCAGTACAGCGAAACGTAGTTTTTTTACTGTTTGGGCCGCTTTCCACCTTCGTCACCATGGTGTAGGAGAACTGTAGTGTTCGTGATATCCTAATTTGAAACGCTAAAAAGACAGACAACACCCCGAGGGAACAATGACCAAAACGACACCTCAAGAATCCGCCCGTGACTCTGATATCAGCTTCATTAAAGCGCTGGCTGAGCTGCTGCGTGAAAACGATCTTACAGAACTGCAGGTAAAACGCGATTACGGTGAGAACGACGCCCTCAATGTACGTGTCAGTCGCAAGCCGCCCGCACAGGTCATTACACAAATAGCTGCCGCTGCGCCCTCAGAGAAAGCGTCCGCACACATTGCTACAGCCAGTTTGTCTGCACCCGAGGAAGTCAGCGCAGATCCTGCCAGCTTACCTGGAGCAGTCACGTCCCCAATGGTCGGTACAGTATATATGTCTCCCGAACCGGATGTAGCCGCCTTCGTAAAAGTTGGTGATAAAGTTGGTGAAGGTGATACATTGCTTATCATCGAAGCGATGAAAACCATGAACCATATCCCTGCGCCAAAATCTGGTACGGTAAAACGACTTTTGGTCGAAGATGGTGCGCCAGTTGAATTTGGCGCTCCACTGATGATCGTCGAATAAGGCTCAAAGGTAAGGGACTGAAATGTTTGATAAAATCCTCATCGCAAACCGTGGGGAAATCGCCCTACGCGTAATTCGCGCCTGTCGTGAAATGGGTATCGGTTCGGTCGCTGTACACTCCACTGCTGATGCTGACGCCATGCACGTGCGCATGGCGGACGAAAGTGTTTGCATCGGCCCTGCACCATCACCACTGAGCTATTTAAGTTTTCCGGCAATCATTTCAGCATGCGAAATTACGGGGGCCCAGGCCATCCATCCAGGTTATGGCTTCCTATCTGAAAATGCGCAATTCGTACAAGTAGTTGAGGACCATGGATTAACATTTATCGGCCCAACAGCGCAACACATCCGCACAATGGGCGACAAAATTACTGCCAAAGACACAATGAAAGCCCTTGGTGTGCCATGCGTTCCAGGATCCTCTGGTGGTGTCGACTCGGTTGAAGATGCACGTAAAATTGGTGAAGAATTGGGCTATCCGGTGATCATTAAAGCTACTGCAGGTGGCGGTGGCAAAGGTATGAAAGTGGCTAATTCTGCCGAAGAAATGAAATCAGCGTTTCAAACAGCACGCGCCGAAGGTAAATCAAACTTTGGCAATCCAGAAGTATACATTGAGAAATACTTGACCACCCCACGCCACATTGAGATTCAGGTTTTTGGCGATGGAAAAGGTAAGGCTGTTCACTTAGGTGAGCGCGATTGTTCACTACAACGACGTCATCAAAAAGTTTTTGAAGAAGCACCTGGTCCATCAATTACACCTGAAGAACGTGCAAAAATTGGCAAGGTTTGCGCAGATGCTTGTGCAAATATCAACTATATTGGCGCGGGCACGATTGAATTCCTTTATGAAAATGGAGAATTCTATTTCATCGAGATGAACACGCGGCTTCAGGTGGAGCATCCTGTAACTGAAGCGATTTTTGATCAAGATCTTGTGCGCGAGCAAATCCGAATTGCGTCCGGCATGCCGTTGTCATTTACCCAAGATGATCTCAAAATTCGTGGCCATGCAATTGAGGTTCGGATAAACGCAGAAAAATTGCCGAACTTCTCACCTTGTCCAGGTCGCATTACCCAATTTCACGCGCCCGGGGGGCTTGGTGTCAGAATGGATACAGCACTTTACGACGGGTATTCGATACCGCCCTACTACGATAGTTTGATTGGTAAACTCATAGTACACGGTCGAGATAGGCCCGAAGCTTTAGCCCGTCTTGCGCGGGCTTTGGGTGAATTGATTGTTGATGGCGTCGACACGACTATCCCGCTGTTCCACGCACTACTGCAAGAAGAAGCAGTATTGACGGGTAATTATAACATCCATTGGCTGGAAAACTGGCTCGAGACCAACCTTACCTGAGGATAAGCCAAATCATGTAGGTGTGACCTTCATGTTAGTATCACCAATAATAAAATAAATCCCCCCCAGCTAACCATCCATGTTGAGAATATTTTTTGCCAAACAATTCACAGCGGCAATTTAATACCTATTCATTTTTCGCATCATTTTATATCTAAGAATGCTTTGAATTGCGCAAACTCGGCCTTTAAATCGTGGGTTGGAATTTAAAATACTTGGTGTTATCTGAGCCTCTAAAAAATTATTTGATGCTGGATGTAGTATGAATTCACTGTTGAAAGTAGTCAGTTTTCACCTCAGCTTTGGCTACATCATAAACAATCAAACAGGTCTATTGATGTAAAAATTTTAATCAAAAATAGAGGTTTCATTATTGTTAGTAGTAACCTGTAAAAGATCATAATGATTTTAACAGTCAGTTTAATACCTTCTTACATTACGCTTGGAAAACAAAAAAATCAATATTGACTACAGTTTAATGTTAATAACAGAAGCAGCGTTAACATCAGCGAATATCTAACCTTACTAATAATTATTAAATGCAAGATCTAAACCTCACAATTTAAAATATCTGCAGCAAAAGTTACGATAATGGCTAAAGCAATTATCTATACACTGTACCGGCAACAAATAATCCTGTTAAAACTACAAGTCAGCTATTAAATTAAAATCTAACCTTTCGTTTTTTGTTATATTTAACGATGATTTACTTCCAACTTTAATGGTATAAAAAATAATCGCAGATAAATGAGGATTACCGATGACGACAGCTCTAACACCAAAAATGCTGCTGTCAGGTTATGCAGATGGGATTTTTCCAATGGCAGAGCATCGTGGTGATGAGAACTTATTTTGGGTGGATCCACAGCAACGTGGAATAATACCATTGAGCGGATTTCACATCTCTCGATCACTCTCCAAAACAATTCGGTCAGAACGATTTAACGTTACCTATGATGTTGATTTTTCAGGAATTGTTGCCGGTTGCGCAGACCGAGGTGAAACATGGATAAATGATATACTAACTAAACTATACAAACAGCTTCACAGTGCCAAGATTGCTCGCTCTGTTGAGGTCTGGGAAAACGGAATCCTCGTCGGTGGTGTTTTTGGCATTACCATGGGAGGGGCATTTTTTGGAGAAAGTATGTTCAGCCAACGTACTGATGCATCAAAAGTCGCATTGGCTTATTTGGTCGATAGACTAATCACTGGTGGTTTTAAATTATGCGACACGCAGTTCATAACACCGCATCTGGCAAGTCTTGGTGGAATCGAAGTTAGTCGTGAACAATACCGAACACTATTAGACTCAGCTTTACAGACCGATGCAGATTTTGACCGGCTTAAGGATGTCTCCAAACCTTATTCACTGCTACAACGTAATGTCCAAACGTCGTAGCGTGGATGGTCAAGCGCATTTAACGCAGGTGAAGAAGCAATCATCCAGCCGCTAAATACCGGATCAGAGGCATTGTTGTAGATAATTGTCAAAAGCGCGTATGCATCGCCGGATTGATTGCCACTTGGATAGCGGCATTCGGTCATAGTAATCGCTAAGAGACCAACAGTTTGAGTCTGGCCATTACCAAACTTAAGATCGTGTGTTCGGCCGGTAATTTTATCCAGTACTCGCAATGTCCCACTCGACGCCGTGGTCGCCAACTGCGCAGAAATGGGCATTGCAAGGAAGATAAATAACGCTATTAAAAACCTTTTCACAATTCATCTTCCCCAACAAATTTCATTAGCAATTGGATCAAGCTTACTGCACCTTGGGTATTTTGGATCAAACCACCATCAGCGAACATTTCAAAAGATCCACCAGGAACAATCTCAACGAACGTCCCACCCAAGAGCCCCTCTGAAGCTACAATGGCTGCGCTATCATTTGGTATCAGAAATCCCTGATAGATTATAAAAACTGCATCAGCGCGATAGGTTTCGGTGTTGAGGTTTAACTCACTAACCACACCAACCGAGACGCCTGCGAGACGGATGTCGGTGCCGATGTTCACACCTTCAGCAGAACGGAAGTTGGCGTTCAATTCCATACCTGTGGCTGATTTACTAAGGCCTGTGACAGTCACCATGAACCATAAAAAACCTAAAGCTGCTGCAAGAATAACCGCTCCTAAAACAACTTCTGTGGTACTTTCACGCATTTTTATTCTGGCGTCCATGCTTCATAGTCAGCTCGTTTGGCAGGAACCGCCCGACGCAAAGATCCTGCTGGCGCATAGGCCGCAGAAGTTCCTGTCAGGTTTCGGACATGAGGCTTTTCCCACGATTTGTGAGCCAGTGGCTTATCACTTGGCGTTTCGTCCCATGTATGATGCAGCCAGCCATGCCAATCCGGACTTACACGGCTGCCTTCGACTTCACCATTATAAATTACCCAGCGTCGTTTGCCTGCAGCGTCAGTATAATAAATATTGCCAAGCTCGTCCTCACCAACCTTCTTACCGTTGCGCCAGGTCCACAGCTGCGTGCCAAGCGTTTGCCCGTCCCACCAAGTAAAAATCCGCTTAATAAAGTTAAGAACACCCATAGGTTTGGCTCCAATTTAATTGAAATAGTGATGCCCGATATTGCCAAGCAGGTCCAGAGGGCTGTTGATTCTTCTCTTGCCCTGTCGAGCATTAATATTCAAGCGCAGCAAATTGCATTACAATTCAGTAATTAGTATCAATCTCAGACTATTCGATCATTATAGCTGCAAGTGCTGTCATTAAATTCGTCTCGCAACATTGGCATACAAGTCTGTATTCAGTTGTATTCATCAACAGGCAAGTGAAGAAAAAACAATGGTGGCAAAAAAACTTCTTGCCACCAGCCAATATATTGAAATTTTAAAAAAATAGCTAATAACCTAACAGGCAAAGCTGCTTACATTTCCACATTTCACATATCAAGTACCACGTGAGCAGGATTACAAAAAACTTACCAGCATAAACTATTATGTAATACAAAAATCTAGTTCGAATTTACATGACATAGTCATGCACTTGAGCTCGATACATACTAATTTATTAGCCAGCCGTGGCCGGCTTAGCTTTCTTTTTCGCGTCATCATGGATCATCAAAGGCTGTGCATCAGGGCCAACAGCTTCTTCGTTAACAACTACTTCTGTCACAGTATCCATGCCAGGCAATTCAAACATAGTATCAAGCAAAATATCTTCCATAATCGAGCGTAAACCTCGTGCACCAGTTTTACGTTCGATAGCACGTTTAGCAATTGCCACAAGAGCGTCGTCGGTGAAAGTCAGTTTAGCGTCTTCCAACTCAAACAAGCGTTGGTATTGTTTTACCAATGCGTTCTTCGGCTTGGATAAAATAGTGACAAGCGCGTCTTCATCCAGATCTTCGAGCGTTGCGATCACCGGCAAACGACCAACAAATTCAGGAATTAAGCCAAATTTAAGTAGATCTTCGGGCTCTAGATCACCAAAAATCTCACCAACACCGCGATCATCAGGGCCGCGAACTTCTGCACCAAAGCCCATTCCGGCTCCTTTTCCACGCTGTGCTATGATCTTATCGAGACCTGCAAATGCTCCGCCACAAACAAATAAAATGTTCGTAGTGTCAACTTGTAGAAATTCCTGCTGGGGGTGCTTACGACCGCCTTGTGGAGGGACAGAAGCGACGGTGCCCTCCATGATTTTTAGCAGAGCTTGCTGTACACCTTCGCCAGACACGTCACGGGTTATAGAAGGGTTGTCAGACTTGCGCGTTATTTTATCAACTTCGTCGATATACACAATTCCACGTTGCGCACGTTCCACATTGTATTCAGATGCTTGTAAAAGTTTAAGAATAATGTTTTCAACATCTTCACCTACATAACCAGCTTCGGTCAATGTTGTTGCATCAGCCATAGTGAATGGTACGTCCAAAATACGCGCCAATGTTTGTGCTAATAACGTCTTACCACAGCCCGTTGGGCCAATCAGCATTATATTAGATTTTGCCAGTTCAATATCAGAGCTGTCAGCGTGATTAAGGCGTTTATAATGGTTGTGGACGGCCACTGACAACACGCGCTTCGCATGAGTCTGACCGATGACATAATCGTCTAAAACCTGACAAATCTCAAGTGGAGTTGGGACGCCTTCAGACGCCTTCAAACCCGCAGATTTAGTTTCTTCGCGAATGATATCCATGCACAACTCTACGCACTCATCGCAGATAAATACAGTCGGCCCCGCAATCAGTTTGCGCACCTCATGCTGGCTTTTGCCGCAAAAGCTACAATAGAGGGTGTTCTTGCTGTCGCCGCTCGACGTCGTCGCCATGTCTAATTCCCTTAGCCATTTAGGCCTATAATTAAAATTTCGGGCTGCTTTGGGTGCACCATATGGCAGCCCGAAATGGTCCACAACGTCAAAACGTTGTGTGTTACATCAACCTTTGTCGTCATCCTTGGCGCGATTTTCAACAATCTCGTCAAGATGGCCCCATTCTTTTGCTTCAGAAGGCGTCATCCAAAGATCTCGATCGAGGGCTTTTTGTACAGATTTAAGCGTTTGTCCAGAATGCTTAACATAAAGTTGGTACATTCTTTCGCGAGTTCTCTCAATGTGCCGCGCAGATATCAGAATATCCTCTGCCTTACCTTGCGATCCCCCAGATGGCTGATGGATCATCACTTCTGCATTAGGAAGCGCAAACCGCATTCCTTTTTCTCCACCGATAGCGATAACTGATCCCATCGATGCAGCCATGCCACAAATAAGCGTAGATACTTTTGGTTTGATGTATTGCATAGTGTCATAAATCGATAGACCAGCGGTCACTTCGCCCCCGGGCGAGTTGATGTACATGCTGATCTCTTTTTTGGGATTCTCTGCCTCAAGGTGCAACAATTGTGCGACAATAAGATGGCTCATCCCGCTATGGATTGGTCCATTTACAAAAATAATCCGTTCTTTCAGCAAGCGGCTGAAGATATCATAGGCACGTTCGCCGCGGGCGGTCTGTTCGACCACCATTGGAACAAGGTTCATGTAGGTATCAGTGGGGTCTTGCATATGCTCAGCCTTAGGATTCTGACGCGCTCGCACGTCGTGTACGGAAATTTTATAACGCAAACCTTAGTGTCGCGGTTGAAGGGCTTCAAGTGCAGCCTCGGAGGATTAGGAGTAAGGCTTAATAAAGCACGAAGGGGTCAGAATTCAACCACAAGTGACCCAATTTCTTATATTGCCGCTCAGGCTTACAGGCCCGACGTTCCCAAAGCTTTTACTATTAGGGGTTAAAAAGCATAATGATATACTTAAATATTATATTTGATGCCGTTTTACAATTCCAGGTTGGCTAGCATTTAAAGACGAATTACAGCTTTGTAATTTAATTTTGAAATGCGAACTTACAGCGTCACAATGCGATAAAATAGCCCATAAGGGTACCGACTGAAGTCAAACATATCAGCTAAAATAAATTTGCACCACTTCTGTCAGCGACACATAAGTTGTCTAATTTTCAATGATGGTTTATTTACCATAACCTTGAATAACTTTGACCATATTTGAAGGTGAAACTTCGTACTCGTCAAACGGTTCATCAACAAGTGGAATGTTACGAGAAATCTCTTCATATAAAGTGATGACGCCAGAAGACATTCACCGAAGATAAATCTTGAAAAAGAAGCACCTCTAAAGAATGATAATCAGGATATTTATGTGCGTAGTTTATTTGGCGTCGCATGATTATTTAAATATAAATGTTAAGTACATCAGGGTTAGATTTCCGTGGGCTACAGACTTCAATCAAAACCGTAGCTTAAATCTCATTCGTGTTTCCATGAAAGCCAATTTACTATGCATTTTTGTAATAATTAAATATGACTTCCATACGGCTGACTTAATCAAGCTAACGTAGTTCTAACAGAAAGCGTTAGTATGCAACCATTTGGGATATGTAGGCTACCATTACGTCAGACGCCTCAAATCTTAAGATGCTGCAAATTTATGTTTCATCCGCAAACAGCCAATTCCAGCTTTAGTCACCTATTTTCACAAATCCTTAAGCGAAGCTTTTAAATTGGTTTCACTCAACCGTGCAAGCACACCACCCAATCAGACTTTTTCGCCTTCGCTGAAGAGAAATTCAGCAAAAATGCGGCCTTCAGGGTTTTCTATAATCTGCGGACGCAAGGATAATAATGCAATTGCCAACTGTTACCAAAATAAATATAAAATTACTTCGTACACGACAGAGATGATAATAACTTTAGTGCTGTCATATTTATTGGTATTAGGGCTGTCATCTCTATTTGTAATAATCACGTCAATAAAGATCCTATATTTACCCATGTTAGCATCCGTGAGATCAAAATGATTTTATACAAACCATCGTCACCCATTCTTTTTCATGTCAGTATCAAACACAACACAGACAACTGCGTTAGATGTTATCTGTAGCAACAATTTTAACGCTATGATTTTAATTGCTTCGTTTAGAACATGTTCAACGCTCTCAAAAATATCCGTTTTAATTTAGGTTTAAAGGACAGCGCGTTGGTTAACATTATCATCAAAATAAAGGCCGATAATAGCCTAAAAACCAGTGGCCAACGCTCCTTAAAATTTAGAAAAATAGGTTTTACGCCACCAAATACCACCTTTAGTATACCAAATTTTTCTTAAAATTAAGAAAGCATTCCACCAACATAGCATCTGCACAACACATAAAATTCAGGTCAATAGCTACTGAAAATTTCAGTGCCTAGTCGTTATCAACAAAGGCATGAAAAAAATGCATAATTACACCACTGTTCAGTTGCAATTATGTTAAATTGCTAAGTGGAAAAAATAATTTTTTATTCAACATCCCATCCATCGTGAATAAACCTTTAAAGTGAAAGCATGGGTATTGATAAATATAACCTCAGCCCTCGACCTTGAAGTGTGTATTAAATAATTGGTCCTTATATAAGGTTTAGAAAAACATCCACACACACCAACGATTAACGAAGGCGAAATATTTTAACCAACAAAAAACATTTTAGAATATTACCAACAACATTACAGGCAATGAAGTTGAACCATTTAATAACTCATAATAAATTAAATTGTATGATATTTTGGATTCAAATCCAAAAAAACCATATTTATATTTTTTACAATTTATATGTTAAAATTAAAATTTTTAGCCATGCGCAGCCTTGATACTTATTTTTATACATAATTTTCACAAGGGCTTACGGACACCCAACGTGTTTTTTAGTGCAGCACCTACAAGGATAAGATACGCGCTTAAATAAAACCAGAAAAGAAGGGCAATAACTGCTCCAAGTGAGCCATGGACCTCGTTGTATGTTGCGAAATTTGCGACATAGACAGAAAATGCAGTCGATATTGAAAGCCAAAATACAATTACAACAAACACACCCGATGCTATCCAACTCATCCTCACATAACGCCGGTTGAGTCTATAACGATACAAAAGCCCAAGCCCCACAACAAGTACAGCCACGACAAGGCTCCAGCGAACCAATTCAGACAACATTGCCTTATCAGTCTCAAATGGGATCAATGCCAACAATATTGGGGCGACCACAACCATCAACAGGGCAATGATCGCGATCCCAATCAGACAAATCGTCAGCATCAGCGCAACAAGTGTGTGTCAGATGTTAGAACGATTAGGCTCATCAAAGATTGCGTTCAATCCAAGAATAAGCGCAGCAACGCCAGTGCGCGCAGACCAAAGTGCTAGCCCTATTGATATCAAGGTAGTCAAACCCAAGGTTGCACTTTCAGCGCTGAGCAATCCATCGAATTGAACTTGAAACAAATTAAAGACGTCTTCTGGCATCAAGCTCACCATCAAATCAAGTTGTGTTTCCACAACGATAGGATCAGCAAAAATACCAAACAAAAATATTATTGCCGCAATGCCTGGGAAGATGGCCAATAATCCATAAAACGCGACTCCCGCGGGAATCAGGCCTGCGTTCTTTTCACCAAGATCATCAAAAACTTGGTGCGCAATATAAAATGCGGATCGCCATTTCATAGGATTTTTTTAGTTTGCATAGACACTAAGTTCCGGGAGCCCTGTTAGTGGCGATTCGATCAGGCGCATTGCGGCGAGCGAAATTCGGCTAGCCGACCCCAGCGCGCCACCAGTCGGTCGAAGTAACAGCATAACGGAATTACCGTTATATTCCACGCGCCCGTTAGTCACCGCAGCCACCTGAGGAGTCTTGAGCCAGATACCAGGATCGGTTGGATTGCCAAGGCTAGCAATTGTAGATCCAAGGCGGCGCTCCCCGCTTAAGGACGGTGCAACTGCATTTAGAAGATCTTGATCTGTCGAGGTAACAAACTGTTTGACCGTACGGGCATCAAGTGGCGGTGGTGGTGGAAAATTGAGGCACGTTTGACTACTAGCTAATGATGGACGGATTGATAAATCAAATTCAGTTCTACACAATGGAGACAGGTAAAAACTAGCACCTGACACAGGCGCAACACTGGTGGAATCTGATTTTTTTAGACCTACAAAAAATGGGCTCACATCACAGGCTGATAGCCCAATCAAGGCCGCAATCGTGACTAAGTATTTCATACTTCAAATCTAAGGTTGCCTCCCGTTGCTGTCGAGAGGAAATTGGTCACGTAATTTCCTTGCACGAGCGTTAACACACCCCTACATTTATAATATGAGACAAACACTTATTGATCCATTCCAGCGCGCTATTAGCTATTTACGGGTTTCTGTTACAGATCGCTGTGATTTCCGCTGCGTCTACTGCATGTCCGAAAATATGACTTTCCTGCCTAAAAAGGATCTTCTGACGTTGGAAGAACTTGATAGGATGTGCACGAATTTCATTGGTTTAGGCGTTCAAAAACTTCGTATAACTGGAGGTGAACCTTTGGTGCGTCGCGGCATTATGACGTTCTTCGACGCTATGTCGCGTCATCTTAAATCCGGTGCGTTAAAAGAATTGACGTTAACAACCAACGGCTCACAGCTTGAGAAACACGCTGACGACTTGTATGCAGCTGGTGTGCGCCGAATTAATGTTTCACTTGATACGCTGAACGATGATAAATTTGCTGAAATTACCCGTTGGGGCCGACTGCCTCAAGTCATGCGCGGCATTGATGCTGCACAACGCGCCGGCTTGCGTGTAAAGATCAACGCAGTGGCTTTAGCAGGTTTCAACGAGGTTGAATTGTATACTATGCAAGCATGGTGCGCAGATCGCGACGTTGATCTTACATTTATCGAAGTCATGCCGATGGGCGACATCGGCAATGAAGACCGCATAATGCAATACTGGTCCCTCAAAGATCTACGCGCACGTTTGGAAGAAAGATTTACTGTCACCGATTTGGCGGAACGCACAGGCGGCCCTGCACGCTACATTCGTCTCGAAGAAACTGGTCAAAAAATTGGCCTAATCACCCCAATGAGCCATAATTTTTGCGAAAGCTGTAACCGTGTACGTATTACCTGTACCGGTGAAATCTATACTTGTCTTGGCCAAGAAGGGCATTCCGATCTCCGGGCGCCTCTACGGGCTTCAGACGATGATGCTCTGTTAGAAAAAGCGATACGTGCGGCGATTGGCCTAAAACCGAAGGGCCATGATTTTGACTATTCACGCCAGCAAGTTGATGGACAGGTTTCCCGGCATATGAGTCATACTGGCGGCTAAGGCTTTCGAGCAACAAAATCGATCAAAGCGGCCTTGCCCACATGGGCACTACCAGATGCTTGTTCACACTCATAGGATGCGCTTCTTTCTACAGTCCAACCAGCAAAGGCCTGATGCAGCTCCACCTCGGTATACATATTCTCCACTGTAGGTGGGCCACCGGTGCCGCGCCCGATCTGCTCAGGGCGGTACCCGTGTAAGAAAAGCCGCCCCCCGGATTGCAGTGCCCTTTTCATATCCATAAATTGCTTGGCGCGCAGTTCTGGCCCGACAAACTGGATAAAAATACCAACTACCATATCGAATTTCTGCGTCCAATCCCAACAACCCCAGTCTGAAACATGAGTTTGCACCACAACATCGGCATGTTTGGCCAAAGCATTCGACCTCCCCACCGCCGTCACAGACAAATCAAACGATGTTACATGCATACCAGAGCGCGCAAGGTGCACCGCATTGCGACCTTCGCCATCCGCTACGCACAATACCGACTTGGACGGAAGCGCTAACCAAGGATTTGCCATCAAGACGCCAGCCGGCTCGACACCGAATAGATAGCCGTCCTTAGCGCTGAAACGATCCTCCCACATCACCCAGCAGGCATCCGCTGTTCGACGATCTCCGCCCACCAGCTACATCCTGCGGGAATTGCTTCGTCATTAAAGTTATATTCAGGGTGGTGGACCATGGCCGTGTCACCATTACCGACCAGAATATACGCACCAGGGCGTTTTTCAAGCATGAACGCAAAATCCTCACCGCCCATGATCAGCGGTGCGTCGTCACAACCACCCGAAACGGAAGTTGCAACCTGAGCGGCAAATTCAGTCTGCACTTCAGAATTAACCATCACCGGATAGCCACGCATATAATTGATAACTACCTTGCCGCCAAACGTTGCTGCTGTACCGTTACAAATTTCTGCAATGCGCTTTTCAGCCATGTTACGCATGCTTTTAGACATTGTGCGTACTGTGCCACGGATATCGACGCGTTGCGGAATGACGTTGAACGCTTTTGAGGAAGATTCGATGGAAGTGACCGACACCACAAGCGAATCAACTGGGTCTGCATTGCGGCTTGCAATGGTTTGCAAAGTCACCACCGCTTGGGATGCCATTACCATGGTGTCGACCGTGTCATTTGGCTTGGCTGCATGGCCACCGACACCTTCGAACATGATCTCAAATGTGTCCGTTGCTGCAAAAAACGCACCAGGGCGAATCGCAAACGCCCCGACTGGTCTACCAGGCCAATTGTGCATGCCGTAAACCTCTTGGATGTTCCAGCGCTCCATTAAACCATCGTCACACATCTCTTTACCGCCGGCGCCTCCTTCTTCAGCAGGCTGAAAAATTAGCACAACAGTACCGTCAAAATTACGGGTTTCAGATAGATATTTGGCTGCACCCATAAGCATTGCGGTGTGCCCATCATGGCCACAAGCATGCATCGCCCCATCGATTTTAGAAGCATATTCCAATCCAGTTTGCTCATGGATCGGAAGTGCGTCCATGTCAGCCCGAAGTCCAATCACCTTGCCAGATACGTCAGATTTACCTTTTATTACAGCCACAACACCCGTTCGTCCGATACCAGTAACAACCTCGTCACAGCCAAACTCACCTAACTTATCAGCAACAATCGCACTGGTGCGGTGAGTGTCGAACAAAATCTCAGGGTTCGAGTGCAGATCGTGGCGCCAGGCAGTGATTTCAGGCAACAATTCAGCAAATCGATTCTTTACAGGCATGGTAGTTCTCCAAATCAGTTGAGACTAACTTGGGCCGAGCGATATCCATGGGCAAGCCCTTGCGAAAAGAAACCTTAACACCAAAACCTTCAATGGCTAAATTCCGCTCCCCCAGATCATGTTTGACCCATTCTTAAACATCAAAAATGAAAGTGCGTAAAATTATGACCCATCGCGTTTAGCGTAACTAAAATCGCCAAAATGTGTTAAATGGCAGGGCCGATATCGAAGCCATAACAGCAGTCAAACCAGGCAAATCTTTAATAAGATAAAAACTATAACTAGATCGGGCTTGCTGTCAATTAAACCCACCCGTTTAGCTTTTACATGAACAGGGCTGAGTTCAAGGAACAACGTAACAAAAAATTTGATCAGCCATTCATAGTTGTTCGAATGCAGTGTCGAGTTCAACACATGCAACTTTTTAATTGGGTGACATCTTGTACCCAGCGCCAGAATATACACCAAGCGTCACAGTACTTTTTTGGGGGCATGAAGAAAATACCGCGCATTAAAATTATTAGTATTATCTTCAGTAATATGTGGTCAATACTCTGAATGAGTATCACTTGGTGAAGAGTTGGTGAAAATTACTTTCCACAAAAGTATATCCGCCATCACTGCAGGTTCTGACCGAAGTTTAAAAGTCCGCTCCATCAGTCTTGAAAGTCATCGGCGTTGCAACCGAAGCAACCACACTCACCCGCATAGATAGTTCTGGCATCAACACGCCAAGTTGTGCAAAACAGCGACGAACATGTACTACCAAAAAACACTTTAAAGGGTTTTGATTGTTTCAACTTCATATACAGCGGCCACAACTTGCCATGCGGCTTGTTTGATTACACGCGCAGCACAGCCTTCGATGAATTCTACAAAGCCTATTGAGAAAAAGGTGCTAGCAACAAGCGTAAGTTTGGTCCGCCTGTTACTAGCACTGTAAATTAAAAAAATCTAATAACGCCGCGCTTCAGGGATCGTAACAGCTAATTCTGCCCAGCTAAGCAAGAGAATTTTGACCTCGTTTGCTTTTGCATAGCATAGCCAATGGGTGCACTTTTCTTGCTTGTCCGCGTTGATGGCCGTGTGGGTCAGCTAACCGCAAACCAGACCAATTATATCCCAATTGAAATAAAAACTTCGCGCCACAAGCCAGCAGCCTCAACCATAATAGGTAATTGGTCAGGATCGCAATAATACTGACAGATCCAGCCTAAATTGCGGCTGGATTGCGACCTATCAATCAACTTCTTTTCAAACCGCCTAACCCACTAGCCAACGCGACTTGGGAAAAATACCGTGCAGAACACAATGCACCCACTCTAAAACATAGCAACATACTTGTCCTAGGAAAGTGTGACACCAAATTTAAACGGTATCACTGCAGATATATGGAACTCAGGCAAGAGTATCCAAAAGGTTTTCCATAAAGGCTTCACCAGCTTTAAATTGCTCAATAGTGATGTATTCGTTCGCTTGGTGCGCCTGCGCAATATCACCGGGCCCGCAGATAACCGATGAAAAGCCACGTTCTTGAAATTGCCCCGCTTCGGTGCCGTAGCTGACAACGTTTACCGCATTATCACCTGTCAATTGGCGCGCCAATTCTTCGGCTACGCCATCTACCTCAGGCTTCAATCCCGGCACGGCAAATTTGTGTTTATAATCAATACCCGTGTCAGGATGAATTGCCTTCATTTGCGCCGAAATCTGGGCAACTTTCGCCTCAAATTTATCAATCCACATTTGCCCCGGCTCGCCGGGTACA
This sequence comes from Octadecabacter sp., assembly GCA_047635635.1. Lineage (GTDB taxonomy): Bacteria > Pseudomonadota > Alphaproteobacteria > Rhodobacterales > Rhodobacteraceae > Octadecabacter. Next base: position 21,876 of record JBLILC010000009.1, on the reverse strand, counting down.
GCGCGAAAAGTAAGCACGAAATTACAATCTTTGGCAGTTATATTATGAGCAGTGCCACCTGTAACCATCCCGACATGTAAGGTCGTGTAAGGTGGCACAAACTCAGCATCCATTTCAAGTGGCTCACGCGCAGCATTTTCAGCGTTCATTTCATTGCACCAATCGATCAGCTTGGCCCCAAACATAATTGCGTTGACACCAATGTGCAGCAAAGAAGAGTGCACTTCAAATCCGCGCACGCGCACATCAAACCCGATACCACCTTTGTGTCCTGTTACGACTTTCATCATTGACGGTTCGCCTATAATTGCAGCAGATGCTTGAGGCATTCCCGACGCCACCATCGCGTCAATCAAAAGGGGTGCCCCAATGCAGCCGACTTCTTCGTCATAGCTTAACGCCAATTGCAAGGGACGCGTCACGCCACGCTTTTTTGCTTCGACCAAAGCCCAGATCGATAGCGCGTCGAACCCCTTCATGTCACAGGTGCCGCGTCCATAAAGTCTGTTGCCTTTTTCAACGACCTCAAACGGATAAGTATCCCACGCTTGCCCATCCACGGGCACAACGTCGGTGTGGCCCGACAGAACTACAGCCCCATTAACTTGAGGTCCAACATGCGCATACAGAGCGGCTTTGTGGCCTGTTTCATCAGGAACGCGAGTCGATGAGATACCGTGCCCTCTCAGATACCTTTCAACAAAATCTATTAAATCGAGGTTACTGTCGCTGCTCACCGTCGAAAACCCGATCAATCGTTCCATCAAGGTCCGTGCGTCGAGTGTGGTTGTCATACTGCCCCCTAATTGGCCTTTGCGGCCGGTTATTGGACGGTAAACGGGCAATCTGTCCCGTCAAGGGCAACTGATACTTTTTCCTTCAAACAGGGGGTTGCGGGACGGTTTTTTGGTGCTAACCTAAGAACTACATTAAGGGTCGCATAGACGCTCCTGTAATAAAAACAATCACTAAGACCACTTAACGGGGGAGTCGCTTATGCCCGATGGGGCGCTGCCAATTCTCGATGTACGGGGACTTAAAACTGTATTTAAAATTCGCGGTGGGGAAGTCCACGCCGTAAATGACGTGAGCTTTGATCTCAAACCAGGCGAACTTTTGGGAGTCGTTGGGGAGAGTGGTTCAGGAAAATCTGTCACTATGATGTCTCTGCTGGGCCTGCTACCAAAGCCACCTGCCGAAATTAGGTGCGGCAGTGTCATGTTTGATGGGCAGGACCTATTGCAGGTCGATGCGGAAACCCTGCGTAATGTGCGTGGCGGTAAAATTGGGTTTGTATTTCAAGACCCAATGACTTCGCTGAACCCAGTGTATAATGTCGGAATGCAGATCATGGAACCCTTACGCAAACACATGGGGATGTCTAAGAAAAAGGCATCCCAGCGTGCTCAGCAACTGCTAGAACTTGTTGGTATTCCTGACGCTCCCCAGCGCCTTAAGGATTATCCACACCAATTCTCTGGCGGTATGCGTCAAAGGGTGATGATTGCGATTGCACTAGCTTGTGATCCACAGGTTTTAATTGCAGATGAACCAACAACCGCGCTGGATGTAACTATTCAAGCGCAAATTCTTGAATTGATGAAAGAACTTCAAGAGCGCCTCGGTATGGCCGTGATCTGGATCACCCACGATCTTGGCGTTGTGGCAGGAATAGCAGACCGTGTTGTTGTTATGTATGGGGGGCAAATTGTTGAACAGGCGCCAACGCGCGAATTGTTTAAGAACCCACAGCACCCTTATACACGTGCACTTTTGAAAACGGTGCCACGTGTACTGGGCCAACGTGAAGATCGACTTCAAGTCATTGAAGGTCAGCCACCGATCCTTGGCGCAACTCCCACATCCTGCCCATTTCGCGAACGTTGTGATGTTGCGTTTAATCGCTGCGCGCAAGAAAACCCGGTCCGCTACGATGTCGGCAAGGGCCATGATGCTGCTTGTTTTTATGACGCTCAAACCAAAGGGCCGCGTGATGTTTAACGCACCAAATGCCAATACCAAACTGGTTGAAGTCAAAGACCTCAAAATGCACTTCCCAATTCATTCGGGACTAATTCGCCGTCATACGGGCAACGTCAAAGCGGTTGATGGAGTTTCGTTTAATATTCATGAGGGCGAGACACTGGGTCTGGTGGGCGAATCCGGTTGCGGTAAATCAACTTGTGGTCGTGCCATTTTACGGCTTTATGATATCACAGATGGTTCGATCAGCATTGATGGAACCGCTATTGGCGACACTCCACAAAAAGATTTGCGTACTAAAAGACCAACCATGCAAATGGTGTTCCAAGACCCTCAAGCATCCCTCAATCCGCGCATGACTGTACAAGCGATCATTCAGGAGCCACTGGATGAACACACAAAGCTTTCAAAAAACGAAAAGCGCAACAAGGTTCATGATTTAATGGATCAGGTTGGACTGAACCGTAAGTTTGCAGGTCGCTATCCCCATGCATTTTCAGGTGGCCAACGCCAGCGCATCGGCATCGCCCGCGCACTCGCGCTGAATCCAAAATTTATCGTTTGCGATGAACCGATTGCGGCACTGGATGTATCAATCCAAGCGCAGGTTGTGAACCTCCTAGAAGACCTTCAAAAAGAATACGGCCTGACCTACCTTTTCATTTCCCACGATCTGTCCATGGTACGCCACATCGCAACCCGAGTGGCAGTAATGTATCTGGGGAAGATCGTAGAACTCGCGCCACGTGAGTCGCTGTATTCAGCCCCATTGCATCCCTATACTAAGGCCTTGCTATCAGCTGTACCAGAACCAGATCCAGAATTGCATGACACTATGAGACGCACAATCCTGACCGGGGATGTGCCCTCCCCAGCCAATCCGCCCACGGGCTGCAACTTTTGCACCCGTTGCCCAGCAGTCATGGATATCTGTCACAAAAACGAACCAGAATATCGTGAAGTTTTGTCAGGCCAATTTGTTGCCTGTCATCATTACAACGAAGTTACGACAAGCGCCGATTTAACGGCGGCATCAGAGGCATCAGACCAACAGAGCCTGAGCAACACCAACAATATCACCAACTAGGAGAGACTTAATGAACTTAAAAACAGCCCTACTGGGCGCCACTGCAGCAGTCGCCTTTGCGCCAATGGCAATCGCCGACGGACATCAAGGTGAACGCGGTCGCGATGGACAGCTTAACATCATATATTGGCAGGCCCCATCCACGCTAAACCCTTATCTGTCAGGCGGCACAAAAGAAGTTGAATCCGCATCACTTGTGCTTGAATCCCTTGGCCGATTTAGCAACACAGGCGAACTTTTGCCATGGCTTGCTGCTGAAATCCCAACTGTTGGAAACGGTGGTGTTGCCGAAGATTTGACATCCATCACGTGGACTCTACAAGAAGGAGTCTTGTGGTCTGACGGTACACCGCTAACGGCCAATGACGCAGTATTCACATGGCAGTATTGCACCGCAGAAGGCGGCGGTTGCGCACAAGCGTCTTATTTTGACGGTGTTGAATCCGTTGAAGCGGTAGATGATTTGACCATCAAGATTACTTTTGACGCACCAAAGCCGTTCCCATACACAGCTTTGGTGGGTTCTGAGTCCCCAATCATCCAAGCGGCGCAGTTCGCTGACTGTCTTGGCGCTGCTGCACCAACTTGTGTGGACGCAAACTTTGGTCCCATCGGTACCGGCCCGTTCGTAGTTGACGACTTCAAAGCCAACGACGTAATTCAGTTTTCTGCCAACGAAAGCTTTCGCATAGAAGGCCAACCTGCCTTTTCGAACGTTCTGTTCAAAGGGGGCGGTGACGCAGCCTCAGCAGCACGAGCTGTTCTGGAAACCGGCGAATTTGACTACGCTTGGAACCTGCAAATCGATCCAACAGTCCTTTCTGACATGGAGTCCGCAGGCATCGGAACTGTTGTAACTGCATTCGGTACATCCGTTGAACGTCTTCACCTGAACCAGACGAACCCTGATCCAGCATTAGGCGATCTTCGTGCCACGGCTGAGGGTGGCCAACACCCGTTCCTAACCAACCGCACAATAGGTCAAGCCATGTCGATGGTGATCGATCGCAGCCTTTTGGTTGAAATCGGCTACGGCGCTGGTGGCCAGCCAACCTGTAACGTGTTGCCCGCCCCTGCTGTCTATGCGTCAACAGCAAACGACGCTTGCCTTACAGCAGACATGGAAGGTGCAAAAGCATTACTTGATCAGGCAGGCATTGTCGATTCTGACGGTGATGGTATCCGTGAATACGAAGGTATTCCATTGGTAGTGTCCTACCAGACATCGACAAATGCGGTTCGTCAGGATGCACAAGCCCTGATCAAACAGTGGTGGGGCGAACTCGGCATCCAAGCTGATCTTCGTAACATCGACGCGTCAGTGTTCTTTGGCGGTGATCCAGCATCCCCGGATACGTTCCAGAAATTCTTTGCTGACGTTGAGATGTACACAAACAACTTCGCAGGCGTGGACCCAGAAGCCTATATGGCCAACTGGACTTGCAAAGAGTGGCCATCACCAGAAAGTCAGTGGCAGGGATCTAACATGCAACGGTTCTGTGATCCGGCATACGACGCCCTTTCACTTGAGCTGGCGGCGACCGCTGGTATCGAGGCGCGCTCAGAACTTGTCAAACAGATGAACGACATGCTGATGCAGTCGTTTTCCATCATTCCACTCGTGCACCGTGGCGGTGTATCTGCACACGCCAACACGCTGGGCGGCGTTTTGATTACGGATTGGGATTCCGAGATGTGGAACATAGCATCATGGTACCGCACAGGTGAGTAATCACACACATTAACAACAGGGTGGGCAAAACTGCCCACCCTATCTCTTATTCTGGACCTTATTTTCATGCAGTTAAAAGCCGTATTTCTAATTGCCCTTCTTGCGCCGCACTCTGCGGCAGCTTTTGGAGATTTGGACTGTACGACTTACGTCACCTGCAGCCAAGATAGCTGTATGCCCTTAGTCACTCCATTTGCGGTTACATTTAACTGGACTGACATGACCGCAACCTTGATAAATAATGGTATTGCAACCGTATTGGCACATAATCTTAATGCCTCAGAACCCTTGGGCAGCTCAGCAACACGATCAATGAGCTTGAACTTTGCCGACTTCAATGGAACCGGTCCGGACAAACTGCTGAGCTTCGAAACGGCAACGGGCAAAATAGACGCGCTTTATTCCTTTCCAAACGCGCGCGGCATTGGTGAGACATGGGCTGCGTCCTGTGATTTGCAGACCAGCACATGATACCCATTGCTATCTCAGCTTTCGTCATGTCCGCTTCCCCCGCTGTCGCAGAAGAAACTTTTAATTCAGAATTTTTGAAAACCCGATGCTCTCCAGACGAGTGCGCTCTTGCCAATATCGATTTTAATGACTTGTCACCAACCTCTGGCGATAACACGCTAAAGATCACTACCTACACCCAGTTAGACGCAACATTTCCATTATCACGTGGACTTTATGAAAGCTCCATATTAAAAATAGCTGCCACGACTGCGCTGCCAGCACTTACCAGCGGGAGCCATAAAGAACGCGCATGTCTCACGACACGACTGAGATCATGACCAATCTGATCCTAGCTTCTCCAGTACAAAAGGCACGCCCATGCTGACCTACACCATCAGGCGATTGATGACGGCGATACCAACGCTATTTTTCATTTCGCTCATTATTTTTTTACTACTCGACCTCGCCCCTGGTGATCCAACGGCCTCCCTGCCGCTAACGATTCCACCAGAAGTCCGCGAACAAATTCGCCAGTCGCTTGGTATGGGTGAACCTGTGCACATTCGATATTTGCTATGGCTTAAACAGATGATCTGGTCGGAACCTCTGTTTTATATTTCTGAATCTATAAGCTGGATCGACACCCCAGATACTGTACGCCTAATCTCTTGGCAGACACGTGCTCCAGTGCTGGACACAATTTTTGAACGCTTACCTCAAACTATAATGGTCGTCGGTCTTGCCTATATAGTTGGCGTACTGATTGCGCTGCCCATCGGCATTATATCCGCTTACAAACAGTATTCCGTGTTTGACCAAGCGGGGACATTTGTATCGATGATCGGCTTTTCAATCCCACCATTCTTTTCCGGTGTACTGATGATTATTTTGTTCACCGTGATGATGCCCAACGATAGTTTTTGGTGGTTCCCATCAATTTATGACACAACCCTTATTATCGATTCATGGGAAAACTTTGGTAAACAAGTGCGCCAGATGGTACTTCCCGTCATGGTTTTAGCCTTACAAACCACGGCACAAATCAGCCGCTTTATGCGCGCGTCCATGCTCGATAACCTCAACCAAGATTATGTGAGAACAGCACGTGCCAAAGGCATGACAGAATCTGTTGTGGTCTTGCGCCATGTACTTCGTAATTCTATGATCCCAGTGGTTACAGTCATCGCCTTGGGCATCCCCGCTATCTTTGGCGGGGCCATAATTACCGAACAAATTTTCAAAGTGAACGGCATTGGCCAGCTTTTAATCGTATCGATTCAAGCCAGTGACTTGCCAATGGTTCAAACTGTTACCTTTATCTTCGCTGTGATGGTCGTGTTCTTTAACCTGTTCGCTGACATTATTTATGGCATTCTAGACCCGAGGATCCGCTATGATTGATACCCGCAACGACGAACATGATGACATCGTGGCCCGCAATCAGTGGTGGGATGTCTGGGACCAGTTCAAGACTCACAAGGGTGCAGTTTTTGGCGCAGCGTTTTTTTTCTTTGTGGTCTTTGCAGTCTACTTCGGTCCCTATCTTTGGAGCATAGATCCAACTTACATCGACGTTCGCGCGCGTAACCAAGGCCCATCATGGCTGCACCCATTTGGTACAGACCAATTGGGTCGCGATATGATGGCGCGGATGATGGCAGGCGGTCAGACGTCTATTTCAGTCGGACTCACAGCAATGGGCCTTGCCTTATTTCTTGGCACGCTCGTCGGGGTGTTGGCTGGCTATTTCAAACGGATCGACGGGCTGTTGATGCGCCTTACCGATCTTTTTCTCGCCTTACCTTTGTTGCCGTTGTTACTGGTTATGGTGATGCTGTTTCGCCAACCACTTTCCAGCTCGTTTGGTCCTGAAACAGGTATCTTTATTTTAATTGTAACGGCCATCGGCATAACTTCTTGGATGCCCACGGCCCGCATCGTGCGCGGTGATGTTCTGGCGTTGAAGGAACAGGAATTTGTCTTGGCTGCGCGCTCTATTGGTACCCGTCCTGGCAAGATGATTCTACGGCACATTCTGCCAAATGTGATGTCACCGATTATGGTCTCTGCCACTCTTGGCATTGCCACCGCGATCATTACTGAAAGCGCACTCAGCTTTCTTGGCCTTGGCTTCCCGCCGGACTTTCCCACGTGGGGCCGCCTACTGTTTGATGCGACCGATTTTATGCAACAGCACCCCGAACGAGTGATGTGGCCTGGCCTTGCGATTTCATTAACAGTTCTGTCAGTAAATTACATGGGAGACGGGCTGCGCGACGCACTTGACCCACGTATCCGTGGACTTTAAAAATGCCTAGTACAAAGCACCCTCCGACGCGGCATTTTTAAATTAAATCACTAAAATATTGAATAACTTCCGGTGGAGGCGCCGCAATTGGGGATCATAACCCAGCCTACAACTTCATTGGTAACAAGACGTGCTGTTTTTGTAGATTACGTCAGCATTGAGACACGACTGACGGGCCACCATACAGAACCACATCGGATTATTGTCAAGAAGTGTGGTGATCTGATACCAGATTGCCTGACTTCAAGTTTGTACCAAGCCAGTAAAACGACTAATTCAAACGTAAATACAGCGATGCTAGTAGCACGGTGACATGTGCGACACCAACATGACTTCAGCAACGATAACCTCCGATTCCGCCACGAATTTCCCCTAGCCGGTTCGACCATCAACCACACAACATCATTGAAGCAAAAGCGAACCTGATCAATAGCCAAAGCCACAAAATTAGTTGGCCTCATATGTCCTGCTCAAAAGATACTTAAAAACTGGTGCCCATATTGCGCAATGAAAGCACATAACCCTCACTCTCATCGCATCCTAATATTTACCATTTCGTCATGCATGAGGCCCCACATCAACACCTTGCACTTTTGCTATTCAACAAAAACCGACCGGATCAAGTCTAAGGGCGCGGTCTTGATACAATAACAAGATCACCTTCACAGCCAAACTTACTCTGCAGCGGCCAATTAGCTTCACTGCTTTCAACCATAAATAGAATGTAAACCTGCTTGCAAAGTACTAATTATACAATATCTTCTATTAATTAATCACACCTACAACAGCTATGCCATGCGCACTGTTTTGGAAAATGCACTTTCAGATACCCATTTAACTGCATTGCTGAATAATACATCAGAAAGCTTCGCACCTGCGATTAATACAAATTCAGTTAAAAATGCGATCCGATATTACCCATACAAAAAGTTCTAAAACACAGGTAATGGTTTTTAAATTAGCATTTTCTTTAATCGCGTAGTGAATGTCGCTAGAATTTAAGCCGAACTTGATTACATAATATGTCTATTCAACACTAGACACATCCATAACCAGCGTGGAGGTAATCAAACACTATGTTTTTATCAAGGCAGTCAAACATCAATGTCAAATGCAAGAATACATATGTCTGATCCAAAACGGCAATATCCATAAACGTATCATCATTGGTCATCTCCAAACAGACACAAGCATGATGCATCATCTTTCAAAAGGAGACCACAAGTTTACATCATACCCCCTATTTCCAGAGAACGAAACGCAAACGTTAACATCAAGTCAGAGTTGTTGGCCGAATGCAAGAATAGCACAACAAAGAAAACATGCGCCCACATACTTTTTCCTCAGGCTAACTTTGTTTCAAAATATTCCAGTGAGGGCTATAAAACGGGGCAAAGACTCTCTGTCTTTTCTAGTTCCTAGACAGCAGATTTTAATAAAAAATTTTCTAACCCCTACAGCATTTGCAGATCGCAAAACACCTTCACACACTGCACTCAACAGGCTAACACCTCCCTATGACAACGGTCTTATTCAATAAACCATTTGGCGTTTTGACGCAGTTCACTGATGCCAGAAGCCACACCAAGCGCCCGACACTGTCTGGCTTCGACTTGCCCAAAGGGGTCTATGCAGCTGGACGGCTAGATCGCGACAGCGAAGGCCTGCTGGTTCTCACAGACGACGGCAAACTTCAGGCGCAACTGTCCAGTCCAAAATTCAAAACACCAAAAACCTATCTAGTTCAAATCGAAGGTAATCCTATTGACGCAGACCTCGCTCCGTTGCGAACCAGCGTGGACTTGAAAGACGGTGCCACCCTGCCAGCACAGGTTCGCCTCATCGACCCACCGAGACTTTGGCTGCGCGACCCACCCGTGCGCGTACGCAAATTGATCCCTGATAATTGGATTGAAGTCACAATAACTGAGGGCCGTAATCGCCAAATCCGGCGCATGTGCGCTTGCATCGGGTTTCCTTGCCTGCGGTTAGTGCGCTGGTCCATTGGTGCTTGGACGCTTGATGGAATCGGTCAGGGTAAGTGGAGGCCAGACTGAACACACTTTAATCAGGTCGTAAAGGCTGATAAAATGAACATGCTTTTATCGTAACATAGAACCTGTCCACTACTTAAATAATATGGCTCCACGCCATCAAGCTGGCCACCATTATTTCTGCTCCATTCATTGTAATCTTGTGTGCAATACTTTTATCATCGATAGCGACAATAGAGCTCACCTGCTCCTATAAAGTGATTTCAAATAACTAGGTTCAACTTCTAATTCCCATCCGTGACTTTCCTCATAATTCTACCAGCTCCATAAAAGCGGCATTACGAATTACTTAAAAAATTCGAACCCTGCACCTATAACAATGACTTGGAGACCGAGACTTATAATCACGATGCAAAGATCAAACTTCAGCCAGATTTCAACTGCCGCAAAAAAACTAATATTTACAATGGCGAATGGTCTTTCGATGCATCTTCGTAACCCCTCTAAAAGATGTTGCCCTGTATAGTGGGCGTTACAAAAAGCTCTTCAAAAGCTAAACTGGCCATGAAGCTGGCTATCGCAAAAAATAAAAAAAGGCCGCAGGTTTTCCCACGGCCTTTTATTTTCAGGAGTATATCACTCAAGCGATTTTGTTTAATAATGCATCCAACGACGCTTTTGCATCACCATAAAACATACGTGTATTTTCTTTAAAAAATAGTGGATTTTCGATGCCCGAATACCCAGTACCTTGACCGCGCTTGGACACAAATACCTGCTTAGCTTTCCAGCATTCCAGCACTGGCATCCCTGCAATGGGGGAGTTGGGGTCGTCCTGTGCCGCAGGATTCACAATGTCATTAGACCCTATGATAATAGCAACATCAGTCGTAGGAAATTCATTGTTGATTTCATCCATCTCCATGACGATATCATAAGGCACCTTGGCCTCAGCTAGCAGCACGTTCATGTGACCAGGCAAACGACCGGCAACAGGGTGAATGGCAAAACGCACAACCTTCCCCTTGGCACGCAAACGACGCGTTAGTTCAGCAACGTTCTGCTGCGCTTGCGCCACTGCCATGCCGTAACCAGGGATAATTATGACACTGTCTGCTTCTTCAAGTGCTACCGCGACACCGTCCGCGTCAATAGCAATCTGTTCACCTTCGACAGCCATTTGTTCTCCCTGTGGACCACCAAAGCCACCCAAGATCACTGACACAAAGCTGCGGTTCATTGCCTTACACATAATATATGACAAGATTGCGCCACTTGACCCAACAAGCGCTCCGACCACGATCATCAGATCATTACCAAGACTGAAACCAATAGCGGCCGCTGCCCAACCAGAATAACTATTGAGCATAGACACTACTACCGGCATGTCCGCTCCGCCGATGCCCATTATTAGATGATACCCAATGAACAAGGCGACCATCGTCATGAAGAATAAAGGTGCAAAACCGCCTGTATTAAAGTACCAAACCAACGTGATCACCGCAACTACTGCAGCTGCGATGTTCAGAAAGTGACCACCGGGGAGCTTTTGTGCAACCGATTCCACTTTGCCGGACAGCTTACCGTAAGCGATGACAGATCCTGTGAAAGTAATTGCTCCAATGAAAATGCCAAGAAATAGTTCGACCCGCAGTATCTTAAGTTCGACCGTTGTCTTTTTGGCTATGAGAAATGCAAAAGTTCCAAGTTCATTCAGGTCTGCGTTTTCAGCAATCAAAGCAGCAACGCGCACCATCTCAAAGTGAGCAATAAAACCAACAAATATTGCCGCAAGACCAACAAGCGAGTGCATAGCAGCGACAAGTTCTGGCATTTGTGTCATCTGCACTTTGGTAGCCAGTTGATAACCAATAGCACCACCACCCGTAATCAACAGGAGCGAAAGGATCCAATAGCTTGACCCCGGCCCAATAAGTGTGGCCGCTACAGCCAAAGCCATACCTGCAATTCCATACCAGACTGCGCGCTTTGCACTTTCTTGACCAGAGAGCCCTCCAAGGGAAAGGATGAAAAGGATTGCTGCAACCACGTAAGCTGCTGTTGTTAAACCGTCCATAATACTCGTTCCCTTAAGATTTCTGGAACATGGCGAGCATTCGCCGTGTCACGAGAAAACCCCCAAAGATGTTAATACCAGTCATAAAGACTGCAAGGCTAGCAAGAAAAATAACAAAAAACGACCCCGATCCAATTTGTACAAGCGCACCAAGAATGATGATCGAAGAAATTGCGTTAGTCACTGCCATAAGCGGGGTATGCAGACTGTGTGCCACGCCCCAGATAACTTGAAAACCAATGAAAATCGATAATACAAATACTATAAAGTGCTGCATGAACGATACGGGTGCAACAAGTCCAACCGACAGCAGGAGAGCCCCACCAACGGCGATAAGCATAACCTGACTCTTGGTCTGGGCCTTAAAAGCGGCAACTTCGTTTGCGCGTTTTTGACTCGCCGTAAGTTCAACAATTTTTGCCTTAGGCTTAGCTGCAATCGCCTGGACTTTGGGCGGCGGTGGCGGGAACGTGACAGCCTTGGCGTGGACGATAGTCGCGCCACGGATCACATCGTCCTCCATGTTATGATTAATCAAACCGTCCTTTTCAGGCGTCAGATCAGACAACAAATGGCGGATGTTAGTCGCATAAAGCGTGGAGGATTGCGCCGCCATACGTGACGGGAAATCAGTGTAGCCGATAATAGTCACACCATTGTCTGTGACTATCTTTTCGTCCATCACGGTTAACTTGCAGTTACCGCCCTTTTCCGCTGCAAGATCCACAATAACGGATCCAGGCTTCATAGTCTTCACCATGTCCTCAGTCCAAAGTTCGGGTGCTGCGCGGTTTGGGATAAGCGCTGTAGTAATTACTATGTCCATCTCAGGCGCTATTTCACAAAATTTCGCAAGTTGAGCAGCTGCAAATTCGGGACTGGACACTGGCGCGTATCCACCCGTTTCAGAACCATCTTTTTGGTCTTGGTCAAAGTCGAGAAACACAAACTGCGCACCCATTGACTCAACTTGTTCGGCAACTTCTGGGCGCACGTCAAAGGCATACGTGATCGCACCAAGAGATGTGGCTGTGCCGATAGCTGCAAGGCCTGCAACACCCGCACCAACAACCAAGACTTTGGCTGGCGGAACCTTACCCGCGGCTGTGATCTGGCCGGTAAAGAAGCGTGGGAAATGATTGCTTGCCTCAATAACTGCGCGGTATCCTGCGATATTGGCCATAGACGATAGCGCGTCCATCTTCTGCGCACGTGAAATGCGTGGTATCATTTCCATAGCCACAACCGTTGCGCCTTTTTGGGCGGCTATTTTCATTTTGTCGTCGTCGGCGACAGGACTGAAAAAAGAAATCAATGTCTGATCCGCGTGCAAACGCTTTATTTCGTCGTCATTGGGCACTCGCACTTTGGCGACGACGTCTGACGTCTTCCACAGGGCGGCGGCAGTTTTGACAACCTCAACGCCTGCTTCACTGTAGGATTTGTCTGAGAAACCAGACGCTACGCCCGCTTGCGTCTCAATTATACATTCGTGCCCGAGTTTTAGAAGTTCAATCGCGGAAGCTGGAGTCATAGCAACGCGGTTTTCACCATCAAAAAGTTCCTTTGGCGTACCAATTCTCATGCCGTCTTTCCCATAATAACCAAAGTTATAAAAATGAGTTATAGGCCGATAAGCTGATACACAAGGGAAAGAGGCGATTAGCAACTTATCCATGAGAGCCACAACCATAAAATTTTGAAGCAAAACTTTAAAACCCTGCACATTATTTGCATAGTGCTAGTCTGAACCAGTTTTGATATCTCCAAGAATAATTAAGAAAGCCGCAAAAGATGTTGCCCGTTGGCAAAAAAGCCGGTTACAACGATAGGTTCTTTGGAATTAAATAGGAAAAAAGTATGTCTAGATCTTAAAACCAACTTATTGTACCAAAAACTGATTGTTGGTCAAACGATTGACTTTATTAAACGGAAAAAAGTATCTGCCCACAGCTCAACTATCACTGTGTCTCTACCTTTGAGCTATCGAGGCCCAAGAGCCACCCTGGCTCCAATTATAACGTTGTGTGATACTAAATCACGATAGAAAATATCAGTGTGGGTACAGCCCTTGGGATAGGAATTTCCTATATAAAAAATCTACGTAATATACCTTTGCTTACACCCAACTGTGAGTATGTTCTACATGGATATGTAAATCCTGCTTGAATTTACGTCGTAGACGACCTTCCTCAGGCATAATAAGCCACTTTTTTAAGAAGCCAGAATAACTTTGATATCAGGGGCAATGCAAGCGGTGCATTCCAACAAAATATAAACCAAGTTAGTATCAACACATCCCCAAGATAGATCGGGTTGCGCATGAACTTAAAGATACCCGATTAGACAAGGTGGTCAGCCTCAAGATATTGAATAACAGTAATTTTTTAAAGTGCATTTCAGCAATAGAGAGAAGTATCAAAATTAACTCAGCTCACTAAATATCCACGAGGAAAATTGAATACTGCATTGTTAAGACTGAGCCCTAAGAACTGCGGCTGATTTAACCAGTAGGTTACACTCTAGGCAAAACGAGCCAGACTGGCGGGATATCAAACCTTTTCGTTAATAATATTTGGCACAACAAGTCATTCATGAAAACCCCAAGCGCCAAACACAGGACTGCACAGCGTTATTAGAAATGCCACACTCTCGAGCCAATCAGACGCTGAAACTTACTTGCGTATCATATTAGCGCGGTCCAATATGAATTGAAGCTCGCTGGGTCAATTTTGTTGTCATACTTTTTTTAAAATTAGATTTTTTGACTACACCTAAGGCAATGCTCGCCAGATGCTTTTAACCGCGCCTCAGCAGTACAGCTAAATTTATTATAGCTCTTATTGCAGCTTTGTTAAACCTACCAATAAAATCTATCCTGATTAAATTCAACTACACGATCAGCCCAGTCCCTATTTATGTAAAATTTTATTGGAGCTAGCGCGTGCTTAGTTTACTTTCTGGAATGCTGCATCGCTTCCAGATACAACAGCAACTACAAGCGGTTTAGAGACATATTATCGGGTCAATAGTACTGTGAGCTATGAAAATCATAGCTCTTAAGTTTGTCTTTTAAGTATTTGTGTAAACCGCTTCATTTTCATTTCGCTGCGCCCAAGCAACTGCCGCTTGTCCAAACGCTTGAAATAATGGCTTGGAGACTGGATCGAACTCAGCCTGCCATTCGGGATGCCATTGCACTGCCAACGTAAAACCAGCCGCGCCTTTGACGTAGATTGCTTCTGGTGTAGTGTCAGAGGCTGTGCCATCAACAACGATCCTCGGGCTTAAGTCCAAAATGCCTTGCCCGTGCAATGAGTTTGTCAAAACCTCACGCGCGCCCCAAAGACGATGGAAAGGACCACCTTCTGTTACTTTTACGATATGTCGCATCTCAAACTTTTCATCAAGTGTTCCATTGGGGGGCATACGGTGATTGTCACGGCCCTCAATCTCACGGATTTCAGGATGTAAGGTGCAACCCATAGCAACCGCGACCTCTTGAAAACCACGACATATACCAAGGATCGGCTGGCCACGGTCGACACATTTTCTGATCATAGGGAGAGTAATCGCATCTCGATTACGGTCAAAGGCGCCGTAGGCATTAGTCTCGGCATGCCCATACTCGCTGGGATGCACATTTGGGCGGCCACCCGTAAATAAAAATCCATCACACAAATCTGCAAGTTGATCCACATCCACAAAATCAGGGTTGGCCGGTACGATCAACGGCATCCCACCTGAAACCAACGCAATTGCAGCTGCATTCATGGCTCCCGACGTGTAAGCCGGATATTCGCCATTAATAATATCATGGTTCCCAATAATACCAATGACTGGTTTGCGCATAACGACCCCCTTTTCTCATTAGCTAACAAGTGGCGCGACAAGATCAAACCCTTGATGTCGCGCCACCTCACGTAAACCTTATAAAACTTAAATTTCAGGCACCAAATTAGCCGCTTCTATGCCAAAAACAGCACAAATTGCGTCATTATCTGATGAATCGCCGGTGACGCCAACCGCACCAATGACCGCGCCACGTTTGTCACGTACTAGAGCACCGCCGGGAACAGGGATCACTTGACCTCCATAAAGACCATTTACCGCGTTCATGAAATAGCCTTGGGCTTCAGCGCGTTCCATTTGCGCAGTGCCAGCCATTCCAAGCATAATCGAACCGTATGCTTTGGCCTGAGCAATTGCAAAACGACCGGGCGCTGCACCATCTTCGCGTTCAAACGCTTTTACGTGACCACCCGAATCTAAAACCACAATACTAAGCGGTTTTACCTTCAGCTCTCGACCTTTTTGAATCGCTTTACGGATCATTGTCCGTGCTTTGTTAATTGAAATTTCTGACATGTGTCGCTCCACTGATGATTTTAAGAAATTGCCTTAGCTGTTAAGCTGCGTCTTTAATGCAAGACGACGACGGTGCAAAACAGGTTCAGTATAGCCAGATGGCTGTTCACGTCCACGAAACACTAAATCGCAGGCCGCTTGAAACGCGATCCCGTCAAAGCCCGGTGCCATGGGGTGATAAGCTGCATCATCGCCGTTTTGGGCGTCCACGACAGCAGCCATTTTGCGCATGATAACCAATGTGTCAGCTTCACTGATAATGTCGTGGTGCAGCCAGTTGGCAATGTGTTGTGCAGAAATCCGGCATGTAGCGCGGTCTTCCATCAGCCCGACATTGTTAATATCTGGGACTTTTGAACAGCCTACACCCGCATCAATCCAACGCACCACGTAGCCAAGAATACCTTGTGCGTTGTTTTCGACCTCACGCGTAATCTGGTCTTTGGTCCATGACTTGTAAGACGCCAGCGGGATGTTTAGCAAGGCTTGTACATATGTACGCCGTCCGCCTGCTTTCAGCTTGGCCTGTACCCCAAAAACATCGACGTGGTGATAATGCAACGCGTGCAAAGTGGCGGCCGTAGGCGACGGTACCCATGCGCAGTTGGCGCCAGATTTTGGATGCGCTATTTTTTGTTCGATCATTGCAGCCATGGCATCGGGCATAGCCCACATACCTTTTCCAATCTGCGCACGGCCAGACAGGCCACATTCCAAACCAATATCTACATTCTGATCCTCATATGCGCCAATCCAACCCTTTCGCTTAATAAAATCTTTGCGGCTGAATGGCCCAGCTTCCATCGAAGTGTGAATTTCATCGCCCGTACGGTCAAGAAAACCAGTATTAATAAACGCCACACGCGATTTTGCTGCTCGGATGCAAGACTTAAGATTCACCGATGTCCGGCGTTCCTCATCCATAATACCAATCTTTACAGTATGTTGCGGAAGATCTAGCGTCCTTTCAACATGTGAAAAAATATCATTGGTAAATGCAACTTCTTCTGGGCCATGCATTTTAGGTTTTACTATATAAACAGAGCCATGAACTGAGTTGCCACTATCACGTGCTAGGTCGTGCTTGGCGATAAGCGTTGTGATCATTGCGTCCATTAGGCCCTCATAGACCTCATTGCCATCACGGTCCAAAATAGCAGGGTTTGTCATCAAATGGCCAACGTTGCGGATCCACAATAATGCTCTGCCCTTGAGCGTCAAAGTGCCACCATCTGGCGCAATAAACGTGCGATCGCCACTTAAGCGTCGCGTGACAGTTTTACCATTTTTTTGAAGCTCAGCCTCAAGATCGCCACGCATCAGACCAAGCCAGTTTGTATACGCAAGAACCTTATCTTCAGCATCAACGCAAGCCACTGAATCTTCGCAATCCATGATCGCGGACACAGCGCTTTCAAGACGAACATCAGCCAGAGATGCACGGTCACGCGACCCAATCGGATGGTCTTTATTGAAGACTAGCTCAACATGCAAACCATTGTTTTTAAGTAAAATTGTTTCAGGCTTAGCTGCATTACCAGTATAGCCAACAAATTGTTCAGGCATCAATAAAGGATTACCATCTATGATCAGATGACCGCCCGACACCACGTATTTTTCAGCATCACCGTGCGAGGCATTTTGAATAGGGAAGGCGTCGTCAAGAAACACGCGCGTGCGGGCTACAACACGGCTACCATGTCCACGATCATAACCTTCACTTAGCGCTGGTCGACCCATTGCATCAGTACCGTAAAAAGCATCGTAAAGACTACCCCAGCGTGCATTCGCTGCGTTCAACGCAAACCTCGCATTTGTAATAGGCACGACTAATTGCGGCCCCGCAACACTGGCGATTTCTGGGTCAACATTGGCAGTGTCGATTGTGAAATCATCGCCTTCAGGAATTAAATAATTAATTTTTCGCAAAAACGCTTCGTAGGCAGCTTCGTCATGAGCTTGGCCCATGCGCGCACGATGCCAGTCATCGATCTGGCTTTGTAATTCTTCCCGGCGATCAAGAAGAGCTTTGTTTTTTGGTCCAAAACCGTGGATAAGGTCTGAAAACCCTGTCCAGAATGCGGCTGTATCCAAACCAGTTTGAGATAAGGCTTGCGTATCAATAAAATCTGCCAATTCCGTCGCCACAGAAAGACCCGCGCGATCAACTCGGTTTATCATAACGTTTATCCTTTGTATTCTACAGTACACAGTAGTTTTGTGCGATGTAGAACAGTTGCCCGATATTGGCAACATGATGCCCTGTCAGAATTGAACAGAAGCAGTTTGAAATTCAGAATAATTTTTACGGTTTGGAGCGATTTGATCGACAGCGATCAGAACAATAGCGAACTTCGTCCCAGACACGCGCCCACTTTTTTCGCCACGCAAACGGACGCCCGCAGGTGATACAAATTTTTTGAGGCAAATCGGATTTTGATCGCATTTTCATTCTAACTAGGTAGTACGCGCTGACTTGTAGCCCAGTCTTTGCAAGCCTAAGATTAAACTAATTTAATCGGAGAAATACATGACCGACGCAGTCCCCCGAAAAATCCACCTCAAGGACTACCGCCCATTCGGGTTTCATTTGGATAATGTGCATCTCAAATTTTGTTTAGCACCGTCGGCAACGCGGGTCATCAGCCGGATGTCAGTTCGCCACAATGTTAATTTTCCTGGTGACTTTTTTCTTAATGGGGAAAATATAAAACTAATTTGGGCAAAGATTGATGGGATTAATGTTGCACCAATCATAACGCAAGACGGATTGACTTGCGAAGTGCCGGACGATGACTTTATTTGGGAAGCCGAGGTTGAGATTTCACCTGTCACAAATACCGCACTGGAAGGGTTATACATGTCAAATGATATGTACTGCACGCAATGCGAAGCCGAGGGATTTCGCAAGATCACCTTCTACCCTGATCGCCCTGATGTAATGAGCGTGTTTACTGTGCGTGTTGAAGGAGACCTTCCTGTATTACTGTCCAATGGAAATCCAAAGGGCAGCGGTGATCAGTGGGCAGAATGGCATGATCCATGGCCTAAACCAGCATATCTGTTTGCGCTTGTTGCTGGCGATTTACACGCTCACTGTGACACGTTTACCACGATGTCTGGTAAAGATGTTGCGTTAAAAATCTACGTGCGTCCCGGTCCTGACGAAGACAAATGCGCCTTTGGGATGGGCGCACTCAAGCGATCCATGAAATGGGACGAATTTGTTTATGGGCGCGAGTATGATTTGGACGTTTTCAACATCGTTGCTGTTGATGATTTTAATATGGGAGCCATGGAAAATAAGGGTTTAAACGTTTTCAATTCCAGCTGTGTTCTTGCTTCGCCAGAAACTAGCACAGATTCAAATTTTGAACGCATTGATGCGATCATTGCCCATGAGTATTTTCATAATTGGACTGGCAATCGCATTACCTGCCGCGACTGGTTTCAGCTTTGTCTCAAAGAGGGTCTGACCGTATTTCGCGACCAGCATTACACAGGTGATCAAGGCAGTCATGCAGTTAAAAGAATTCAGGACGCGATAACCCTTCGCTCGCGTCAGTTTCGCGAAGACAACGGTCCGCTTGCGCATCCAGTGCGCCCCGAGAGCTTTATTGAGATAAATAACTTTTATACTGTTACAGTATACGAAAAAGGCGCAGAGATCATTGGTATGCTCAAGCGTTTAGTGGGTGATGATGCCTATTTTAAAGCACTGGATTTATATTTCACGCGCCACGACGGGGATGCCGCCACAATTGAGGATTGGTTGCAAGTGTTTGAGGACACGACAGGGCGCGATTTAAGCCAGTTCAAACGTTGGTATAGTCAAGCGGGAACACCACGGCTAACCGTCACAGATGACTTCAAGAATGGCACCTACACGCTACATTTCGCGCAAGAAACTCAACCCACGCCAGGGCAAGATAGTAAGCTTGCGCAAGTGATCCCAATTGCTGTTGGCCTGTTGGCACAAGACGGGACAGAAGTTCAGGCGACTACAGTTTTAGAAATGACCTCCACCACACAAAGTTTTATGTTTGACGGATTGGCGGCAAAACCTATCCCATCAATCCTGCGCGATTTTTCTGCACCCGTAATTTTGCAACGTAATGAAACCAACACCAGACGCGCATTCTTGATGGCTCATGACACCGATCCTTTTAACAAATGGGACGCTGGCAATGCACTCGCTAAAAATGTGTTGACAGAATCTATCACCGAAAACAAATTGCCTGATACATCATATTTCGATGGAATTAATGCGATATTAAGAGATGACACCCTTGATCCCGCATTTCGTGCGCTTTGCCTGTCCTTACCGTCCGAGGACGATATGGCGCAAACCCTGCATGATACCGGCACAGTGCCGGATCCCCTCGCAATCCACCACGCTATTGAAGCCCTGAAGCTTGCGACAGCACACCATCTGCATGATATTTTACCACGCCTTCTGGCAGATATGATCACTGAAGGACCCTATTCACCCAACGCTAAGGCAGCTGGAAAACGCAGCCTTGGAAATGCATTGCTGGACTTGTTGTCGAGGCTTGACGATGGAGCGGCGGCCACAAAACAATACGCCAATGCGAATAATATGACTATGCAACTAGCTGGATTGGTAGCACTTTTACGATGTGGCAAAGGCAAAAATCAAAGTACAGCGTTCCGAAATCAGTGGCGCTCAGATCGGTTGGTGATGGACAAGTGGTTTAGCCTAACAGTGTCACTGGCTGCACCAAAAATGGCAGCAAAAACTGCTGAATTATTAACCCAAGATATTGATTTTGAATTTAAAAATCCCAATCGTTTCCGTGCAGTTTTTGGTTCATTGGCAAACAATTCAGCCGGCTTTCATGATGCATCCGGTATTTCTTATCGCCTACTCGGCGATTGGCTGGCTAAGCTTGACGCAGTCAACCCGCAGACCGCAGCGCGCATGACAACTGCGTTTGAAACGTGGCGACGTTATGATTCAAACAGACAAGATCAAATTTGCAACGTTCTCGAAAACTTGGCCAAAACTTCGAAGCTTTCGCGTGATACGAGCGAAATGGTTGGTCGTATGTTGGGAAAAAAAACGTAGTCGTACGCAAAATTACCAATCAATTATGCGCTAGTGAATAATAGGAGCCGGTGCCGTCCAGTTCATTATCGCACTTACTGTCATCAACGTTGTTGCATAACTTTGAATCTATCGAAGCCGCATCACCATCGATGTTGTGGTATATATTGTCGATAGCGGTCAACTAATAGCGCAGCGGTTAAGGCTAAACTATTAGATGAACATACACCCTGGCGAAAACATTGAAGAGATTCTGCTGGTGGTTGCTGAAACTGATGTAGCGTTAATTAAATTATTTGTGCTTCCCACTTCGGGTCAACGCAAGCTTTTGACCACGCAAATACGTTCAATGCTCAGGATGGGCCGCGCTGAAACGAAGGAAATGATCGTGCTCAGGCGATCGTTGACAGTAAGATGTGGCGGTGCAAAGCTTATAATTGTTCAATCTTCGTGCAAGTTTTACAATTCGTTCCACCTCGAAGAAAGGGTACTTCTGGTGAACATCACCAAAAACCATGGAAATTATCCAAGTGAGAGCAAACGTGACGCAGTAGAAGACATCACCCCCACGATACTGCATCGATGATATATAGACATGATCACCACGGGCGAAGATGGACCGTTATTGTGCTAATTTTAATCATTTGGATTTGTATTTTACTAACATCGCTAGTTTTTAACCTCGTTTGGGGAATTATGGCGATTTTATTGGCTTTTACCCTGCCGACACTTTGGGATGTAATATTAGATACTCATTCGTGGGTTGAAGTTTGGCCAAAGCAAATTGTTTGGGCTCCTGCACTGCG
>JBLILC010000008.1:0-52957 GCA_047635635.1 Octadecabacter sp. | reverse complement strand
ACGTTCAACTCAACAGCAACTAAATTTTGGAGCGACAACAACAAAATTGACAATGTTTCAGCCTTTGACCAACCTATTAACAGCTTCGTAGACTGGCTGGACGGGACATCGGTTGAACTCGGCTCTAAGTCTAAATACGTATAAATTGAAAATCTCATCTTTGGCATGATGATCCGTGGTATAACGGTTCAATCAATTCCCAGTCTACTGATAAAGAAAGTCTTCCACCCATCTAAGTTCAGAAGTTGCACTCTTTTATATATGACTGAAGCACAAAGCGTGGCTTTTGGGCTCTGCAGGTCGAACTGACAAGTCACAACCACACTTTATTTATCCATATAATCTTGAGTGGCGGCATTTCATTTAACACAAATGTCGTGTCTATTACATGGATTGAGAAATACTACGACACCACGCGCACCCATGGCGATATTAGAAATCGGCCATGACTATCAATGGTGGGGTTCCTATTTAAACCGCGGGGGAGCAATTCATGTCTCGCGGCACTAACGACGTTACATAACAGAAAGTCTAGATTAATGGATAAAGCTACTTCTCTTAACGTCCTCGGCGAAACACTCACCACCTGCTCAACCGACCCGATGACAGGCTTCTTTCGCAATGGAGCCTGCGACACCTGTGCGGCGGACAATGGCAGCCACACAGTTTGTGCTATTCTGACAGAAGAATTCCTTGCCTATTCAAAATACGTAGGCAACGACCTATCCACACCACGACCCGAGTACGCCTTTGCCGGCCTAAAGGCCGGCGAAGGCTGGTGCTTATGTGCATCGCGTTTCCTGCAAGCCCACGAGGAAGGCTGTGCACCAATAGTAAATTTAACCGCTACACATGCAAAGGCGTTGGAAATTGTGCCTTTGGCAGTGTTGAAACAGTATTCGGCAATCGACTAAAAAAAACGCAAACTTTTCGTTTGTCATTTGAGTGAAAAGTATTGAGCGCCACGGACATGAAAGTGCTTCAAATCAAGGCTGGCTTTGTTCAGTCTTGATTTGAACGTCAGAGGAAACCCCACCTGCCTCTCTCAAGCCCCGTTGGTCATGTCCCAGCCAAGCGCCTTGGCGACAGTAAAAATATCCTTATCGCCACGCCCGCACATGTTCATCACCAACAGATGATCTGATGGCAAATCTGGCGCAATCTTCATCACATGCGCCAGTGCGTGGGAGGGCTCTAACGCTGGAATAATTCCTTCCAACTCACACGATAATTGGAAAGCCTCAAGTGCCTCAACATCGGTGATCGCTACATATTGAGCGCGTCCTATATCATGCAGCCATGAATGTTCTGGGCCAATGCCCGGATAATCAAGCCCTGCCGAAATCGAATGGCCTTCCAGTATCTGACCATCATCGTCTTGCAACAAATATGTCCGGTTACCATGCAACACACCAGGGCGGCCACCAGTCAAAGACGCGCAATGTTCTACTTTGGAATTTACGCCCTTACCGCCAGCCTCAACGCCAATGATGTTAACCTCTTTATCATCCAAAAACGGGAAAAATAGTCCCATCGCATTGGACCCACCACCTATGGCTGCAATCAACGTATCAGGCAAACGTCCTTCGGCTTCGTGCATCTGAACTTTGGTCTCTTGGCCAATAATCGCTTGAAAATCGCGAACCATCGCTGGATAGGGATGCGGGCCAGCGACCGTGCCAATGCAATAAAACGTGTCGCGTACATTTGTCACCCAATCTCGCAACGCATCGTTCATCGCATCTTTGAGAGTGCCACGACCAGAGGTTACTGGGATCACTTCAGCGCCCAGCAATTTCATACGGAACACGTTCGGTGCCTGACGTTCAACGTCTGTAGCGCCCATATAAACTATACATTTAAGACCAAATTTTGCGCAGACTGTCGCAGTTGCCACACCGTGCTGACCCGCACCAGTCTCTGCAATAATCCGCGTCTTGCCCATGCGTCGCGCTAGAATAATCTGACCCAAAACGTTGTTGATCTTATGTGCGCCAGTATGGTTTAATTCATCGCGCTTGAGGTAAATTTTTGCACCACCTAAGTGCTCAGTAAGGCGTTCAGCATAATATAACGGCGATGGACGGCCAACGTAATGCGTCCACAGATCGTGCATTTCAGCCCAAAACGCGTCGTCAGTTTTGGCGAACTCATAGCGCTCTTCTAGCTCAAGGATCAGCGGCATCAAAGTCTCAGATACAAAACGACCGCCAAAATCACCAAAACGGCCTTTTTCATCAGGGCCAGTCATAAAAGAATTGATCAGATCATCAGGCATAGCGCGTCTCCAAGCTTCAGCTTTGTAATTATTTTAAAGATGTAGCGCTGCAGTAGGGGGCAGTAAAGCTCCTAGAGTTGTGCAGCACTCACAAATGACGCAATTAGTCTGCTATCCTTGACGCCAGCGTCGCACTCGACGCCGCTGGATACGTCGACTTGGGTAGCCCCTGTGAGGCGTACTGCCTCAGCCACATTTTCAGGCGTCAGGCCACCAGCCAGCATCCATGGAACTGTCCAGTATTTGCGTCCAGCCAGTAGAGTCCAGTCAAACGCCAGTCCATTGCCTCCAGGCAATTCAGCATTTTGTGGTGGCTTGGCATCAATCAGCAATTGATCTGCAACATCTGCATATGCATCAATTTGCGTCAGGTCACTGGCATCGGAGATCCCGATAGCCTTCATTACGGGCAATCCGTAACGCGCCTTTATCTGAGTTACGCGCTCAGGCGTTTCAGAGCCGTGCAACTGAAGAATATCTAAAGGTACAGCAGATGTTAAACTGTCTAAAAAGGCATCATCTGCATTAACTACCAAAGCGACTTTTGCGACTCCCATAGGCACATCAAAGGCCAGTGAAGCTGCCTCTTGAAATGAAACATTGCGTGGGGATTTAGAATAGAAAACAAACCCAACATAGGAAGCGCCTGCTGAAGCCACTGCAGCAACATCAGCTCCAGTCCGAAGGCCACAAATTTTTACTTGAATATTTTGCACCATCAGCCTTTAGTTGGCTTTGTCCAGTAAAGCGACAATCTCGTCTTTTCCCGCATATTTTTCAGATTTAAGTGTTTTAATCTCACGATTTAGAGCAATAACTTCACGACTTTTATCCCGGACATCCACCCGAATACGATGTTCACGAACCCATTCCCAAAAAAAACCTATCAGTAGACCAATCGCAACCCCGATAAAGATCGACATAAACAATGGCATTTCAATGTCAGGTGATATCCCAAGTGGAACTGCTAAGGCTTCTGGGATAGCTCTAAGAGTAACCATCTCATGATTGGCCATACCAACTATTATAAGGAAAAATGCAACAATTCCCCCAAAAGTGTATCTTATATATTTCATAAGACTAGTTTACTTCTCGTTAAGCCGGTCCCGCAAGAGTTTACCTGTTTTAAAAAATGGTACATGCTTCTCATCGACTTGAACAGCCTCACCTGTCCGCGGGTTTCTGCCAAGGCGTGCGTCGCGTTTTTTGACCGAGAATGCCCCAAAGCCACGCAATTCAACACGGTCCCCTACAGACATCGCTTCAATGATCCGATCAAAAATTGTGTTAACAATTTTTTCGACGTCGCGTTGATAAAGATGTGGGTTCTGTTCGGCAATTGTATCGGTCAATTCAGATCGAATCATTTGGTGTTCTTCCCCATCAGTATCATTTTGACATAGGTATTGGCTCAAAAGCATATTATTGAATTACTATAGGTAAGAAATTACAATCACGAAAGAACCTTATACAAAAAAAATCACCACAATTTCACTAAATTTCAGTCAAATCGCTAGCATAATTAGAAATGAGGCCTGAAAACTGTATTGCTACCGCATTTACAGGCTTCAGTTATAGCTGTTGATTCGGGGGTAATTTAACCATAAAAAAGAAAATCCCCACTGGTAAAACCAGTGGGGATTCGTTTTTATTTGTTCACTGTAACCACTTTGGCGCGTACTTATTCGCCATCACCTTTTTTCAAAGCTGCGCCAAGGATATCACCCAAAGACGCACCAGAGTCAGAGGAACCAAACTGCTCGACCGCTTCTTTTTCTTCCGCGATTTCACGTGCTTTGATTGACAGACCTAAACGGCGGGTCTTGGCGTCGATATTGGTTACTCGCGCGTCGACCTTGTCGCCTACACCGAAACGCTCAGGGCGCTGCTCAGCACGATCACGGGATAGATCAGAACGGCGGATGAAGGATTTTGCACCTTCATAGTCCACTTCAATACCACCATCTTCAATTTTAGTGACTTCGACAGTCACAATCGTGCCACGCTTAACGCCGCCGACTGCATCTTGGAATGGATCACCGTCCATGGCTTTGATCGATAAAGAAATACGCTCTTTCTCAACGTCAACTTCAGTTACCTTGGCATTCACAATGTCGCCCTTACGGAAAT
Organism: Octadecabacter sp.; assembly: GCA_047635635.1. Classification (GTDB taxonomy): domain Bacteria; phylum Pseudomonadota; class Alphaproteobacteria; order Rhodobacterales; family Rhodobacteraceae; genus Octadecabacter. The sequence continues at coordinate 48,549 of JBLILC010000008.1, read as the reverse complement.
CGCCAATGACGTCTTCGCCGCGGCCTTCCCATGTCAGGTCAGACAAGTGAACCATACCGTCGATGTCGCCGTCGAGACCAACAAACAGACCAAACTCAGTGATGTTTTTGACTTCGCCTTCAACTTCAGTACCCTCGGGATGGGTTTCTGCAAACACCTCCCATGGATTACGCTGCGTCTGCTTGAGACCAAGAGAAACTCGACGTTTGGACTCGTCAATTTCCAGAACCATAACTTCGACTTCTTGTGAAGTAGACACGATCTTACCTGGATGCACGTTCTTCTTTGTCCAAGACATTTCAGATACGTGCACAAGACCTTCAACTCCAGCTTCCAGCTCAACAAATGCGCCGTAGTCAGTAATGTTTGTCACACGACCCATGTGTACTGAATCGAGCGGGTACTTGCCAGAAACGGCATCCCAAGGATCGTCCTGTAACTGCTTCATCCCAAGAGAGATACGGTGAGTTTCTTTGTTGATCTTGATAACCTGCACTTTGATCGTCTCACCAATTGTGAGGATCTCGGATGGGTGATTCACACGGCGCCACGCCATGTCAGTCACGTGCAATAGGCCGTCTACTCCACCAAGGTCAACAAACGCACCATATTCAGTAATGTTTTTGACCACACCGTCAACTTCCTGACCTTCAATCAGATTGCCGATGACTTCAGCGCGCTGCTCTGCACGGGATTCTTCAAGAATTGCTCGACGTGATACTACGATGTTGCCACGACGACGGTCCATTTTAAGTACTTGGAACGGCTGCTTAAGACCCATAAGTGGCCCAGCATCGCGGACAGGACGGACGTCAACTTGTGAACCGGGAAGAAACGCAACTGCGCCGCCTAAGTCAACAGTAAAGCCGCCTTTAACACGACCAAAGATTGCGCCCTCGACGCGCTCTTCGTCTGCATATGCTTTCTCGAGACGATCCCAGGCTTCCTCACGGCGCGCCATCTCACGGGAGATTACGGCTTCGCCACGGGCGTTTTCGGAGGAGCGAAGGAATACTTCAACAACGTCTCCGACTGCAATTTCAGGAGCTTCGCCAGGATCTGCGAATTCTTTAATATCAACGCGGCCTTCCATCTTGTAGCCAACGTCGATGATTGCTTGTCCTGCTTCGATTGCAATGACTTTGCCTTTAACAACACTACCTTCTTTAGGTGTGTCAATTTCGAAGCTTTCGTTTAAGAGTGCTTCAAACTCGTCCATAGATACGTTCTGAGCCATGTGGCGCGGTTTCCTAAGATCGTTGTTGGCCGTGCAACTAAGAAGTCGCCGGACTTCGGGTTTACGTCCATCAAAGTGATAGACTGGTTTAATCGTAAAAGTATCGTCTAGTTTCACAAGAAGATGCGGAAATCCCGACTTTGACAATGTGAAATTTTCAACGATGCTTGAACGTTGCGGCATATAGGCCGAATTTTCGTTGTTCGCAAGGGGTAGAGCGCCATCAACCGTACGACACAAATGCGCCCAACTGATGGCGGGGTTAGTTCGTTAAGTCACGATCGGTATGTCGCCACGTTCCCACAGGAACCCTTGCATCGGTTCATCAACAGTCGTCTGTGCAAAATGGTTGATGTAATTCGACATCGTCTTTTGTGCGACAGCTAGCACGACATCCAACGTTGAGCGATGGCTGTAACCAGCCGCAAAGAACGCATCAAACTGCTCTTCGCTCACAACACCGCGCTGACGTAAAACCTGCAGTGTAAAAGTGCGCAACGCCTCTAAATTTGCGCTTGGTAAAGCCTTCTCATCGCGCAAGGCCTGCGTTATATTATCATCTACCTTCATCATCTTAGCTATTCCAGTATGGGCTGGAACGCAGTAATGACATTCGTTTTCAACGTTAATCGTCTGCCAAATAACTGTCATTTCGTCGGCATCAAAATTAGTTTCAGTAAAAAGTTTGTGCAGTACCTGATATCCTTCAAGCACCTGTGGGCTATCCGACATCACCTTGTGTAAACCGGGCAAACGACCAAATGCAGCTTGTGATATTTCAAGTAGTGGCTTGGATCCTTCAGGGGCAGTGGCCAGATCATGTGATGGAAAGTTAGTCATGTTGATTTCCTATTTTTAAATATCCCAGTTTTTTTGCTCTTTCTTGATCGATTGCTCAATTATTCAATTGATTAATTGATTAATTGATTAAACATTCGGTAATAATACTGTTTAAACAAAGAAAAATGTTCGATAATTTTTTCAACTAAATCCACCGCGATCATGACAGATTTTGGACAGCAGGTCTGGGCTGGCAGGTGTCTCAAATATTCGGCGGGCAATATTAAACTTAAAACCAAAGAAATGTTACACCATATTTGGATCCAAAGGCTCACTTTACCAGTTCGCACTTAATCAATTTACAATGAATTTTGCTCCAAATTTGGCAGCGTGTCAAAATCTTGCAGAACCCTTAGCATGATTTTGGCCTTTCCATGAAATGTCTTTAAAACGAAGCTGAAGCTGCACAGGCTTTTCACGTTAGCAAAATATTTCTGAAATTTTCACCCCCATGGCCACCCACTTAAAGACCACGCCAATGCTATCTCACACGGATAAGACAACGCTTTGCAGAACTTTTTAGAAAGACCTAAGTGAGCGATGACGTTGTAACGAAAAACTGCTCATACAGTTTCACAGGACGCTATCAGTAGGCCTTTTGTGCTCGCGAATTTTAGCAGAACGAACGGACTAAGACGCTTCAGGCCAGGGCCTTGATTTAATACCAACAGGCTTACGCAGCGAAACATTAAACAGTGAAGCCATCGGTCACTAATTGCCGAAGAGAATTCAAGGATAACGACAACTGCAATCCAGACCTACCGCGTACAAAAAGTTGAAACCCGCCCGCTAGTTGGTTACGGCGCAAGTCTCATGATTTGGCTTAATGGTGCTTTGGGGAAAGACATCAAAAACTATCGCATTGACAGTTTTACGCATTTCACCAGCCCCCCCCAATCGCGTAAAAATCGACCGACTCAGCTATCCAAGCATACACAACACTCATGCCTAAGCACTCAACATTCACGACAGATTATAAGCCGTAGGGTTTGAAATTGCAGTTATTTCAGAATTGATACTAACGCGCATCGAAGTTGTGGCGTCTTACGCCAATTAATATGTCTGTAACTGTGAGGTCAGCACAGCCCAGCTCGGCTCTCCATATAATGATGTCATTACCGCATACACCCCGTGATGCGATTACTCATAACGCGAAATTATTTCAAAAAAATTAATCCGTTAAGCGAAAAGGCAGCAGCACCCACTATGCTAAGAAGCAAATGTCCGAGACATTAACAAACTTTTCATCCCCTAAAGCTTATCTCGATCTACGCCCAGCGCCAAAGCATCCAAACTTGCAATCTCAGGCATAGACCGCCCTGCAATGCCTTGCAGATCCCCGTGCATCCCAACCGTTGACGCAATCACCAGATCAATCTGCTTGGACCGCAGGGCCCATTGCTTTTCGATGAATATACGTTCCTTGCGAAGGTTGTCCTGCATGTCTTCAAACCTTTCCACAATCGCATCAACACGCTGCTTAAACTGCGTTCCAGTTAAATAATCATAGATCATTTCCATCTTCGTCTCTTGACCCAATGCACGACCTTTTGCGCCCGCGACCTCAATTAAGCCATGACGCAATGACGTTGCCAAGGGCACTGCATAGCGTGGCGAACAGACCCAAATACCATCGACAATTCCAAAGCTGTCAACACCGTCTGGCAATGCCATGGAAGTTATCACCGCCACTTCACAACCCGACGCGCGTTGATCATCACGCAGTTTGGCCAACCAAGCTGCCGTCCAATTTTTCGTGCGTTTGCTTTCCCACAAAATTCGTCCTGCAATAGCCCCGTTCGCCATCACGTCCTGACGAACATCAGCACCGCCAACGCCTTTGGCGACAGGAGAAAATCCATCCAAGGGAAACGCCTGTGCCAGAGTTTCTTCAAGCACCATCTCGGCCGCCTCACCTTGAGTCTGCATCGACCCCTGCTCGGACTTCTGCTTGAGCGCCTCAATCTGCTTTTTCATTCCGTCAATCATCTGCGCTTGTTCTGCCACTTTAAGCGCAGCTTTCTCATCAGCATCCTTGGACAGCCTCTCACTCAACGCGTCGCGCTCTATCGCAATCATCTTCTGGACAGTCAGGTCAATCTCAGCCTCTTTGTCTTTTAATTCTTGTTCACGCTTCATCGCAGCTAACTGAGCTGCCTGCGCTAAGCGCAATTTCGCATCCTGTTCTTTGACACGTTCCTGCAGCGCAATCTGGTCTGCGCTGGCCTCAGCCTTGCCAGCCAGCTTTGCGCGGGACTCAGCCTCAGCAATTGCCTGCGCTGTCTGGACCTCACGCTTGGCCAATTCATCCTTGAAAGTGGATTTTAGATCTGCAACAAGAGGTCCCGCTAATTGTTCGGTAAGTTCGATCTCACTGGAACAGGTTGGGCATTGGATTTTCAAATCAGACATTTGATACTCTCAGCTAAGGTTTATTTAGCCATATAACACCGTGTCACAGCTTTGCATCAGAAACATCAACTGGACCACCCGCATCAGCCCATGCATTAAACCCTAAACGCAGATGAGCAGCATCAAACCCCATATCTTGCAAGGTCGCAACAGTCAGTGCGGACCGCCACCCAGACGCACAGTGAAACACATACTTTTTATCCTGCCCAAACACCGGCTTAAAATACGGACTGTCTGGATCGACCCAAAACTCTATCATTCCACGCGGAGCATGAATACTACCCGGGATATATCCTCGACCGCGTTCACGCACATCGCGAATATCCACTATCACAACCTCAGGATCATCAACCATAGCAATCAAATCCGTCGTCTCAATTTCTTCAATGCGGGCGCGGGCAACAGCGACCATGTCAGCACTCAATACTTTTAATTTTTTCATAGCCACAACTTGCGCCAGTGCCGCCCAAACGGTCAACCCATCCGTTGCATACACTTCAAAGACGAAGGGTAAGGATTTTATGTTCCGGATGCTCGAAGTTATGGCGTCCACCATCCGTTATCATTAATGAATGGTCATCATTTCCACGCACATTGTGCTACAAAGCGACACTCATTCGTCGCACTTTCTACCACACCAAAATAAATCTGGTGAACTGCTGAGCCATTCTGTGCAACTCTCTTGAAATTAACAGCGCCGCGGATCCCAACATCAATAATCGCAAAACAACATTTAGATATAATTACTCCACTTATTTTGAAACCAGTGCTTCCCTGCACTCGCAGTTAGTATCGTGGCTGACCCAGTACGCTATGGAATCAGCATCGCGCAGATGGAACCCTTCACACACTTATCCGTTGGCCATTTTATGACCACGATCTATCATTTACTACTTGACGAATGTTCGCCCCTCAGATCTGCACCATACGCGGTCTGGCCCGCAAAGTGGTACGAGAAATTTGTTCTGCGTTGTGGTAAAAAGCCGTCTTCGGCTGGCCGAAAAGTTCCCACTCCCAAAACCTTTTCAATACGTCTTGGAAAGCTTGCTTTGATCAATTTCCGTCTAAGAGCGCACTAATTGAGTTCCATATTTTCAAACTCTGGGCTAACCCCAAACTTCAAAGTGAATTGGAGAACTAATGGGCGAACTCATTCTCATACGCCACGGACAAGCCAACTCCGGCGCGACGACCGAAGAAGGCTACGATCTCCTGTCCGACCTCGGCCATACCCAAGCTGCTCTTTTGGGTGACTGGCTGCGCGCTTATGAAGACCCCTTCGATCTGGTCTTATCTGGCACTATGCGCCGCCACCGTGAAACTGTTGCGGGCATAGGCTACACCCCCGCAATATTTGACGAACGCCTCAACGAAATGGAATACTTTGCACTGGTCCGCGACATGCAAGTCAAACACGATATTGCCCCACCAAATAGCCCTAAAGATTTCGCAATACACATGCCCCAAACCCTCGCCGCGTGGGAACAGACAAAAATTAATGGCGCGGAACCTTTTGCCAAGTTTGAAACCCGTATCCAAACTGCATTGGCCGAGACTGCAAAGCCCGGAAAGCGTATGCTGTGTGTGACTTCAGCAGGAGTGATTTCTATGGTGATGCGAGCGACCCTTGGCCTCAGCACGCACCAAATGGCGCATATCTTGTTGCCAATCTACAATTCGTCCTTACACAGGTTTGCGATCCGTCCAGAAGGTATATTTCTAATGACCTTCAACGCTATTCCACACCTTGCTTCACCAACGCTCGCCGACCATAGGACCCATCTTTAAATATCTTACCCGCGTTTCAACATGGCACCAAACAACGCATCATAAACTCTAATACCTCCCTCCCAAAAGAAAACAGCGTACCGTACGGCGAACTTCACTGACTGCTACAAGCCTTACAAAAGTTCTTCATGCGACTAGCTAGGTACCTCACCTTCAAAATGCCAATGTGCCATAGCATACCAAGCATCAAAATTTGGCTAAATCATGCAGCTCATCTTATCAGGCGTTACCCCATAAATGTTTACACTCGGCACACTCGAACCCATTTGCTTCGCCACGTTCGATACGACAACCAGCGCAGGGATATATTTAATATATGTGTCGAAATTTCGTCACGGTTTGTCAATGCATTTGGATCAGTACCAGTGATACTGGCAGTCAATCAATCCGGCGTCGTGCATAATTCTTAGACTAAACATTTGAGGTCTCTCTGTGTGAGACAGCTTATCCTCAAACAAACAAACAGAGCACATTGCAGTGGCCGTTTATGAGCGCACAGCCGCGATATATTCAATCGCACGCGCAATCGCTTCATCCACTGTCAAGTCAGTAGTATCCAATATCACTGCATCATCTGCAGACTTCAACGGAGCTGTCGCGCGGTCGCGGTCGCGTTTATCACGCACTTCGACATCAGCCAGAACGTCAACAAACGCCAACTCCATGCCCTTCGCATTTAATTCATCCATCCGTCGCTTCGCGCGTTTAATTGGACACGCCGTAACGAACAACTTCACATCTGCGTCCACGCAAATCACCGTTGCAATATCACGTCCATCCAGCACCGCCCCACCGTCGCGCACCGCAAACTGGCGCTGAAATGCGACCAAGGCCGCACGAACGTCTATGTCTACCGCCACAATGCTAGCAGCCTGAGCAACATTTGGACTTCGTAAATTTGGGCTTGCGAGATCAGCGATATCCAGCGTTTGCGCTGCCTTTAATGCATCCATACCATTCAAAACCTTCGCACCCACTGCGCGATACAACAGCCCAGTGTCCAAATGCGAAAAGCCAAAATACGCAGCAACTGCTTTAGAAATCGTGCCCTTACCCGCAGCAGCCGGCCCATCAATCGCAACTATAAATGGTGCAGAATTCATTTCTGGGATCTCCTCAATGGTATGATCAGCAACAACAAACATAAATAAAGTGACGCAAATTTGTCTACAGTTAACTGATGCGCCACTGCAATATGCTCAACCAGAACATCACGGGTATCTAGCTTGCGTAAAATCAACACGTTTTCAGCCAGATTAATAACTGCATATAACTTAGCGAACCCTGCCACAAAGTAACGCTACCCTAACCGGTACCACTTTACATGCGTCATGACAAAAACACGAATGTAGACTCCAAAGATCCATATATGGGCATCCCTTACAAATTCATTAAATACGTCCAAAAACAGCATAATTCTTTGCCCAACATATCCTTTCAAATATAAGCCTAGCCGCAATAAGCAACTGCCGTCTGGGAACTCACAGTAAAACAATGCTGCTCCCATAATCAGATATTCCAGATCGCCGTTCAGCCAGCAAATCAGCACAAAAGGGCAATCACGCGTTTTGCCGCACGATCTCCGCGCCAAGGTCTTTCATCAGACTTTCAAAAGTTGGAAAAGACGTGGTAATGGGCCCACCGTCATCAACGGACATCGGTGCGTTAGTCGCCAGTCCCATCACTAAAAATGCCATCGCAATCCGATGATCCAAACAGCTTTTAACAGTAACCCCACCTGCGACATTACCAAAGCCAAGTCCCGTAACTGTAAACCATTCAGGCCCCTCATCAACAGTTACACCAGCGGCGCGCAAACCATTGGCCATCGCATCAATCCGATCACTTTCTTTGACACGCAATTCTTTGACGCCACTCATGACCGTTTGGCCGCTAGCAAATGCAGCAACTACCGACAGCACCGGATATTCGTCAATCATCGACGCAGCGCGCTCAGGGGGCACCACAGTCCCAAGCATATTTGGAGAATACCGCGCGCGCAGGTCTGCTACAGGCTCCCCACCCTCTTCACGCATATTCTCAAAAGTCAGGTCTGCACCCATATCCTGCAGCGTGTAAAACACCCCAGCACGAGTAGGGTTCAACCCAATATTAGGCACCAACACGTCAGATCCTTCAGCCAACAATGCAGCACAAACAGGAAATGCTGCAGAAGACGGATCACGCGGCACAATAATCGTCTGCGGCTTCAGCTCTGGCTGACCAACCAGCGTAATCATCCGCCCTTCTACAGTGTCTTCAACCGTCAAATCAGCGCCAAAACCCACTAACATACGTTCCGTATGATCGCGCGTCGCTTCTTTCTCAATAACAATAGTTTCGCCAGTTGCATTCAAACCAGCCAACAAAACGGCAGATTTCACCTGCGCAGATGGAACAGGAACCACATAACGGACAGGAACAGGTTCTTTTGCCCCCACAATCGTCATGGGCAAACGGCCACCAGCGCGGCCAAAGGCGGCAGTGCCAAACAAAGCCAATGGATCTGTAACGCGCCCCATTGGACGGCCATTCAACGACGCATCTCCAGTAAACGTCACCGTCATATCACAAGTCGCCATCGCGCCCATAATCAGGCGTACCCCCGTGCCAGAATTGCCACAATCAATAACTTTGCTTGGTTCAAAAAAACCACCAACCCCAACACCATGCACAGACCATTCACCGCCACCATGGTTGATAACTTCCGCACCAAACGCTTCCATGGCTTGACTGGTATCCAGCACATCTTGGCCTTCCAGCAATCCAGAAATCTTAGTCTCACCCACCGCCAAAGCACCTAAAATCAAGGATCGGTGCGAGATTGATTTATCTCCTGGAACATGCGCCTCACCCAGCAAAGGTCCACCTTTGCTGGATTTCATCACAATTGGGTTTCCGTGGCTCGACATAGCATTTCCTTTTAAATCTGTTGTGAACTCATAAACTTCACTGCAGTTAAGGTCCACTGCATTGCTTCATCTTCGTAAACAAACAGCCGCCAGGAACTCCCAAAATTACAGCCTTCGAAACGTCAAATAATGTGGTGTACGACCTTCGCGCAATGCCTTTTGCTCATATCGGGTGCAAATCCAATCTTCCCATGGCTCTGCACCTTGATCGATCAAATCAAATCCTGTGTTGGGCACTTCTTCTAAAGTCTGGCGCACATAGTCGGGAATGTCCGTGGCAACACGGAATTCAGCGCCACTTTTTAATACCCGAGCCAGTGGTTCCAAGTGTTCGGATGTCACAAAGCGGCGGCGATGATGGCGCGCCTTTGGCCAAGGATCAGGATACAGTAGAAACGCTTTGGAAATCGAGTCTTCCGGTAATACGTCAAACATGTCACGCACGTCACCTGGATAGATTTTTAGGTTACCAACGCTGGCCTTTCGAATTTTACCTAGCAACATTGCGACACCGTTTATGTAGGGTTCACAGCCGATGATCCCAACTTGCGGATTTTCAAAAGCTTGATGGATAACATGTTCACCACCACCAAACCCAATCTCAAGCCAAATGTCGCGACCAGCAAACAACCCCTCAAGATCGAGATAATCGCGCCTAGGGTTGGCCTCCCACGACACAATCCCCGGGGACAGTGCCGTCAAATCTTCGTTGAGATAAACCTCATGGCTTTGCTTAAGGTGCTTACCTTTTCGACGGCCATAAAAATTACGATGTGGGCGTTCAGTATTTACCATACTGTCCATTAGCGACACATCAACAAATTCTCAACACCACAAATTTCCAACCGTCAAACCTTCAAAAGGCACCCTTTAGGGCGTCAACCAAATCTGTTGCTTCCCAAGAAAATCCACCATCTGCTTGCGGTGCACGACCAAAGTGACCGTATGCTGCGGTGCGCTGGTAAATTGGTCTGTTCAATTGAAGATGAGTACGAATGCCGCGCGGTGTAAGATCAATAACCTTAGGGATTGCTCTCTCGATCGCAGATGCCTCAACCTCACCAGTGCCGTGCGTGTCCACATAGATCGACAGTGGCTTAGCCACTCCGATAGCATAGGACAATTGCACAGTACAGCGTGTCGCCATGCCAGCAGCAACAACATTTTTTGCTAAGTACCGCGCAACGTAGGCAGCAGACCGGTCAACTTTCGTCGGATCTTTGCCAGAAAACGCACCACCACCGTGAGGTGCTGCACCACCATAAGTATCGACGATGATCTTACGACCCGTAAGGCCTGCATCGCCATCTGGCCCACCAATCACAAACTTACCCGTTGGGTTCACGTGCCAAGTTGTATTGAGATCAATCCAACCCTCAGGGAGAACCTCTCGGATATAGGGTTCAACAACAGCGCGTACATCCGCGCTGGTCATCGTTTCGTCAAGGTGCTGCGTCGAGAGCACGACAGATGAAACGCCAACTGGCAAAGAATTTTTGTAACGCACGGATAACTGCGATTTGGCGTCTGGGCCTAGCGTTGGCTCTTTACCGTTTTTGCGCACCTCTGCCAAACGGTGCAGTATCGCATGGGCATAATGAACCGGGGCAGGCATTAATTCTGGGGTTTCCGTGACGGCATAACCAAACATGATGCCTTGATCGCCCGCGCCTTCGTCTTTGTTGTTCGCCCCATCTACACCTTGGGCGATGTGAGCGGATTGTTCGTGCAACAGATTTGTAACCTCAACCTCATTCCAATGGAACTTTTCCTGCTCATAGCCAATGTCTTTGATGCACTCGCGCGCAATTCCATCAATACCGTCCATCATGGCTGCCAACTTGGATGGGTCGGACAACCCAATTTCACCTCCAATTATTACACGATTAGTCGTGGCAAATGTTTCAGCTGCTACACGGGCTTCAGGTTCTACGGAAATCATCGCATCAAGGACAGCGTCCGAAATTCGGTCGCACAATTTATCAGGGTGCCCCTCAGATACAGATTCCGAGGTAAATATATAGTTGTTACGTGTCATGGGACTGCTCCAGGTTAAATGTCGATCCACGCCAGGAAGCCGTTGTGGACAAAATATCTCATATCTCGATTACCGCTGACGCTCAGTTGGGTCAACGACAAACCACCAACGCGCAATCCAACCCACCAATATGCAGAAAGTTAGCAACACTGTCAGTGGCCAATCACCGATACGAGCATACAGAGTTGGTGGCAACGCCATAGGAATCATCACATCAAGATATGCCGCTTCGTTTAGGGGAAGCTGCTCAATAATGTCTCCCCAAGGTGAGATGACGGCAGAAACTCCGGTATTGGCTACTCGTATCACCGGCAAACCCTGTTCAACCGCGCGCGCTTGCGCCTGCCGCAAATGCTGACGTGGCCCTGCACCTTTGCCGAACCATGCATCATTTGTAATAATCAACAAAACGTCAGGCCGCACATCATCACGTTGCATATCCTCTGGAAAAATCCCCTCATAACAGATCAACACCCGCACTAAACCAAGTCCGTCAATATGCATCATTCCATCACCAGAACCGGGTGTGAATTCTACAACTTGATCAACTAGTGTGCCAAGCCCAAGCGGTTTAAGCAGCCATGACAACGGGATGTATTCGCCAAACGGCACTAAATGGGATTTGTCAGAAATTGCAGTGACTGTTTGCGGCCCTTCGATCAAAATGGCCGAATTAAAATAGTTATTACCCTCACGCCGTTGAATACCCGCCACAGTCGGCGCACCGCGCGCGGCAATCGACATTTTTTCAATCCAAGGTTGAGCATAATCCAGCAAAGCAGGGATCGACGTTTCCGGCCAGACAATGACATCAGGTGCTTCGCCAGCGGCCGTCTGTTCAATGGCCCGGTCAAAAAAAACTGTCATCCAATCGCCATCCCACTTTTGGTGTTGTGGAGCGTTGGGCTGAATCAGACGCACAACCGTTTGTGTTGTTTGCGGCACTAATATTACTTCTTCCGCAACAGACCATATGATCAGACTGGTAATGAAGATGAATACAGCCCCATGACCAACCCAAATTCGCCAACTACCAGCGGACAGGCAATAGGCTATTGATCCAGCGATCGCTATCAATAATAGGGTTGTCCCATAAGGACCAAAACTTGCGAACAAGACGTCACCCGAACCACCGATTAATGTATAAGACAGCAAACCCCAAGGAAATCCGCTTAAAACATGGCCACGCGCAAGTTCCATCACCGCTAGCGTAATCGGAAGCCACATCATCACCAACGCACCTCGTCCAGCGATCCATCGGGCCAGCCAAAACGAAAACGCCCAAAACAGGGCCAGCCCCCCCGCCATGAATATAATCGCAAATGGCGCCATCCAGCCGTGTCGCACAGGGTCCACCAAGAATGGCTCTACCAGCCAGCGCATTGTCACTGCAAAATAACTCAGACCAAGCAGCCAGCCAAACCACGCAGCTTCGCGGGGATGAGTGGGGACGATCAAAAACGCCAGAATTAGCGATGTAGAAACAGCAAATATTCCACTTATCCACGTTTCATGACCAAGAGATGCAAACACGCCTAACCCAAGAGGAACTAGCCATCTCACGACCCTCCGTGATGCCATGAACCGCGCAGCCAAATCACTGGGGTGCATTATCATGGCATGCTCAGCTGGGTGCAGATCCGGCTATGCGTACACGCAGCCGTTTGATACGACGAGGGTCAGCCTCTACGACCTCAAACTCCGGTCCTTCAGGATGCATAATAACCTCACCTCGCGCTGGCACGTGACCAGCCAGCATAAATACCAAGCCTCCAAGCGTATCGATTTCTTCTTCATCAATGTCGTGGTGTTCAGTAAGCATCATCCCGATCTCAGCCTCAAATTCATCCAACGGTGTCTTGGATTCCACCATATAAACTCCAGGCTTCTCTTCTACCCACAACGCGTCTTCGTCAGTGTCGTGCTCATCCTCGATCTCTCCGACGACCTGTTCGATCAGATCCTCAATCGTCACAAGTCCATCAGTCCCACCATATTCATCTATGACAAGTGCCATGTGAATCCGCTCCGCCTGCATCTTTTGCAATAAGACACCAAGTGGCATTGACGGCGGCACAAACAGCAACTCACGTGAAAGGTCTCGCAAATCAAATGTCTTTGACTTTCCATTAAACCCATACTTCAAGGCGAAATCTTTCAGGTTCACAAACCCGATTGGCGTGTCCAGCGTGCCGTCAAAAACTGGCAGCCGTGTCATGCCGTTGTCACGGAAAACCTGAACAAGATCATTGCGGCTGATCATCACAGAAACTGCAACAATATCAGCCTTTGGTATCATCACATCCTCAACCCGCATACGGCCTAAATTCATCATTCCACGTGCTTCACGCTGGACGTATCCGGCCACGGGCGTCACTTCTTTAAGGGTGTCAGAGGGGCTTAGCGCCTCGACAATACGGCCGAAAAAGCCACGCTCAATCGTTCGGGTATCAGGCAGCTTGTTATTCACTGCACTAGAAGAACCGCTTGTCGTGTCGCCCATTCTCTATGTTTCCAATGAGGGCCGCAGATTGCGCGCCTAAGAAAGTTGTGCCTACTAATATGGGTCAGGGATGTCCAGTTCACCAAGGATTTCTGTCTCTAATCTTTCCATTAATGCACCATCTCCCTCACGAAGGTGATCGAACCCCAACAAATGAAGGATTCCATGTACTATCAGATGTGACACATGGTCCGCAAACGGTGTACTCGATTGAGCAGCTTCCCGCACGACGGTGTCATAGGAAATCGCAATATCACCCAGTTCAGCGTCTTGGGGCAACTGCGGTGGAAAAGGCATAAAGCCATCTTCGTCGGCCCCGCGCTCCTTTGATGGCCAAGACAACACATTCGTCGCCGTACCTTTTTGCCTAAAATCAGCGTTGAGCGCACAAATGCGGCTATCATTACAGGCTAAAAGGCAAATTTCAAACCCTGACGCCTCCAATCCAACACCTGACAGCGAAGCGGATGCCGCACGATTAGCCAATACATCCAGCCCAACCCAGCGATCATCCTCAATCACACACTCGATGATCACGTCGCTGGCTCATCTGCTTCATAGGCCTCAATAATTGCCGCCACAAGCGGATGGCGCACAACGTCCTTGGATGTGAAGTAATTAAAATCAATCTTCGGAATATGCGATAACAGCCGTTCGGCATCACGAAGGCCAGAACTGACACCGCGAGGCAAATCTATCTGGGTGCGATCGCCAGTTATGACCATGCGCGACCCTTCTCCCAAGCGGGTCAGAAACATTTTCATCTGCATCGTCGTGGCATTCTGCGCTTCGTCCAACACTACAAAAGCATGGCTTAATGTGCGACCACGCATAAAAGCCAGCGGCGCAATTTCTATCTTTTTTTCTTCGATTAATTTTTCGATCTGCTTTTTTGGAAGAAAATCATCTAACGCGTCATACAATGGCTGCATATAAGGATCGATTTTGTCCTTCATATCACCCGGCAGATACCCAAGCTTTTCACCCGCTTCAACAGCCGGACGCGACAGAATTATTTTGTCCACGTGTCCACTAATAAACAGGTTCACTCCCACCGCGACTGCCAGATAGGTCTTGCCCGTTCCAGCTGGTCCAATTCCAAAAGCTAGTTCATTTTTAAAAAGAGATTTCACATAGGTTTTTTGTGCACCAGTACGCGGCTCTACCATCTTCTTGCGCGTCTTGATCTCGACACGATCACCCACGCCAAGATCCATCTGATCTCCAATTGAAGTGCCAGTCCCCTTTTCAGAAGCGCCCATGCGGAACTCTCTGTCGATATCACCTGGTTCCAACGCGCGGCCGGCCTCGAGGCGCTCATACAATGCTGTTAGAACTTCACCAGCCTCTTTGGATGCCTCAGGATCGCCATGAATAGACAGACAGTTCCCTCGCCGTACAACTTGCACACCAAGTTTCAGTTCGACGTCAGCGAGGTTTCGGTCGTGCTCTCCGCACAAATCAATCAAAAGAAAGTTATCTGGAAATTCGAACACCACAGGTGCTGCGTCCAGTTCGTATGCGGTTGGGGGCATTGTTGTGGTGGCCAATCAACTCTCCGAAAATTAGTGTTTATCTAAAGGTTACAACTCACACGATTTTATGCAAATGCTAAAACATCAATTAGAACGAAAAAGCCCCACAGACAGTGTTGCGGACCTTTTCATTTTTGCGTTATTTAAAATTATAAAATATCAGGGATTTTCGAACCTGCTTGAAACGGGCCAGTCACTGTCGAAGAAGGGGCGACGCCCGAACAAACTGGACGCCCATCAGGTGTCAAACGCTCGGACAAATACCCCTCTAAGCCATCGTCAATCATCCAATGATCACACCCATTCGGATCAACCCAAATACCTGCTACAAGCTGTGTAAGGTTTTTAGCGTCGATCCAACTATCGGTTTCAAGGCTCTGGCCACCTTCAATGGTACAGCTCGCTACAGACAGACCAAAAAAAGTCATCACCAAAATTTTAATTATTTTCATCTGTTTGGCTCCTTAGCGAATACAATAAATTTCAACACGACGGTTTTGCGCACGGCCATCGTTGGTGGAATTGGATGCGATTGGGCGTCGCTCACCAAAACCACGAACGTCTACAATGCGCGTACCTGCTTCCTGTGCAATCTCAGCCACCAAATTCGCGCGGCGGTTAGACAAGTTAATGTTATATTCGTCAGACGCACTACTGTCCGTGTGCCCATAAATCAAAAATCCAAACGCATCTGCCTGCTGGAAAAAAACTACTAAACGTTGTTTGTCATCATTTGAAATCTGCGGCTCATCATTTTCAAACAATGTGTCGGTAGGTATCACACCGCAAATCTCGCTGCGAGTACACATCGGCGATCCATCGCGATTGCGGCGCGGAGACATGTAGCCCTCTGCGCCATCATCCATTACCCAGTGAGTACATCCATCAGGATCAACCCAGATTGTCGGCTTGTAACTTTGACTGGCTATTGTCTGTTGTGTTGCGGCAGGCGTCACCATCCACAGCCCTACCAAGATCGCGCCAGCGAGCCTTCTCAGTATTATTTTACTCATTTTATTTTTCACTGTTTCCACATCCTCTTATAATGTCTGTCCAAACATTGGACACATAGGGGTGCTGCCTAGAATTTTAATTTCTAAACATTTGTGAAAGGTTAACAAACTTTAGGCCCAAAAAAAGCAAAAAAACACCACATGCTGCGTTAAACTCAGCTGTGATGAGGAGAAAACTTAGTTAATTAATTTCTAGATACGTCATTATATTCAATTTTAACATATTCTTAAAGGATGCAAAGCATCAAGAATTAGCGATCAGCAGATTTCACCACCAAGCGAATTGCTTTCAGATTTAATTATACAAACGTCGCGCAAATCACCAACTTTCACGTCGGTCGTATCCGCAAAGACTGCGTGTAGATATTCGGACTTGCCGATCATTTGCTTTGACTCGCGGCCTTTTTTTTCAAACAGAACCTTTACCGTGCGTCCTATCATTGAATTCTGAATTTCGCGTTGCTGATCTCCAAGCAGCGCTTGAAGACGATGCAGGCGCTCAAGTTTCACGTCTTCATCAACCTGCTCACGTTCCGCTGCGGGTGTGCCAGGACGAGTAGAGTATTTAAACGAATAGGCCTGTCCATATTTTACAGTACGCACCAAATCCATCGTGCTTTCGAAATCAGCTTCGGTCTCACCAGGGAAACCTACAATGAAGTCACCGGACAACAGCAAGTCAGGGCGCGCAGCGCGGATCTGTTCAATCAAAGCGAAGTATTGCTCTCGAGTGTGCTTGCGGTTCATCGCCTTTAGCACTTTGTCAGACCCCGATTGCACCGGCAGATGTAGATAAGGCATTAACTTTTTGCAGGTGCCGTGTGCATCGATCAATGCACTATCCATATCGTTAGGATGACTTGTTGTGAACCTAATTCGCTCCAAACCATCGACCTTATCAAGATCCCAGATCAATCCCGCCAAACCGCCTGCATGCCCGTGATAAGCGTTGACGTTTTGACCCAGCAAAGTGATCTCGCGCACTCCAACCTCAACTAATTCTTGCGCCTCGCGGATGATACGATTGGCAGGGCGGCTAACTTCTGATCCTCGCGTGTAGGGCACCACGCAAAATGAACAAAATTTGTCACATCCTTCTTGAACTGTCAAAAAAGCAGTTGGCCCGCGCCTAGCCTTAGATCGTGATTTTAGCGTCTCAAATTTGTCATCCTCGGGAAATTCAGTGTCCAACGCCTTTTCTCCGCGCGCCACAGCTTGCTCCATGCTCGGCAAACGGTGATAGCTTTGTGGGCCGACGACCAGATCAACCATAGGCTGGCGGCGCATGATTTCAGCGCCCTCAGCCTGCGCAACGCACCCCGCAACACCGATTTTCAAGTTTGGATTTTCTAATTTAAGAGACTTCAGCCGCCCCAGTTCAGAATAAACCTTCTCGGCAGCTTTCTCGCGAATATGACAGGTATTTAACAGAATCATATCCGCTTCTGCTGCCACATTCGTGGTCTCATATCCGTGCGAACCAAGACTCTCGGCCATGCGTTCACTGTCATAAACATTCATTTGGCAGCCATAAGTTTTAATGAAGAGCTTTTTTGGAGATGAATTATCGTTAGAGTCAGATTCAGACATAGGGACAGCTTTCTAATAGATTAGTGCGCCAGTTAACCCACACCAACTACGCTTGCAATGAATGGAAATTTAACACAGAATTATACGAGTTAAATAGAGCATCAAAATGAACTCGTATCTTAACCTTTCCGCATTTATCAAAGAAAGTGTACCTTTGTTAAAAAAAGGGCCAATAGCACTGATTTTTGCCGAAGACCAAGTGGAGCTAGATGCTACTATCCGCCACCACCTTAACGTAGGTTTTTCACAAACTGTCGTCTTTGCAATGCCCCAGTTTATGATTGCCGATGACTTAACCAATCAAATTATTCGCGTCAGCTACAGTTTGCTAACCCCCACAGCACTTGAAGTCGCTCTCAACTTAATAATGAAAGCTGCAGACGACATATGGATTTATTACTGCTTTAACGCTGAGTTTTTGTTTTATCCGTTTATGGAACACCGCTCCGTTGGTGAAATGATCACCTTCAACGTTGAAGAAAAGCGCAGCGCGGTTCTGACCTATGTAATTGATCTCTACACGGGCGATCTATTGCAACACCCCAACGCGGTTTGCGTCAAAGACGCGCACCTAGACAGAACTGGATATTACGCGCTCGCCCGCACGGATTGCTCAAATAATCATCTGGAACGACAGCTAGATTTTTTCGGCGGTCTGCGCTGGCGGTTTGAAGAACACATTCCCATTTCGCGTAGGCGCATCGACCGAGTTTCGATTTTTCGCAACAAACCAGGTTTGGTGTTTCTTTCAGATCACAGATTTAACGATCCGGAATACAATACCTATGCCTGCCCTTGGCATAATAACCTCACAGCTGCTATCTGCTCATTCCGCACTGCCAAAGCGTTAAAGCGCAATTCTGGATCAACGTTCAAAATTGACACCTTCAAATGGCATAACTCCGCACCATTCGAGTGGCACAGTCAACAGCTTCTTGAACTGGGGTTCATTGAACCAGGTCAATGGTTTTGACGATCTTTTCAACCGCCCCGCCCATGTTAATTAATCTCACCAAGCCCAAATGAAGTTATCTATAATTTTAACTGCGGAAATTTTTGACATTACCTGCGCGATTTAAAGCGTCTTCAACGAAACTGTGTGGCAGTTGCGCTGTACACTACGGCACCTCGATAGCCTCAGATTTGTTTGACCATACAGCGGTGCTATGTAGAACAACATATTCTATGACATCAGTTTAGTGATTGGAGATGCACTCCGAAATTTTTGATTAATGTAAGACTCACACACAAATTGAAGTTTAACCAGCAGAACGATCCCTGCTTCGATCGCAAAACGATCTTATTAACTGCAACGAGATTACAAAAACGCGCTACAGCCTGATGTGGAGCGCAAACTTATCGCTATGAGCATCCTGCTAACGCAATGTAATCAAAAGTTGGCAAGTGGTATGTGTGGATTTACGCAGAGTTTTTGGCAGAGTATTGAGTAAAGTCGTAAAAAAATCAGTTCAAACTCAATTTATAAACTATAAAATAACTTGTTCGTTGCTAAATGCACTAGCTGTTACGCAGCCGAATTACGACATCCACAGAGACAATTTCAGCGCCCTCAGGCGCGTAAGGGACACGCGCAATCTCAAGCTGATCGGCGGGTGCATCACTCAGCCTGTTCTCATCTTCCCAATAAAAATGCGGGTGATCAGTCATGTTGGTGTCAAAATAACTTTTAGATCCGTCAACTGTGATCTCTCTCAGCAAGCCAGCATCACAAAACGCCCTCAATGTGTTGTAAACTGTTGCCAGAGATACCTTTCCACCAGTATTTGCCGCTGCATCAAAAAGGCTTTCGGCGGTAACGTGGCGGTCGCGGCCGTCTCCCACTAACAACTCTGCCAATGCCATTCTCTGGCGCGTTGGGCGCAACCCCGCACCTGAGAGCCAGCCTGTGCTACGGTCTATCTGGCTTTTGTTTTCTTGCTTTGTCATAAAGATGTCCTGCGTTCTATATCAACAATATATGGGGGAATCGTGCAAGCTTTCAATCCCAAACACAAATAGCCCTGTTTGCCAGCGGCCCCTTGCCCTTGTTTGGCAGTAGGTGCAGAATGCGAACAAACCACTAATAACTATGAATAGTACAGGGAATACAGGCATCATGTCGCAATATCCAAGTAGTTTTGATCGTGACGACCTGCTAAAATGCGCCCGAGGTGAGCTTTTTGGCCAGGGAAACGCCCAACTTCCTGAACCCCCGATGTTGATGATGGATCGCATAACTGAAATTTCTGGGGATGGCGGCGCACATGGAAAAGGACATGTGATAGCGGAATTCGACATAAAACCTGACCTTTGGTTTTTTGATTGCCATTTTCCAGGCAATCCGATCATGCCTGGTTGTCTAGGTCTGGACGGTCTATGGCAGCTTACAGGCTTCAACCTAGGCTGGCGTGGCTGGCAAGGGCGTGGCTATGCACTTGGAGTTGGTGAAGTAAAACTCACCGGAATGGTACGACCTGATCGCAAAATATTAACCTACCACATTGATTTCACCAAGGCTATCCAGACACGGCGACTGACGATGGGCGTGGCGAATGGGATTGTTAAGGCGGATGGTGAAGTGATATATATTGTCACAGATATGAAAGTTGCATTGAGCGATAGTTGATTATGCGATGATCTCTCAATTAAACATATCTCCAAAAATCTTATGTAAGACCTTTATAAAGTTCTCAATTTCAGTCAAAAAGCGTATTGGCTCTAATAGAAATTTGCATGATATGAATAGTATATCATTGACACCTACTTCCAACCTCTAACGATTAGATAAATAAAGCGTTGGTTATTCTTGGCCAAAAACCAGTTTACCGCTACTTTTAAGTTTCAAGCCTAAGTAAGTAGAAATAAGGTTTTTCAGCACTTAACACAACGACACACTTTTACACACACGAAAGTGAAAATCTAACTCCGCATTGGTGAACAAACCCACGGTATCATTTGTTTGAGCAGAGTGAGACTAAAATAGATTTTATACGTTACAGCATATCACGCTGATTAAAATTCATAATTTAAGTTCACTTTTTAACTAGTTGGTTCACTCTTAAGACTCAAAACGACTGGTTATAGTTTAACGATTGAAGAAGCGTTTAAATAAAAATTTATTTTTACATAGAATAGCAGCTAAACAAACAATAATTTACGCCCTACCCCACACTTGCCCCCCCCACCCCTCTCCCATACACATTAACAAAACAAATGAATGGGAGCAGCCATGCGCCGTGTTGTAATCACAGGAATGGGAATCGTATCCCCCATCGGAAATAACGTCAGCGAAGTAGATGCGAGCTTGCGCGCCGGAAAATCTGGTGTCGTCGCATCTGAAAAAATGAAGGAACACGGGTTCCGCAGTCAGGTTGCAGGCACACTCAAAATCGACGTGGCAGACCACGTCGACAAGCGAACATTGCGCTTCATGGGTCCGGGTGCAGCCTATGCTCACATAGCAATGGGTCAAGCGATTGCAGACGCCGGTTTGTCTAGAGACGACGTTGTTAACCCAATGACAGGCCTGATCGCAGGCTCCGGCGGACCAAGCACATCGGCTATGTTTGCTGCACATCAGGTTGTTCTTAAGACAGGCGCAACAAAGCGCATTGGCCCATTTGCAGTGCCAAAAACTATGTCGTCAACAATATCCGCTAACCTTGCTACGGCCTATAAAATCAAAGGTATGAACTTCTCAATTACTTCGGCTTGCTCGACGTCGCTCCATTGTATCGGCATGGCCGCTCAGCAGGTCGCACTGGGCACGCAAGACATCATGTTCGGCGGCGGCGGCGAAGAACTCGACTGGACGCTCTCTTGTTTATTTGACGCTATGGGCGCAATGTCCTCAAAATATAATAACACCCCAGAACGCGCCTCACGAGCGTTTGACGCCAATCGCGATGGGTTTGTAATTGCGGGTGGTGGCGCAATACTGGTTCTGGAATCCCTCGACGGTGCACTGGCACGAGGTGCAAAAATTTACGCTGAAGTGACAGGTTTTTCAGCTACTTCAGACGGCGCAGACATGGTTGCACCAAGCGGTGAGGGCGGCGAACGTGCCATGCGTGGTGCGCTCAAAACTCTCCCTGAAGGTCGCAAAGTCAGCTATATCAACGCCCATGGCACTTCTACGCCAGTCGGTGACGTGGGTGAGGTTGAGGCCGTCCGCCGCGTTTTTGGAACAGGCACAACCCCCCCAATCAGCTCCACCAAATCCATGACTGGGCACAGCCAAGGCGCAACTGGTGCACAGGAAACGATATATTGCCTGCTGGCGCTTCAAGGTAACTATATTATCCCAAGCATCAACATCGATACTTTGGATCCCGCGATTAACGAAGGCGAAATAGCCACATCATTTGTCGAAAACGCTGGGCTTGATACAATAATGACGAACTCATTCGGGTTCGGCGGCACCAACGGTTCCATGCTATTTTCAAAGTATGAGGGTTAGAATATGACTATCGACATGAATGGCAAACGCGGACTCATTATGGGGGTCGCGAATAACCGCTCCATTGCGTGGGGAATAGCGTCATCTATGCATAGGGCCGGCGCAGAATTAGCTTTTTCATACCAGGGCGAACAACTTCTTAAACGTGTAAGACCTCTGGCTGAAACCGTGGAATCTGACATATTAATTGAGGTAGACGTGATGGATGACGCATCACTCGATCTTTGCTTTGCGACACTAAAAGAAAAATGGGGCAAGATTGACTTTTTAGTCCACGCTATTGCCTATTCAGACAAAAATGAATTGACAGGTCGTGTGTCTGATACCAGTCGCGTTAACTTTAACACGACCATGGCAATCAGCTGTTTCAGCTTCATTGACGTGGCGCGCCGTGCAGCAGAAATCATGCCAGATGGCGGCACGTTACTGACATTGACATACCAAGGCAGCCATGGAGTTACGCCAAATTATAACGTCATGGGTATCGCCAAGGCAGCTTTAGAATCTGCTACAATGTATCTAGCAGCCGACCTTGGTCCACAACAAATTCGTGTCAACGCAATCTCACCTGGGCCGATGAAAACTCTTGCTGGGGCCGCCATCTCAGGAGCTCGGCGAACGTTCCGCTACGCCGAACAAAACGCCCCTCTGCGCCATAATGCGACACTAGATGCCGTAGGTGGTACGGCTGTCTATTTAGCCTCAGATGCTGGGTCTTGCACGACAGGCGAAATTATCCACGTCGATTCTGGGTTGCATACCATAATGATGCCAGCGCTCGATAACCTAAATTAATCCGAAGGTTATTTAATAGTGACACCACCTATTCTGCTTTTATGCTCATTAGCGGCCTGCCTTGCCACAGGCTATGCTTTACGTTGTGGACTAACATCTAGCAACAAAACAACCATACTGGGGATGGACCTGAAGGGTATAGGAATATCGATCCTCTCAGTCGCAACGGCAGTCTGGTTTTTTGGGGCAACCTTTGGGCTGGCCTTGATCGCCGTCCTGCTAATCCATGAGTTTGGTCACGTGGCAGCGTTTCGAGTAGCCGGACATGCAGATGCCCGGTTCCGATTGGTGCCACTGCTTGGCGGCTACGCAATTTCTAACCGCCCTATCGACACCCAAGAAGAACAGGTCTTCATCTCTCTTATGGGTCCTGCAATCGGCATAGCTCCAATGTTACTCGCTTACGGCCTAACCCCGTTTGCCGCAGAGTATTTCCCAGCAGCAATCTCTCCACTATTGACGTTCGCCAGCATATGCGGTGCGTTAAACTTCTTTAACCTATTGCCTATATGGCCACTGGACGGCGGCAAACTCACTGCGTCAATTACATCCGTGTTCCACGAACGTGCACCTTTATACATACTAGCCATATCAACTACGCTCATCGGGCTGCTAGCACTACTGACACAACGCTTCTTTTTAATTTTTATAGTCATCATCGGCGTGCAACATCTAATGAAAACCGGTGGTGGCGATGGCCGTGCACCCCACGCCCACATGTCCAAAAACCACGCCTTTCTTTGCCTTGGTGCATGGTTTTTCAGCGCCGCGGCACTATTTGTGGGTGGTTTGGCGACTATTTTGCGGTTTGTTTAATAAGGGGCACCCAGAACTATGAACCTTTTGGGTCGTAAGGTTCTCTATTTTGTATCTTTGAATTTCTCGCAAAGTATCACTAATTAGCGCGTCCAATATCAGACGGTGTGTGGTTCCTAAATAATACTAAAAATGTATAAACTATGGCGGTTAAAAACTTCAAAGTAGTTTTATGATTTATATTTATCTGTCCTGACTGTGTCGACGCTGAAACAGCGACGATGCCTATTAATGTTTCTATAAATTCGGCTAAAACAATACAGCTCTTAATTATTAAAAGACGAGTGCAGTGGCTATCTTTTCTACGCAACTAGGACTTGTTCTCCAGTGAGGGCAAGCAAACTTTGATGCATATAACACGCAAAAAAAGCAAAAACTCTATTTTTCAAAAGTCTTTCGAAACAAAAATGGTCGGTCTGTTTCCAAACCGACCATTTATTTTCTAAATAACTTTTTTCAAGCCGCTTTGATCGAAACAACTTCAATCGCAAACGTTAAATCTTTGCCAGCAAGCATGTGGTTTGCGTCCATAATCACTTCTGTTTCGTTGATCTCAACTACGGTCACTGGCATAACGTGTTCGCCATCTGGCGATTGCATTTGCAATGTCAATCCCATTTCCAACGGGATGTCTTCTGGGATCTGTTCGCGAGGAACAGACTGACGGTTTTCAGGGTTCACAGCCCCGTAAGCTTCATCACACGGGATCTCTACAACTTTCTTGTCGCCGACAACCATACCTGACATTGCTTTGTCTAACCCTGGAATAATCTGTCCAGATCCGACCTCAAATTCTAAAGGATCTCGGCCATCACTGGAATCGAAAGTTGTGCCATCTGTCAGCTTACCTGTGTAATGAATGGCTACCGTGTCGCCTGCTTTTACTTCGCTCATAAAGATATCCTTTGTCTGCTTTAGTGTGAATTTTGGCGCTGACTAACAATCACGCGCCGAGATTGCAAATCGTTGCAAGCAACTTAAAATTATCTCATTTAAGAGACTTTTAAATTTACTATAGTACGGAATTCGTTCGCCGCATCCCGCCAGACATATCGTCATATTTGTCGCCCAAAAGGCGATGGTCTCAGATATCGCTACCAATTTACCACTAGATCAAAATGTTTGGAATATTTAGGAAGATACCATATTTAATAAACAGTCCAAGGCTGGCAATCCACCCGTCTTTAACCAATGCCAATCAGACATTCTAACCAATTTTCGTCACCTTAAACCACATGAGCTCGAATTTGTTACAAATTGCACAAGGCATTTACCAAAAAATCACGCGTCAAAATTGAATAAAATCACGCAATTAATCCGCGCATCCTTGGCCTGTCGCCTTTGAGGCTTTCCAACCGCCAGCCTCCATGCCAAGCTGATTGCAACTGAAAGGTCTCAAATGACAATCACCACCTGCATCTTCGACGCCTATGGCACATTGTTTGACGTGGGCGCAGCCGCTCGCAACGTGGCCAAAGAACCAGGGCAGGCGCAATTGGCCGCCGTCTGGGGTACCTTGTCAAAAGATTGGCGAACTAAGCAATTGGAATATTCATGGTTACGCGCGATCAGCGGAACCTACGCTCCGTTCTGGCAAGTCACACAGGACGCACTTGATTGGGCAATGGATAACAACGGTCTGCACGACAATGCCCTTCGCGCCAAATTACTTTCGGTCTATAAAGAATTACCCGCCTTTCCCGAAGTACCAGCCATGCTGAAAGCCCTAAAAGAAAAGAACGTGAACATCGCAATCCTGTCTAACGGTTCACCAGACATGCTGGTCAACGCCGTGCGCTCTGCAGGAATAGGTGAATACCTTGATGACGTGCTGTCGGTAGAAGAAGTTGAAATCTTCAAACCGCACCGGCTAGTCTATGACATGGTTTGGGAACGCTTCGATGTACCACAAACTGAAGTCCTGTTCGCGTCATCAAACGGCTGGGACGCCGCTGGTGCAGCTGGATACGGCTTTGGCACTGTTTGGGTAAACCGTGACGGCGCACCACAAGATCGTTTGTGGGCGATGCCACACCGCACGCTCAACAACCTCAGCACGATTCCCGATCTTGTCTAATGACGAAGTTTACAGCGGCTGACGGCACCCAGCTTTATTATACTGACGAAGGGTTTGGGCTTCCGATCCTCGCCCTTGCGGGACTGACCCGCAATACTGGTGATTTTGACCACGTTGCACCATTTCTGTTTAAAAATGAAGCCGTCCGCCTGATCCGCATGGATTACCGAGGACGCGGACAGTCTGATTGGGCCGATCCCACCAGCTACACGATCCCACAAGAAGCCGCTGACGTGATCGCCCTACTCAATCACCTGAACATCGACAAGGCGGCAATTCTTGGTACGTCACGTGGCGGTCTCATCGCGATGATGCTTGCGTTCAATTCCAAAGACCGCCTACTTGGTGTGGCGCTCAACGATATCGGCCCACAAATCGAAGCCGCAGGCCTCAGCGTCATCAAAAACTACATCGGCCTCAATCCTGCACAGGCCACACTTGCTGATGCAGCTGACTTTCGAGCCCGCGCGTGGTCAAATTTTATCGGCGTACCTCAGGAACGCTGGCTACATGAAGTTACCAATCACTTTGTTGAAACCGCAGATGGCCTGATCATCAAATACGACCCCAAGCTGCGTGACACCATTTTAGAGTCCAGCACACCACTCACCCTCGATCTCTGGCCGTTCTATGACGCACTTGCCAACCTGCCTCTTGCCATACTTCGGGGCGATGCCTCTGATTTATTATCTGCTATCACATTCGATCAGATGCGGAAACACCGCCCCGACGCCCATGCGGCCACAGTATCAGGACGCGGCCATGTCCCCTTCCTCGACGAACCAGAATCACTCGCAATTCTCGACAGCTGGATCCTGACCTTATGAATTCAGCTGTCGATATTGGCATGATCCGCGACGCGGCCAAACGTCTACATGGCCACGCGCGGCGCACGCCGCTACTATCATCTCCTTTTCTTGATAAAATTGCGGGCCGCAAAGTTTACATCAAACCAGAATGTCTACAACACACTGGATCGTTCAAGTTCCGTGGCGGCTGGTCAGCCCTGTCCGGCATGGAAGCTGACCCAAGCGCCAATGGTGTTATCGCTTATTCATCTGGCAATCACGCACAAGGCGTCGCATTGGCCGCCCGCATGCACGGCGTACCATCCGTCATCATCATGCCCACAGATGCACCTGCACTTAAAATTGAAAACACCCGCGCCCTTGGCGCAGAAGTAATTCTATATGATCGCGACACCGAAGACCGTGACGAGATCGGCGCGCGGCTCGCCAATGAACGCAGCCTAACCTTAGTGAAACCATTTGACGATCCACTCGTGATTGCAGGCCAAGGCACTGCAGGTCTTGAGATTGCTGAAGATGCCAACGCACTTGGAATTAAAAACGCCGACGTCCTTGTTTGTTGCGGCGGCGGCGGTTTCACGTCCGGTATCGCGCTAGCATGTGAGGCTGATGCCCCATCCCTGCGCGTTCGCCCCGTTGAACCGGAAGGTTTTGATGATGTAGCACGTTCGTTGATCTCGGGGAAAATAGAGCGCAACACATTAATGTCCGGCAACATCTGTGACGCAATCATCACGCCACAACCGGGCGACCTGACCTTTCCAATCCTACACCGCCTATGTGGTCCCGGCCTTATTGTCACTGAAAATGAAGTGCGAAAAGCCATGGCACAAGCCTTCCTGCGCCTGAAGCTCGTTGCTGAGCCCGGCGGCGCAGTGGCCCTCGCAGCAGCACTTTATCGACCAGACGACATCAATGGCAAAGCCGTCATCGTCACCATCTCAGGTGGCAACGTCGACCCCGCCCAATTCGCACAAGCCATCACCACACTTGATTGATACCTTTTTCTTTCAATCACGTTTTTGTTGCTAAAATACTCCCACTTGAGGCTCCCAGCCAAGGCCAGAAAGTTTGCCGTGACCCGTTTCAACATTGCCAGCTTCAACATTGCCAGCTTCAACTTGAAAAATCAGATCGGAGCAAACAAAAATACTATAAACCAAAATCTTATACTTCGCAGAAATCTGCGTGAAAATAGGGTTGGACAGCTGAAAAACTGCTAACAATGGATACCAACATCCTAGATTTTAAAAAATCTTAGAAGAAACACCACTGTGGAACATCATGGGAATAACTAATACCTTAGTCCAAGCTTGCAAATAAGCCTCAATTCCCGACCTATCTAAATGCTATTACTGCAAGGCGATTTTCCAGAAACACGCCTACACGCCTTACAGCACAACTGTATTAGCTTTCACGCCAAATTCCGTTGACACAGGCGTGGCAGGCAAGCGCTACCTCGGCGGTTCTATCCTCTCGCGACTTGGCTTCACCAGGACGCGATGCGCTACATGGCCAAAGCTGAGGTGTTACGTCACATAATCATAAAAGAACTTAAAACCAGAAATCCCGTCATGATGCTATGTAATTTTTAAGACTGTGAACTCGTGATTTCCTCTAAAATATGTTTTAGTGAGACACCTTTCATGGATGTTGCGCCATCACGCTCAGACCTTAATTGACCACTACTCTGACGTGCAAAACAAACAGATTACTAAAAATAAATCGCTTTCAACTACATTTGTAAAAAAGTTTGTGCGCAAATCAGCTCGCCACTTGGGTGTCTGCATGGTGGTCTTTATTGGCCGCAGCAGCCAAGTCGCAACCTAATCAACACCAACTGTTGTTTCACGCTTGCACCAAATCGCTCCCACCTCCACCTTGGGGCAAACTCAATTAACAAAAGGTGCCCCATGCCCTGCATCGAAGCAGCCGTTTGCCATTTTTTTGGCGAACCGTTTGTAATCAAAGATATTGAAATTCGCACTCCAATTGACGGCAAAGTCGAAGTTAACCTCGCAACCTGCCCGATCTGTCATTCAGACATCACCAAAGCCAGAGACTATTGGGTTGGATACCTTCGCGCTGTCTATGGACATGAAGCAGTGGGCACCGTCACTGCAATAGGACTTAACGCTGAAGATGTAAGGATTGGCGACAAGGTCGTTGTGACCTTGATTCGGTCTTGCGGCACCTACCTAAACTGTTCAGCAGCGCGGCCCACTAACTGTGAAGAAACTTATGACGGCGACCAGGGTACGGATAAAACTGCAAATGGTGGCAAGCTTCATCAGGAGATGGCCTGCGGTGGCTTCGCTGAAAAGGTCGTAGTCAATGAATCGCAAGTCGTTGTCATGCCTGACGGGATCAGTATGAAAGAGGCATTGCTTGTCGCTTATCGCGTCATCACCAATATTAGCACCTTTGTAGACACTTCCAAAGTCCACCCAAGTCAGGACGTTGTTGTCATCGGCGCAGGCGGCGTCGGGCTGAACGCAATTAAGCGCACTAAAGTCGCAGGTGTGCTCCATATTGTCGCCATTGGCATGAAACCTTCCAAACTTACTATTGTACGCGAATTTGAGGCAACAGACGGATTGCTGGTTAGCACAGATGAGCCTTGGAATGAAGCCAAGGGTCTAATGGAGCGAGACGCAGACGCAATCACAGTCGACCTCGCCACCGTTTATGATCAAGCGTCCTTCCACCTCGCCAAAGGCGGCGACGTCATCATAGTTAGCATGCCCTCGTCTAATACGATCTCAAACTACGAAGAAGCAAATTGCGCAGCCTCTGGCCAAGGCATGATTGAGGCCAAAATAAGCGAAGTGGTAATCAAACATAATATCCCTTGGATGGTCGATCTCTACACCCAAGGCCTGCTTAAACTGGACGAGCTTGTTTCCGGCACTTGGTCACTCGATCAGATCAACAAAGCCATTGCGGACACCAAAACTGGGGTGCCAAACCTAATGTGATTGTTTTCTAGCTATACGCAAAGCTATCCAGCTAGTGCACGTTAAGTGTACGCAATGTGCCACCTTTGTATTATTACATTTTACAACGACCCCACTAACAGGAGCCTGCAATGAAACTCCAGGACCTCGACATCATTATCACCGCTCCACCCGCACCTGGTTGGGGTGGGCGTTATTGGATTTTAGTGAAAGTAACCACTAATACCGGCATCACAGGTTGGGGCGAATGCTACGCGTCGTCCATCGGGCCAAGTGCGATGTCCCATGTTATTCGCGATGTGTTTGAACGCCATATGGCAAATGAAAATCCTGAAAATATTGAACTTATGTTTCGCAGAGCATATTCGAGTGGCTTCACTCAGCGTCCCGACCTTACGGTTATGGGCGCGTTCAGCGGGCTCGAAATTGCATGCTGGGACATCTTGGGAAAAGACCGTGGTCGCCCCGTTCATGCCCTGATTGGTGGGCGGCTGAACGAAAAAATCCGCGCATACACCTA
Source organism: Octadecabacter sp. (assembly GCA_047635635.1). GTDB lineage: Bacteria > Pseudomonadota > Alphaproteobacteria > Rhodobacterales > Rhodobacteraceae > Octadecabacter. Next base: position 18,248 of record JBLILC010000008.1, on the reverse strand, counting down.
TCTTTACCCACAAAAACACCATCCTCTACCTGACTTCTGGGCAAGCGCCGACATGGCCGCTGATGCTGCTGTAAACTTAGTTGAAAAAGGCTACACAGCCGTAAAATTCGACCCTGCAGGCCCCTACACAATCCGCGCTGGCCACATGCCATCCTTACACGATATTGAAACCTCTATCGCATTCTGCCGCAAAATCCGCGACGCCGTCGGTCCGCGTGCTGATCTGTTGATTGGTACCCACGGTCAGTTTTCAACTGGCGGTGCAATTCGCATGGGTCAAGCCGTCGAACAGTTCTCCCCACTTTGGTATGAAGAACCCATTCCACCGGACGCTGTTGACGAAATGGCTAAAGTTGCGCGCGCCGTGCGTATTCCTGTGGCCACAGGCGAACGCCTAACGACAAAAGCCGAATTTATGCAAGTGTTGCGAGCAGGTGCGGCGAATATTCTACAACCTGCCTTAGGTCGATCTGGTGGCATTTGGGAAACTAAGAAGATCGCAACTCTTGCCGAAGTCTACAACGCGCAAATTGCGCCACACCTTTATGCGGGTCCGATAGAGTGGGCTGCCAATGTCCAACTCGCAGCAACGCTACCAAATATCCTCATGTGCGAAACAATTGAAACGCCTTTCCACAACGCACTTATTAAATCGTCAATTACAATTGAAAATGGCTATATTAAACTCCCAACTACCGCCGGCTTGGGCATAGAAGTAGACGAAGTCCTCGCGAGGGCGCACCCGCTCACCGACGACGGACTGCACCTACAAATGCAACATGAACCAATCAGTTACCATGCACAAAATTTGTTCGCAGGCGGCGCTCCGGTAAAGGACCAGACCTAGACTCCGCGTCGTAAGAGGTGAACGATACGTTTTTGCCACATATAGAAAAAAGAGATAGCACGCCCTTTGAACCGTCTAGCAGAGTCTTTGTTCCTGAACGAATTTTGAAGAGTGTCATGACACCTGAGAAGTCAAAATCCGTCGCTCAGCATAGTGTGACACTCTGATTTAAAGCGCAGATCAGAGCTGTCGGGATTGAAAAAACTGCGCGCCAGAAACTTCGCCAAAGACGCGGGGTGCCCACTTGGGCCTATCAACTCGGCAATCTGGCCTTTGCCAAGATCAAGGCCGATCATAGCGTCAAAGACTGGATACACCTGATCCCTGGCCAAGGTGGATTTGGCGATGAGCTGGATATTGTAATTTTCGTTGGATAAAATTTCTTATCAAATTATTCAACTAATTTAAAGGTAACAAGAACCACTTTTAAATTATAAAATGACCGATGGCGTGATCCCATCAGACCAACCAATATAATTAAACACAGAAAATAGATTTAGCCTGTGATTGAAGTAGAATATAGGTCCCTGAGTGAGCCAGAACGTGATATTTACTTCTTCAAGAGCACCCAATGTCGCAGACTTGCGTATGGAGCTGAACTCAGCGATCATAAAGATCATAATGCGCTGAGTGAGCTCGGCGATCCACTGTGCTACCAACGCCACAGACAAACACCGTTTCAATCTGCTGACATGCTTGGCATGGAAAATCTAAATATGGGATATCATGCCTGCGTAATACTCGGACTCAATCCAGAAGTAATTACCAGCCATAATCAATAGAACGAACGCGAATAAATGAAAACTAAAGTGTAAGAAAAGAAGATCACACCTTAATCCCGCAGCATTAGAGGTCTTTGAGGTAAGAAATCTTCTGAATTAGCGGGGAAATTGCCTGAATACCGCCGCCGCTGCGCACACAGAATTTTGATTTTATAACTAGTCCAATTTAAAATTGGCAAGCAAATGCCCTTACCGTGCACAATATGCCAAATCGCTTAAGCCAAAACCGTACAATCTGCACTATGGCAATACCAGTATCGCGCGAAAATCATTCACATTTGTCATCGTTGGCCCCGTCACCACCTGTGCGCCAATGCGTGCAAAAAACCCGTGTGCATTATTATTACGCAAAGCCAACGCTGCCGAAATCTCCATCGCTTCGGATAACGCTAATGTGCTAGGGTCCCCGATTGCACCCGCGACCTCGGCCGCACCATCAACACCATCGGTATCACAGGCAATCAGATGGATTTTGGGATGACCCTTCAATGCCACAACAGCCGCCAAAGCGAATTCCGAGTTCGGGCCACCAACACCATCGCCTCGAAGCGTTACCGTGCATTCACCACCTGACAGCAACAGCACCGGATGGTCCAATTGCTGCGCAGCGATTTCAATTGCCAGTGCCACCTGCTCAACCGCAACCTCACGTGCTTCACCTTCAATTGCATCGCCCAAAATCCGGACCTCAACGCCCGCCATTTTGGCGATATCGGCCGCCGCCGCCAATGATTGTGACGGGGCCGCGATGATCACATTCTCAACCCCAAACAAACGGAAATCATCAGCAGCCATTGGATTGCCACCGGCCACTAAAAACGCTGCGGTTGCAACAGGAGGGACCAGCCCCCAACTCTCCAAAGTTAAGATCGCACGCGCAGCGTCACCCACGTATCCAACGGTTGGCCCACTAGCGATATCGCTGGGGTCATCGCCAGGCACATCCGAAATCAGCAGCGCATACAGTTTTGCTGGATAGATTGCCGCCGCCAAACGACCACCTTTTACAGCAGACAATTCTTTGCGGATCGCATTGATGTCACTAATCGGCATTCCACTTGCCAACATCCCATCACTTAAGGATTGTTTGTCAGTCAAAGTAATTCCATCAGCTGGAGCACACAGCAACGCTGATCCACCACCGGATATAAGCATTACGACCGTATCAGCCGCGCCCAACTCATGGGCAATTTCCAACAACCGCCGTGTTGCACTCACCCCTGCACTGTCAGGCACCGGATGCGAGGCTTCAATAATTTCAATACGCTGACAAGGCCGCGCATATCCATATCGGGTAATCACCAACCCTTCACAGGGGCCCCAAGTGGCCTCTACCGCCTCAGCCATGCGCGCCGATGCCTTGCCGGCCCCTAGTACCACAACACGGCCATTGGGTTTGGGCGGTAAATGTGCAGGCACGCACAGCATCGGATCTGCCTGCGCAACGGCTGCCATAAAAAGGTCACACAAAAATTCATTGGGTTTTGCAAAATCAGCCATATCGTATCATCCTTTAAAGTGCTCTTTTTTGGGTAATTCCTCAACACCAACCCACTGCTCAATTTTAAGACTGACGGAAATTCATGGCTTTGCAAAATCTCGTTTCAGCAAGCTTTCATGTCTTCTCAAGAATTGATGTCATCGAACAACACAAGCAAGCATGCGTTCACAACACTGAAAGCAAGCTAAAACAAGTTTATTAACAAAATTACGAATACAAATAACTTTAATAAGGGCAATGTTTACATCTTCAGTTGTAAAACCCATCATGTTCACTGGCTTATCAATAGTCAACGCATGCTAGACACTGGCTGTTTGAAAATTAGCCTGCGCAATTTGGTGCCATATTTTATTAAGTTCAAAACTATATATTTTACCAAGATTGCACAGGTTCAAACCAGCCAACCAATACATCCCACTAGCCTCAAATCAAAGGACCACTGTCAGTTTCATCCACCTCACCAGCCACATTTGCAACTGAATATTTAACCTTGATGCGCAAGCCATTTTGCGTACGGGATTTCCTTCAATAACGCGACCGTAATTTGTGGTATTTTTATATTTTTCCAAAGGGGCAGTTTTCCAGAATTATTTGTGCGATTGATCCTCACATCTATATTTTCAAACACCGCACGGTTCGTAGTAAAAAACGCCTCTTTTGAGCCTCAACGATGGCCAACAAATCCATAATCTTATTCTCATCAAGCATCCGCTACTTTCGAATTCTGAACACTGACTTTTTCTTGCAACTCTTTGCCGCAATCACGCCTTTCAAAAGTGCGCCACAGCGATCATGTCCATAATTGCTTATTCAGCACAACTTAATGAGGTATTATCTGCAGCGTACTGCAATAAACCACACTCGCCAAAAGGCTGGTCTCTGCAACCAGCCACTTGTATCTTATGAATGCCCACAAGAAAGCAGCATAAAACAGGCCCATGATCTGAAACTGGAGTGGACTACTTGGACAAAAAAGCAAAGCACACCGATAAAGGACTTTCAAAAACAGCACCGCGGTTGAACAGACACACATAAGATAATCATATAAAAACTTATTACATAATTGCACTGTAGTCGATCGGTGATGCTCTCTGGCGATGGTTGCTAATTACTGAATAACCCTGTGACATGCTATTTTTAAATGCAATTATGGAAAGACGCAGCAAGAGTTACCTTAACCAAACGTAGGAATATGTCGCTGACAGTGTAACGGGTGGCGTATCCAACGGCGGCATACAAAGGGAGAAGCATCACGACTGCAAAGCGTCAGTCTTGTACGAGGATGTATCCCTTTATTGCGATGGAGACTTCATACAGACCACTTGCTACTTAAAGCCAGTGCCACAGCGTTTGAAGCAACCGAATGGATTGGCCTTGGACTGGAAGTAAGCGGTAACGACGAACAACACGATATCCGCCTACGCACCGACCAACTGACACGGCCATGGCCATGGCAATCCTTTAGAACTGAGTTCACAGAGTTGCCAGAATGGCAGACACATCAAATATCATTTGACACCTTCACATTTCATAAAACCGACGCCATAAATGATAAGGCGCAGCTTCGAAGAATGGACATTCTTGCAATTGGTCAGGAATTTAAGTCACTCGTGGCTGTAGCGGCTGTACGGTTATATCAGCATTAATCTTATTGCCGTGACGATACGGTCCACTTCATTTCAGTCATACAAGCTATAAAAAATAAATATGTCAAAAAAGACCCTCAACAAAACAAACCTAGAAACGCTGGGTGCTGAACAACTAGCTGCCCTCCTTATGGAGGTCAGCATGGGCAGTGCAGATATCAAGCGTCGACTGAGGTTGGAGTTAAGTCATAAGCTTGGTCCAAATGAACTAGCACAAGATGTACGCAAACGCCTTACGGCGCTGCGACGATCCACAAGTTTTGTCAGTTGGCGAAAGCGCAAGGCACTGATCAAGGATCTCAACATTCAGGTCTCGATGGTAGTTGAAAAAATTGCCCCAGAAGATCCAAACGTCGCATTTGATTTACTTTGGCAGTTCATTGAAATTGCTCCATCTGTGTATAGCCGCGTGGACGACAGCAAAGGGGATATCTATGATGTATTTCGCTCTGCGCTGAATCATTTCAAAGAAATTACGCCACATGCACGCCTAGATAAAGAAGTATTAGCGGATAGAGTTTGGGATGTCATACAAGACAACGATTACGGCGAATGGGACGGAATTATTGCCCTTATGGCACACACTCTTGGTCCATCAGGTTTAGCTCAGCTCACGGCAAATGTTGAAGCCTACGCCATAACCCTGATTGAAAATGACGGCGATGACCATGAAGCAATACAATTTTTGCGCCAACTGCGTGGTGATAATGATCATGCAGCTCACCGCAAAGCTCGTTTCGTCAAATCGTGCCTGCAAGAAATCGCAGCCGCTGCAGGCGACATGAAAGCATATGTTGCCCAGTATTCTAACATTGACCTTAAGCGCAACAGTATCGCAGCTGAAGTCGCGATGCTGTTGATCAACAATGCAAAAGCCGAAGAAGCCCTAGAGCTTTTATTAAGTGCGCAACACGGGGAACATGACAGTGGGCAGGACGCATGGGACACGGCCTATATTACTTGCCTGACCGCACTTGGGCGTACTGAAAACGCGCAATTACACCGCTGGGATTGCTTCATGGCAAACCTTAGCGCCAACCATTTGCGCGATCATCTCAAGTTTCTGCCAGATTTTGACGACGTCGAAGCAGAGAACACAGCCAAGCAACACGTCTTAGAATTTCCAAGCATTTCAACCGCTTTAGAATTCTGTCTCAATTGGCCAGACCTTCGTGCAGCAGCCAAATTAGTTGAAACACGTGCAGATGAAATAAATGGCGATTTCTACTCCCTTTTAACATCGGCCGCAGATGTTCTTAGATCAAAACATCCACTTGCAGCAGTCATACTTTATCGATCAATGATTGATGACACGCTTAAACAAGATCGATCTTCACTATACATTCAAGCTGCCGAACAACTTGCAGATTGCGCCGTTTTGGATGCAGGCATTTTAGATTATGGCACGTTTCCAAGCCATGGGTCTTACATTCGGACCCTTCAAAGCCAACATAACCGCAAATCAGCGTTCTGGACTAGACTGAGTTAAGACAGTGTAGCTGGTCAATGCAATATGTGCCCACTAAAGACCAGCTAAGTTATTTTTTTGCCCATTTATCATGAATTCATACTATTTAACCAGTATTTCAAGCATAGCCACAAGTCCAGAATACTCCCTTCGCTATTAAAAACATGAGACCAATTGCCAGAAACTGACCTCAACTACTTACATCAACGAGTAGATGGCTTAAACTCTTCTCAAACAGTTCCAAGAAGTCTAACGTTATTTTTGAAGGCATTTTATGAATTGGTCTTACCAGTGATATCTGGTGGGAAATACTCGGAACAAAGGGCCGATAGTCAAGACGGGTATTGTAGTTGCGCGCGTCAAGCTCGCTAACAACAGCGACGCCGACGTTGCGCGTAACAAGTTCACATGCGGCAGTAAACTGACGGGCCTCAACTATAGATTTGGGCGTGACGCCAAATTTGCGGAATACGTCTCCAAGCGATTGGAAAAAACTGCTGTCGCGCCGCGTGTGAATCAGCCGTTCAGCCTCAAGGTGTTTCGGCTCTATCTTGTCCAATTTGGCAAAATGGTGGCCAATTGGGAAGATACAAACAGTCCGAATACTAAGCGTTATGGCGTCAACAGCCGGGTGACCGTTAAAACCATCTGTAATTCCACAATCGTACTGTTCACCTATAATCCATTCGAGGATGCGTTCTGGGCGATCAGGTTCCAACGTCAGAGTTACATCAGGGCGTTCTTTCAGGAACTCCGTTATCACTGCCGGCAAATGGCTGGTCGCAAATCCAGGCAGGCATGCAATCCGAAGGTGCCCAGCAGTACGCGCATTCAAATTTTGGCTTGTTTCAGTAATGTTTGTCATCATATCAAGCACACGCGCAATATCGGGCAAGATATACCGTGCTTCTTGTGTTGGGACCAACCGCCCATTTTTGCGTTTTAGCAAGATAAACCCAAGTTCATCGGACAAGTCCGACAACAGTCGACTGACTGCCGGTTGGGAGATATTCAAACTATGGGCCGCACGTGTCATTGTTCCATGATCTGCAACTGATTTAAGCGCCTCAAGTTGGCGGAGTCTGGGTCGTGTTGTCATGATAACTGCCTGCTTTACTAGATCTATAACATTGCATTATATAAGTACTCTCAGAAATAGTCTTGTATTATGTAAGAGCTTAGATAACGTTGCGTCATCACATCGTCGACTTATAATATCGGCGAGATTCCTGGGAGGAACATATGAAAAACCTAACAACTGGCGCATTAATAGCTGGGTCCACGATATTGTTGCCATTCGCGGCTTACGCCGAGACCCAAATTCAATTTTGGCATGCCTTTACAGGCCGTCTTGGTGAATTGGTTGCGGCCCAAGTTGAAAACTTCAACGCGGGCCAAGACGATTTTACCATTGTCGCATCCCACAAGGGCAACTATTCTGAAACTCTGAACGCAGGTATTGCCGCCTTCCGCGCAGGCGAACAGCCGCAAATTTTGATGGTATTTGAAGTTGGTACGGCTACTATGATGTCCGCCGAAGGTGCAGTGCGTTCTGTAACCGAAGTCATGGAAGCGTCAGGCGCTGATTTTAATCCAGACGCTTATATCAGCGCAGTCAATGGCTACTATACCAGCACAGAAGGCGAGATGTTGTCACTGCCATTTAATGCGTCCACGCCTGTATTGTGGGTGAACCGCAATGAATTTGAGGCTGCAGGCGTCGACCCAGATACCGATCTATCCACATGGCAGAACGTCAGTGATGTGCTGACAATGTTGCAGGATGGCGGAAGCACGTGTCCACTTACTACTGCATGGCAAAGCTGGATCCATCTTGAAAACTTCTCGGCTTACCATGACGTGCCGTTCGCTACACAGGACAATGGTTTTGCTGGATTCGATACCGAATTGTCGTTTAATGGACCAGCTCAAGTCGCGCATATTTCGGCCATGGGTGAATGGGCGCAAGATGGAAAATTCTTCTATGCAGGTCGTCGCAACGAAGGAGGCGCGAACTTTCGCGCGGGCGAATGTGCTTTGTTCACCGAAAGCTCTGCGGGCTATGCTGGCATCAAAGCTGAAGCCAAGTTTGACTTTGACGTGCGCCCACTTCCATACTGGGAAGGCGTTGGAAACAGCCCACAAAACACCATAATCGGTGGTGCTTCTTTGTGGGTAATGGAAGGTCATGAGACTGCTGAATACGAAGGCGCTGCACAGTTCCTCGCGTATTTGTCGTCTTCGGATGTTCAAGCTCAATGGCATCAGGACACGGGTTATCTGCCAATCACAACGGCAGCGGCTGACGCGACACGCGCCGCTGGGTTCTATACGGCAAATCTTGGTACAGAAGTGGCAGTCATTCAGATGACCACTAATGAACCAACTGCGAATTCCAAAGGTCTGCGGCTTGGATCTTTCGATCAGATTCGCGGTATCATCGACGAAGAACTTGAAGCCGTTTGGGTTGGTGACAAGGACGCCCAGTCAGCACTCAATACGGCAGTTGAGCGTGGCAACCAATTGCTGCGCCGTTTCGAACAAGCTAACCAATAAAATCCAACGGATGGGCGGCCGATTTGGTCGCCCATACAAATTGTGAGGCGGAGCATCATGGAAAAACGGGTCACATTCAAAGGATGGTTGCTGCCACTTTGCCTCATTGCGCCGCAGGTCCTCGTAACTGCAGTGTTTTTTTTCTACCCCGCAGGACAAGCGATTTGGCAATCTTTGTTCATCCCCGATCCATTCGGGTTATCCATGCAATATGTGGGCCTCGGCAATTTTGAATACCTATTGTCGGACCCGTATTACCGCACCTCATTTTTGACCACAGCAATTTTTTCAATCCTCGTCACGCTTGCCTCAATGATTCCTGCACTATTTTTAGCAGTTGTCGCTGACCGCCTAATCAAAGGCGCTGGCGTCTATCGCACAATGCTAATCTGGCCATACGCAGTAGCACCTGCCATCGCGGGTGTGCTGTGGTTGTTTATGTTCAACACCCGTGTCGGCGTTGTATCGTGGTACTTGGGTAATCTGGGCTATGATTGGAATCATGTACTGAACGGCGGTGAGGCTATGGGCCTTGTTGTCGTCGCCTCAGCATGGGGGCGCATTAGTTATAACTTCTTATTTTTCTTTGCAGCACTTCAGTCGATTCCAAAATCAATAATTGAGGCCGCCGCCATCGACGGCGCCCGTTTTTGGCGGCGGTTCTGGACAATCGTTCTTCCACTCCTTTCACCCACTACATTTTTTCTTTTAGTCGTCAATGTCGTCTATGCGTTTTTTGAAACCTTTGGGGTAATCCACACGATCACGTCTGGCGGCCCACAACAATCAACCACAATTTTGGTCTACAAGGTTTTCTCTGACGGGTTCGTCGGTCAGGACCTTGGCTCATCCGCCGCGCAATCGGTCATTCTGTTGTTTGTGGTCGGCGCGCTCACAATTTTTCAGTTTAAATTTATTGAACGGAGGGTGCACTATTGAGCGATAATTTAAAGATTTACGCTAATGATCCGCCACCTGGCATGGTGGAAAAACGCGGCAAGTCACTTTGGTTTAGCCACACAATTATGATACTTGGGGTACTGGTCGTATTCTTCCCGATCTGGCTGGCATTTGTTGCATCCACAGTAACACAGCCCGAAATTGTACAACCACCGATGCCCTTGTGGCCAGGCGATCAATTTCTCAACAACTATCACGAAGCATTGGTTTCTGGTGTAAACATTCCCGTCGCTACCATGTTACTAAACAGCCTGATCATGGCCATGGGGATTGCGGTTGGAAAAATTGTTATTTCACTTTTATCAGCCTTTGCCATCGTTTACTTTAAATTTCCCGGCAAGATGATTTTCTTCTGGCTGATCTTCATGACACTGATGTTACCTGTCGAAGTGCGCATAGTGCCAACGTATGAAGTTATCGCAGGCTTTGGAATGCTCAACAGCTACAGTGGCTTGATCCTACCTCTGATTGCATCGGCCACGGCCACATTTCTTTTTCGCCAGTTTTTTATGACGGTACCTGATGAATTAGCAGAAGCCGCGCGCGTTGACGGCGCATCTCCGATGCGATTTTTCTGGGACATCCTATTTCCAATGAGCCGCACAAATATCGCCGCCCTTTTCGTAATTTTATTTATCTATGGCTGGAACCAATATCTGTGGCCGCTACTGATCACGACCGATCCATCAATGAACACCATAGTCATGGGCATCAAACAGATGTTCCCATCAGGCGATGATGTGGCGAATTGGCCAGTCATTATGGCCACGTCCATTCTTGCGATGATCCCACCAGTAATCGTCGTTATCTCAATGCAAAAACTCTTCATCCGCGGTCTCGTGGACAGCGAAAAATAGGCGGACCAATGGCAACTGTAGAACTCAACGCCGTCAAGAAACGCTTTGGCAGTATCGAAGTGATCCATGGCATCACAACCACAATTGCGGACGGTGAATTCATCGTGATTGTTGGACCCTCCGGCTGTGGCAAGTCCACACTCCTGCGTATGGTGGCGGGGTTAGAGACCGTGTCCGAGGGTGAAGTCAAAATTAGCGGTAACTGCGTCAATGAATTGGAACCAATGGATCGCGATATCGCGATGGTATTTCAGAATTACGCACTTTATCCTCATATGTCAGTGAGTGAAAATATGGGCTATGGGCTGAAAATAGCGAAGCTGCCAAAAGCCACTATTAACGAGAAGGTGCAAGCGGCCGCCAAGCTTCTACAGCTCGAAGACTTTCTTGATCGCAGGCCACGCGATCTGTCAGGCGGTCAGCGGCAACGAGTCGCAATGGGGCGTGCGATCGTTCGAGAACCAGCAGTTTTTCTGTTTGACGAACCGTTGTCCAACCTCGACGCGAAACTGCGCGTTCAGATGCGTCTTGAAATTCGCGATCTGCAAAACCGGCTTGGTATCACCTCGTTGTACGTCACACATGATCAGGTCGAAGCCATGACAATGGCTGACCGCATGATCGTGATGAATATGGGACGTGCTGAGCAAATAGGCACCCCACTTGAGGTTTATGAACGCCCCCAAACCCTGTTTGCTGCTCAATTCATCGGCAGCCCATCGATGAATGTTCTTGATGGGTCAGTTGAAAATGGCATCCTTAAGATCGCTGGCACAACCGTGGCTGAGGACCTTACCATAACGGGATCAGTGACTATCGGCATTCGACCTGAACACATCATTCCTGATGCTGATGGACCATTATCAATGGCAGTTCAAATGGGCGAACCCCTTGGGGCAAATACGCTTTTACACGGTCGACTGTTGAGTTCTCGCGATGCCTTCACAGTCAGTCTTACGGGCGTGCACCACACTGTTACGGGTGATATCATCCGTTTTGGTTTTGATCCAAAAAACCTGCATTTCTTCGATCCACAAACCAGTGAACGCCTGCCAGATTGAGAATGGTGCCCACAACGATGCACTTTGCGCATAAACCCGATAACCTATAGCGAAAACCTATCTCGATGAGATGCAAATTTTATTTATAAGCATTTAAAGTGAAAAATACAGCCCTTGATTTTTAACCATAAGATTGCACCAATTTAACATCTTTTTTTTGGAAGCACATTCATCAATAAAATTTGCGACAATAAACATGAAGTCTGATCGGGTTTGAGGAGCAGTCATTGGGTCTGAGTGAAAATTTTTAAGGAAAATAAATAAATTAAAATCAGACATTTTTCTTTTACTTGGAGTAGAAAGCTATGCTCCTTTTGCGACACTGTTTTCTAATGACATCAAACCCAAGTACAAAAATTTGCTCTCTGCATTATATGAAGCATTCAAGACCACCTTTTACTAATAAACTCAAGAGATCGCATAACCTAGCTAGGTTTAGCTTTTTTCAAATACGCGTCCATCGCAGGACGATATGCTTCTAATTCTTCAGAAACCACTTTAAACTCTTTAAGGCGAGTTTCGTAGTCAGACACGATCTGTGGCCATTTCACTGAAAGATTCAACGCATTTTGGAACGCCCTGATCCAAGCAAAAGTTACTGCGAACCCACAATCGCACAGCCAGAGCCTATTTTTATCCAGTGGATTGGCTGCAAGTAACAACTCGAGGGATGACAGGTGTTTGGAGATTCCAAGACCACCTATCTGCATGGCATTTTCATCACGGGTTAGGTACGCAACCTGCGGATACATAGCCCGCACAGCAGGTTCTAATCGTGTATCATGCAAACGACTGAATTCGCGTGCTTTTGCACGTAGTTTGACAGTGTCTGGCAGCATTGGCTCATGATGGAATGTTTCTTCAAGGTATTCTGCAATTGCCTCAGAATCTGACAACATGAACCCATCATGTAACATTGCTGGCAAATTTCCAGAAGGAACGATTTTGCGGTATGCATCAGATCCGTATCCACCCGGTGGAGACAGTTGTTCAAACTGGATAGATTTGTAGCGCAACATGATACGCAATTTTGCGCAATATACTGCAACAGGAACCGAATAAATTGTCAGCATGAAGAACCTTCGATCAGCAGAAACCAAAAGGGCCAACCACTCAGAGTTGGCCCAAATATCTAGGTCGTCGGTATTAAATTACTCGGCGTTCAAACCCCATTGATTACCCAGATCTTCAAAGAAACCCTGTTCCTGCTTCAGTCCAATCCATGTGTTCACGTAATTAATCCAAACTTGATCAGCTTGCGGCAACAACATTGCAACTGGAGTTGGCGAACGTCCAGCATCAACTGGAATAATAATCAGGTTTTCGTACTGTTCAACAAGCGTAGCAGCTTCAATGTTTGATGTGATGCTGGCATCCGCCCGGCCTGATAAGACTTCTTGAAAATCGCGAGCAGGCGCTTCTACAATGCGATGTGTTGCTTCCGGAAAGTATTGTTTGACTTGTGTTTCTTGGGTAGTACCCAACGTTGCCGCCACGGACACACCCTTGACGTTCAAATCATCCCAATTATTGAAACGATCAGCGTTCTCTCGCAGTGTAAGTGGCACAGTCACTAGAGAGAAGTAACTGTTGGAGTAACCGGCTGCCTTGGCTCGGGCTGGTGATACTGACGCAGATCCGGTAATGTGATACTGTCCAGAAGTTACACCGGCAACCAGAGTCTTCCAGTCTGTCGGAACAAATTCAATTTCGACACCCAAATCATTGGCCAGCGCAGTCATAACATCGATATCGTAACCCACATAAGAGTTTGTTGCTATGTCACGCATTGTCATCGGGTTCCAGTCGCCTGTAGTCCCAACTTTAAGAACTCCCCCGGATAGGATCTCGTCTAGAGCTGATTGTGCAGTTGCCTGTGCGGCAACAGCTGCTAATAACGCCGCAGCAGCGACTATTTTGAAGAATTTCATTGGTTTCCCTTTCAGAGTACTAGGTTGGACATAGGATGCTTGCACAACTATTAAATGCACACAGAACGACAAAATAAAAAAACCTACAACACTTTGTTGTTTTTGTAAGACTATTAGGGGCGCTGCTGCCATGAATATTATATCAATGCGCAACGTATCAAAGTTCTTTGAGGACTTCCAAGCGCTCAACAGCGTATCTCTGGATGTGGCCTTAGGTGAGCGTGTTGTCATTTGTGGTCCATCTGGGTCGGGAAAATCTACTTTAATTCGCTGTATTAATGGCCTTGAGGCGCATGAATCTGGCGAGATTGTGGTTGATGGCACAACATTAACATCTGATCTTGCAGACCTCGAAAAAGTCCGTGGTACCGTTGGTATGGTTTTCCAGCAGTTCAATTTGTTTCCGCATCTGACAGTTTTGGACAACTTGTGCCTAGGACCTCGCCGTGTGCTTGGGCTCACGCAATCAGAAGCGCGTGAACGTGCTATGACTTACCTTGATAGGGTGCAGATTTCCGAACAGGCTGATAAATTTCCGCGTCAGCTATCTGGCGGTCAGCAACAACGTGTCGCGATTGCAAGATCCCTGTGTATGGAACCACGAATATTGTTGTTCGACGAACCAACCTCGGCATTGGACCCCGAAATGATTGCGGAGGTTCTAGAAGTCATGACTGAACTGGCCTCGAGTGGTATGACTATGATTGTTGTGACACATGAGATGGGGTTTGCCCGTCGGGTAGCTGACCGTATGGTGTTTATGGATAAAGGAGAAATCGTTGAAGTTGGCGCTCCAGAAGAAGTATTTAACGCGCCTAAATCAAAGCGGTTTGCGCAATTCATCAAACAAATTTTAAATCATTAGGTGATTGACCATGAAGAAATTTTTGATCCTCACCACAATATTGCTTCTACTCTCTGGCTGTTCCGGCAATTGGGGCTGGTATGTTGTAGACCCGACGACGTCGTCTGGCTGGATTAACTTAAAATTTATGGCCTTCGGTGCGTATTACACAATCTTAATTTCTGTCACTGCGATCTTGATTTCGGTTGTTGTAGGCCTCCTTGTTGCGCTTCCAGGCCTATCGGAAAAGCGGGGCTGGCGCATGTTCAACCGAACTTATGTTGAAATCGTGCGTTCTGTGCCGATACTCGTGCTAATCCTTTGGGTTTATTACGGCCTCCCTACGGTTTCAGGCATCACACTTAGCGTATTTTGGGCGGGTGTGTTAGCTTTGGCCCTCAGCGATAGTGCATTTCAGGCAGAAATTTTTCGCGCAGGCATTCAGTCAATTGGGCGCGGACAATACGAAGCAGCAAAGTCTGTCTCCTTGAACTATCGGGATACAATGTGGTACATAATTCTACCACAAGCGATCAGGCGCATTCTGCCCGCTCTAGGCAACCAGCTTGTGTATATGCTAAAAATGTCTTCGCTAGTCTCTGTGATTGGACTGCAAGAATTAACACGCAAGGCCAACGAGTTGGTTGTATCAGAGTACCGACCCCTCGAGATCTATACCATATTGGTTCTGGAATACCTTGTACTTATACTCATTGTTTCTGCTGGCGTGCGCTGGTTTGAACGACGCCTGAAAGCTAGTGACACCTGATGCAAACTCAAGATCTGACAAAGGGTCCGATGGCGACTCACTTTCGTACACTTGCAATCCCTGCTGCGTTAGGGATGCTGTTTGCAACGTTGTATAATGTCGTCGACGTTTATTGGGCAGGACGGTTGTCGACAGACGCGCAAGCTGGCCTTGCAATTGGATACCAAGCCTTTTTTATCTTGATGGCAATTGGCTTCGGCCTCAGCTCTGCACTCAGTGCGTTGGTGTCAAATGCTAAAGGCAGTGGCAACAGTTCACAGACCCAACGCCTTTCTGCACAAGGTCTATCCTTTGGAATAATCGCGACCTTAGTATCAATGATCATCGGTTGGTTCATTGGGCCATTGCTAATAAATCTTGTCTCCGAACCTGGCGCCTATCGCGATGCGGCTCATGGTTACTTCAAGTTTCTGATCTTTGCCTTACCAGGTTTTTTTCTTGCGTATGGAGGCAACGGTATTTTGCAAGCCCATGGCGATAGCCGCACAATGCAACGGGCAATGATGATAGCATTTTTTGTCAATATTGCACTGAACCCGATTTTGATGTTTGGGATTAATGGTATCTGGAACGGTATGGGTTTTAACGGTATAGCTGTTGCAACAATCATCAGTCAAACAGGCGTCATGATATTTATTATCACTCGCATCCTGAAACTTGAAATGATGCGTGCCATTCGCCTCAGCGCATTTTGGCCAGACCGTTCCAGCTTTACGCAAATCATTGGACAACTAGTCCCAGCAAGTTCAGCAATGATGGTAATGTTTGTATCTGGGTTTGTGGTGCAATTTGCGCTCAAAGAATTTGGTGGGCACGCAGTCGCTGCATACGGTATTGCTCTTCGAATCGAACAAATCCTATTGCTGCCTGTTCTTGGCATGACAGGCGCATTGTTGCCAATAGCAGGACAAAATTTTGGCGCGCAAGATTTTGATCGCGTCCGTGAAGCTATGCGGTTTTGTTGGAAACTTGGCTTTGTCATGACCCTCATTGCAACCCCAATTCTTCTATTTGGTGGCGGAAAAGCGATGGCAATGTTTTCGGATGATCCAGAGGTTATCCGTGTGGGTATCAGCTACTTGCGGGTCGACGCATTTCTGTTCCCTATTTATATGATGCTGTTCTCAATCAACTCGCTCCTTCAGGCACTAAAGAAGCCTATCTGGACACTTTGGATAAGCATTTACCGTCAAGGCTTTGGTGTAGCATTTTTTGTGTGGATGTTTATTAGCGTATTGGATTTCAGCGTCTGGGGTGTCTGGCTGGGGATAGCAACAGCAGTCACAAGCGGTTGGGTACTATCGCTTATAGTGGCCCAGCGCGTGGCGCGCGCAACCATGGGTGGTTTATTGAAACCAGCTTGAGGACTTCAGTTTGCCTTCAAGGTAGATATTAAGTTTTGGCTTAAATTTTTTGTTGCTATAAAAATTTTATACTGTTTAAGGAAAGTAAATACGCAGTGCAAAAGCTGCATTTAAAACACAAAAATCTAGTATTTTGCCTACAATAATTAATCTGAAACCAAGCTCACCAGCGTGCAAGAGACAGCCACAAAGTGGGAGGATCAATTTTGATGCCTCATTTAACTTTATTTTATCCTGTATTCCGACTTCCGTCACAACGTAAAATATTTAAAATATTAGTTAGTTTTGGAGAAAAGCTCTTACTGACTTCAAGCTATGACACAGACTCAATTGTTCACCTCAGGAGATGTATAAGCATTACAATTTGACCAACTCAAAAGACCTGAAGAAATTATAAATTGATGGTGACAATCGTGTCCCAAACAATCTTCTTCTTTAACCAATTAATAAGTTTATCGATTTGTTTAATATTCATCAATGTTTGATGGGTTTCTACGGGCAGACACGTCATTTTAGTATTTTTTTCTAAAATGAAGGTCTCTTAACTAACAGATCATATTTATATGCATCAAAGAAAAGGGAAACTAACCGTACTGTTGGAACTTGAAGTAGAAAAAGCTTTGGCTTTAATCTCAAAATAACCAGATTTTCCGCCAAGTGGGTCGGTGGCTCAAGCAAATTCGCTGCCACATCAACTCAATTGAGAAATAAAAAAGAGCAACGATAAACACCGTATATTGAAACCAAACTTTTATCTATGCGTTTTAATAGTTAAATGCGACCCAAACACGCACACACATGACACCTATTGTGTTGGGTGGGATAACACCAAAACCAAGCTATTTTTAGTTTTAGTAAGGCTACAAAAAAGACAAAAAACCCCCTTCGCTTACCTCAAAAAATACTTCGGTAGTGACACCACTTCTTACAAAAACCTTGCAGTACTAATTACGAATTCATCATCGCCAAAACCTCCGCTTTCTAGCCAAGATTTTTTAGCACCAAAAAATTTGCAAAACACTCTAAAAAGATCCCCTTTTCAAAGTGATGCTTACTAAACTAATGCAGCAGTGTTTTCGCCAAGACCGGTAGAAAAAAGCTTCCAATTTAACATCTAACAATCTCCACGCTGAGGGCCCTCCAATTCATTCCAAAAGATTTAGATGAACCCATTCAATTATTTCCTTAACCTAAAGGTGTCTGGTTCAAACACCAAGCGGGTCGATCAAATGCTGTCCAGATGCGCGGTTAGAATTGACCACCTTTGCCACGCGGTGAAATTTTAACGTGCTCTCGCCCACGGCCTGCATTAGCTTTGCTGCCCCCTTACCATCTTCACCCAGCCAAAGTGCCCAGTCATCAGGCTCAAGAATTACGGGAATACGGTGGTGAATTTTGCCCATAGCACTATTTAATGTGGTAATGACCATAGCCACCGTAGCAACCACCAAACCCTCATGGTCACACCAGTCCTGCCATATCGCACCAAATGCAATTGGTGCATCATCACCACGTTGAATGAACCATGGTAATTTTATTCCATTTTTCACCTTAGTCCATCCATAAAACCCCAACGCGGGAATGATGCAGCGTTGGGTCCTGTATACTGCCATAAATGCTGGTTTTCTGCAGCTGTTTCGGCGCACGCGTTGATCAGCAGCA
>JBLILC010000007.1:0-56394 GCA_047635635.1 Octadecabacter sp. | reverse complement strand
TGTCACAGGGGAGGGTGCTTACGATACCTGAAAATGCCATGATGCGATTGCTGCCTGCAATGCAAATCCTGTCATTCCCCCTCGGGCTCGCCCAGGGATCCGCCCGTCCAGGGCTGACTTGATCCACTGGATCAAGTCCAAGACGCCCCAAGCCCTCGCAAGAACGCCAAACTGTAGAAACCTGACACACCTGGAGCTAGGGCGCGCAACGAAGTGGTTCGATCCTCAGAGTATCTGGGTCGCGCATTGTGGCGGCACGTAACCAAGTATGACTGCCGAAGCTGCGTCGAAATAAAGATGCATTGTGACAAACTGTTTTGGTCAGCGTTTTTCTGCGCGTGACTACGATCAACAGGTTGCGGAGGTCCAGATACATGCGGCAATCCTAAATGGCTTCACTGCTCTTGGCATACCCAGTATCCGTGGGCATAGGCTAAGTCCGTCTGGGGTAAGGGGAAGCACAACATCAGCCAAATTTTTGCTACAAAGCCCCTACATACTTTGCTATATCTTCAATAAACATCTCAACTGTTTGTTTGATGCTTATTGGGTAAATCTTCTTCCCTCTACGCTTCATATACTTGATGTCATCATTTATTTCTTAAGCTTAACTATCGCTTTTGATTTTGTCTTTAGTGCGTAGGGATTGGCGAAAGTATTTGTCTCAGTCTGCTAACCAAATACGAAACTGCCTTACATCGTAGTCATTTTGGAAAATGACTGCTTTACTGTTGTAAATGTGTAATTCGTTTTCTGGCATATTAGGCACTATGAAACGCATTTATGCGTTTGGTTTGCAGACTTATTTTATAACTATTTTAATTAAACCAACAAAATCAATATGCGATTTGCCACTTTGTAAGTATACTAACTTATATAAAACAATAGGTTAGTCAAAATTCCTTATTCCCACTCAATAGTACCTGGCGGTTTAGATGTGATGTCGTAGGTGACACGGTTAATGCCTGTGACTTCGTTAATGATCCGCGTTGCCGTTTCGCTAAGAAAATCATGACTGAACGGATAGTAATCGGCAGTCATGCCATCCACAGAAGTAACTGCACGTAGGGCACATGCGAAATCATAGGTACGCCCGTCGCCCATCACACCCACGGTTCGCACTGGAAGAATGGCGACAAAGGCCTGCCATATTTCATCGTACAAAACGTGTTTGCGGATTTGATCAATAAAAACTGCATCGGCTTGGCGTAGAATTTCAAGTTTTTCACGCGTGATTTCTCCTGGGCAGCGTATCGCCAGACCCGGGCCCGGGAACGGGTGGCGACCAATAAACGACGCGGGCAGGCCAAGTTCACGACCAAGGGCTCTTACTTCGTCCTTAAATAAATCGCGCAGTGGTTCAACAAGCTTAAGACCCATCTTTTCAGGCAAACCACCAACATTGTGATGGCTTTTGATGGTTACACTTGGACCACCAGAGAACGAAACGCTTTCGATGACATCTGGATAAAGCGTGCCTTGAGCAAGGAATTCCGCCCCATTTATTTTATTTGCATACTTCTGGAACACATCGATAAACAAACTGCCGATAATTTTGCGCTTTGTTTCAGGGTCTGATTGCCCTTCAAGCGCGCCAAGAAACAATTCTTTCTCGTCGGCGTAGATGACTTTAAGATTCATATTTTCACGAAACATCGTCATAACATCATCAGCTTCGTTCAGTCGCAACAGCCCATGATCGACGAACACACAAGTGAGTTGTGCACCAATTGCCTCTTGTAGTAGGGCTGCTGTAACGGATGAATCCACACCGCCAGATAATCCACAGATGACTTGTTTATCGCCGACCTGTTCACGAATTTTTTCAACCGCGATGTCGCGATACGCATCCATTGTCCAGTCGCCTTTGAAGCCGGCCAGACGGACGAAGTTTTCGAATATTTTTGCGCCGCGCGGCGTGTGGTGAACTTCCGGATGAAATTGAACACCGTAAAAGTGTTTGGATACATCGGCAATAATTGCAAACGGCGCGTTTGGGGAGGTTCCGTAAACCTCAAACCCAGGAGCAATTTTTGAAACATGGTCGCCATGCGACATCCAAACTTGTTCAGGTCCTTCGCTAAACCAGCCTTTCAATAGATCAAGTTCACCCAAAGACTTTACTTTTGCGCGGCCAAATTCAGCAGTACCACCACCACCAGAAATTTTACCACCCTCAACCAGTCCACCCAACTGTTGCATCATTGTTTGTTGACCGTAGCAGATACCAAGGACTGGAATACCCATATCCCAAAGTCTATCAGGGGTGCGGGGGCTGCCTTTACGGGTAACTGAATCGGGGCCACCAGATAATATTACTGCCTTTGGGTTAAGATCAGACAGCATCGAGCCTGTTACGTTCTGATAAGGATGAATTTCGCAATATACGTTTTGTTCTCGCAAGCGACGTGCAATCAACTGAGTCACTTGTGATCCAAAGTCGATGATGAGGAGGCAGTCTTGTGTGTCTATATCCATATTGCCTCGTAAATCGACGGGCTCGTGTGTGCAAGGGTGTGGAGGTGCGAGCAATGTCGCTTTTGCCTCTCATTCGCCGCTTAATCTCAAAGCATAAATCGGCTTGCGGTGTAAGAATGCTCAATCGAGATACTTTTGAGGCTAATGTTATGACTTACGCAACAGAACAAGCACCCGTAATTGGAGCGCGACGTGGCCGCGGGGGCGGTGGGGCTGCTCGACGTGCAGAACGTACAGCAGTAAGTTTTGACACAGCCAAAACGATTGAACGAAAAATTCCCAATTTAGAGATGCTGTCTGACGAAGCTTTGGAAATTATAGAAGCCAATGCAGAAATCGTACTTGAAGAGATTGGCGTTGCGTTTGTAGACAATCCAGCTGCGCTTGATCGTTGGAGATCTGTCGGGGCTGAAATTACTGGTGAACGCGTGCGCATTCCCAAAGGATTGGCCCGCAAGCTTTGCGCAACCGCACCCGGTAAATTTGTACAGCACGCACGCAACCCAGAACGATCTGTCACCGTAGGCGGCAATAATCTTGTATTAGCACCAGTTTATGGACCGCCGTTCGTACGTGACGCTGAAGGCGGCCGTCGTTATGCGACTATTGCAGATTTCGAAAAATTTGTGAAACTTGGTTATATGTCAAAGTGGCTGCACCATTCGGGTGGTACGGTTTGTGAACCCACAGACGTTCCAGTCAACAAACGTCACCTCGATATGTTAATGGCACATATGACCCTGTCTGATAAGCCGTTTATGGGGTCTGTTACCGAGCCAAGTCGTGCGCAAGACAGTATCGAGATGTGTGAAATTTTATTTGGTAAAGAATTCGTGCGCGACAATACTGTTATGACATCACTTATCAATATTAATTCACCTTTGACGTTTGATGCAACCATGATGGGCGCATTAGAAATTTATTCTGCACACAACCAAGCTGCGATCATCAGCCCATTTATTGTTGGCGGTGCTATGGCACCGGTGTCTGTTGTCGGAACGCTAACGCAAGTTTTGGCTGAAGTAATGGCAGGCGTTGCATACAGCCAGATCATTCGCCCTGGTGCACCTGTGATCTTTGGCACGTTTGTAACATCGATTGACATGAATTCGGGAGCGCCAACGTTTGGTACACCGGAAGCCGCGCATATTACCAATGGGGCAGGGCAGTTGGCCCGCCGACTAGGGTTACCGTATCGCTCTGCTGGATCATTTTGCGGTTCAAAACTGCCTGACGCGCAAGCGGCATATGAAACCGCAAACAGCCTGAACATGGGCTTGCTGTCGGGAGTTAATTTTATGCTGCATTCTTGTGGTTGGCTCGAAGGTGGGCTTGTTGCCAGCTTTGAAAAGTTCGTCCTTGATGCAGATCAGTTAGGTACATTGCATCACATGGCTCGTGGCGTTGAAATTGACGAAAATGCACAGGCCATGGATGCTATTCGTGAAGTAGGTCCAGGAGGACATTATCTAGGTTGTGAACACACTCAGAAGAATTTTAAATCAGCCTTCTGGCGTTCGGAAGTCTTTGATTACAAACCGTTTGAGACTTGGGAAGAAGAAGGTGCACGTGACAGCCAGGAACTTGCATCGGTTAGGGTAGCAAAGTTGATAGACACTTATGTTGCACCCCCACTTGATCCTGAAATACGCGCCAAACTTGATACGTATGTGGCCACAAAAAAAGCTATGATGCCAGATAGCTTTATGTAGATTTAAACCTAGCATCAGGATCACAACATACCTGCGACTCGGCCGTTGCTATGGTCGTAATGGTTGTGAACGTAAGTGTATCTGGAGCCTTTATATTCCACGGCAACTGTGCAGAGCAAAACGTAAATTTGTGACGCTAGAATATGATTTCGATAATCTAATTAATTATTTCTTTTCATTTAAGCGTTAATTATTGCCACGAAAAATTCCGTATTGAATGTGAATAATTTAGAAAATTCACTATCTCTAAATGGGTAAAAATCAAAAAGTCACTGGGACCTAAAATTGGGTACTGTTTTGAGGTGCCCCGCATTTCGTGAATTTTTTTGTAAAATGGCTTTGTAATATTTGAATCAGTTCTGATTTATCAGAAAAAAGACGGAATAGGTGGTGAAATTGGCCTGCAAATCACGGCTTACAAACGAATATATCTTTCGAAGACATGCGCTAAATTTGTCCTAATATTTTTTTGAATATCTTTGTAAAATGGAACAGCATAACATGCCAGCTATGCGCTTTGCGCATTCCCGAAACCCACACGATCGAGACCCTTGGACAAATCGCGATGGCTTGCATATATGTCCTACAAGAGGAGAATATTATGTCACTTCGCGATTTGAAAATCCCAGCCCAACGCCATCCCGAAAAGCAGCGTCGTGAGGATAGTCCACAGCCTAAAAAGCCTGACTGGATCCGCGTCAAGGCGCCGACTAGCGAAGGTTATAAAGTTACCCGTGACATAATACGCGAACACAAACTAACTACCGTGTGTGAAGAAGCAGGTTGCCCAAATGTTGGTGAATGTTGGTCCCAAGGCCATGCTACAATGATGATCATGGGTGAAGTTTGCACGCGGGCTTGCACATTTTGCAACATTGCAACCGGAAAACCACCAGAAGATTTGGATGTTTTTGAACCGGGCCGTGTGGCTGACGCAGTAAAAAAACTCGGTCTAAACCACGTCGTCATTACATCCGTTGATCGTGATGATGTCTTAGACGGAGGTGCAGAACATTTTGCTCAGACCATTCGCGCGATTCGCAAAAAAGCTCCCAAAACTACGATTGAAATTTTGACACCCGACTTTATTCGTTGTGATCCAAAAGTACTTGAGATCATAGTCGAAGCGCGCCCAGACGTATTCAATCACAATCTTGAGACCGTACCCAGTCTTTACGCTGAAGTACGTCCCGGTGCACGCTATTTCCATTCTTTACGTCTATTGCAGCGCGTGAAGGAGATTGATCCAAAGATGTTCACCAAGTCCGGTATCATGGTCGGTTTGGGTGAGGACAAACAATCCGTCATTCAAGTAATGGATGATATGCGGGCTGCTGATATAGATTTTTTGACTATTGGTCAGTATTTGCAACCTACGCCAAAGCATCACAAGGTTGATCGTTTCGTAACGCCAGACGAATTTTTGACTTACGAAAAGACCGCCTTCAACAAAGGTTTCTTAATGGTTTCAGCTTCACCGTTGACGCGCTCCAGTTATCACGCTGGAGATGATTTTGCTCGTTTGCGCACCGCACGGATTGAAAAAATTGGCGCTTAAGGCGAACATTTATGCAGATTGCCACAAATTTTTATTCCAACTTAAACAAATACGCTTTGATTAAATTTTGATTGGTATTGATTAAATGTTAAATATTCGCGATTAAATTGATCACTTTATCGTTAGCAGTGTCAATTTCTGGAATAAGTTTATTGTAGCAATAACAGGATATGTAAACTCCCGCTTCAACCCAGATTATCCAGATAGATTGGCGAAATGATCACTTTTCAACGAATTAACCTCACCGAAATCCATTGTTTTGAACTGCCCAAATTGTTACACAAATCGCGACATTTAGTGCAATTAAACAAGCGTTTGTACAAAAAAGTTTCCTAACCTTAGATGGAACATTTTTTACGAACCATTTATAGCCTGTACAAAGAAGTTTTTAGCCGTTTAGGGGTTTACGATATTAAAGCTAAATCCAACATTACTGTTTATAATAACGCGTCGCAGGGCAGGATGTGCTGATGGGAGATCGATTCAACTGAGTTTTCATAGGCCATTAATCCGCAAATTATATAATGTCCTCCAGATATTAAAATACGCCGTTTGCAGACATTTTTCTTTTTATTACGTCGATTAGTTTTTGCCTAGCTCCAGCTTTAATTACCATCGATCGTATCTGTTAAAATATTATTAATAAATAAATAATTTGCCAAAAATTAGTTTATAAATGATATTGTGGCTTCCAGGGCTTTGAAGCTTACGGCTGGGTGTATCTATTTTTACTAAGTAGTGTTAAATTAAATATATTTATATGAAACATCACAAAGCTTTTATTTTTTTAAATTGGAGTAATTAGATACTAGAGTAAATAACTAATATTTTACTAATCTGTAATACAGTTATCTATTGTAGTTTGCACCCACCCTATTACCATTAAATAAGTATTTTCGAATTATTAGTTACGTACGCTATATCTATGTTGCAATTCGAAAAGCCCCTCCAAAGGTAAATAATGCGTCCTGAACTGGTACTAATCTGTGATGGCATGTTTAGGAAAAGTAGCGAATTATATGGTTTTTCTGTTTTCTCATCTTTAAAATTATCATCTTCTAAATTGTATCAGCATTTTTTTACACCCATAATTATAGTGTTTTTAGGCCAATATTTAGCCATGTTATGGTTGGCCACTGAGGTAAGTTAACAGCCATGATTTACGCAAGGCTTCAATCATATTCTACGTTTTCTTACGCGATGCCGAGCAAATTGTTTGATGTGTGCTTAACATTTAATATTTGATTGGGAGGCATTGCCGAACGGCTTAACATTTAATTTTTTGTTAACCACTCCCGCCGTGTCAAATGCCAAGACTTTAGCTTAAGAAATAATATAACGGATGTGTTAAAGTTTTATCCTACAAATATGCGTAAAAATTTTAGTGTAATATTTTCTGAACGCTTATTTTCAGATTTTAAATACATGCGCACAAAAAATATTTTTTAAATGAAACGTACTTTTCCAATATAAGGAAGGTTGCGGTTTCTTTGCGCGTAATCAATTCCATACCCGACGACGAATTCGTCGGGAATGACAAATCCCGTCCAATCAGCCTTCATGTCCACCTCGCGCCGAGTCGGTTTATCGAGCAGAGCAATTGATTTTAACTTAGATGGTTTGCGCGTGTTGAGCATATCAATTACCTGATGTAACGTGTGTCCTGTGTCAACGATGTCCTCAACAATAAGCACATCGCGCCCCTCAATTTGTCCGCGAAGGTCTTTTAGAATTCGAACTTCTCGAGTGGTTTCCATGCCGTTACCATAACTGGACGCCTCAAGAAAATCGACCTCAACGGGCAAATCTAATTCCCGAACCAAATCAGCAATAAACACGAATGATCCGCGCAACAAACCGACAACGATCAATTTGTTGGTATCTTGGAATTCTAGTTGAATGATTTTAGCGAGATCCTCAATCCGCGCTGCGATAGATTTTGCTGAGATCATTTCGTCAATAACATAGTTAGGTTTTGGTGGCGTCTGCGGTGTTACATGCGTCATTGAGTCTGAACCTTGTGCCAAATGCTTGATGTTTTGTGTAATTCATACGACATGGTTCAGTAATGTCACGACCGAAAGCCCTTTATGCCAATTCATTCTGAAACCAAACGTCTGCCCTACAGTGCTGATCAGATGTATGATCTAGTAGCCGATGTGTCTAACTATCCTAAGTTTTTACCATGGACCGCTGCTGCGCGGGTCAAAAGCGTGGTTGATATGGGCGATCATTTGGTGATGATGGCTGATCTTATAGTAAGTTTTAAGGTATTTCGTGAAAAATTTGGAAGTCGTGTTTTGTTGTGGCCCGCTGCGCGCAAAATCGAGACTGCTTATATCGACGGACCTTTCAAATATCTTGAAAGTAAGTGGACATTCACAGAGGTCGATGGTGAGTGCGATGTGCATTTTGAGGTTGATTTCGAATTTCGTAATCGCCTTTTACAGGGTGCGGCTGGTGTGTTTTTCAACCAAGCAATGCTAACCATTGTTCGAGCGTTTGAACGCCGTGCTGCTACACTCTATGATTCGTGATTCATCGGATAAATGAACTGGTCATGGCGTCCCTTTATTAACTTTTTTTCCAGTTAAGTTGGTTTAAAATGCAAGTTCTAAATTATGATTGCAGCAAGTTGCATAGAGTTGGTGGAACAGTGACTGATGGTTAAATTGATTTTCACACCATTATGCTGGGCGCTTTGTTCAAGGTTAGCGTGATAAGTTACATTGTTTCAGGAGCGAGGGTGAGGCATCTACATAAACTGTGCCGAACTCCACATTTAGATGTTCTGACGAAGCTCCTGTCTGTGCTGCAGCGTGAGCAATAGTAAAAAAATTCAGTTCATACTTAATTCTTAAAAAGTTGCACTTTGGTTATAGGGGCCACATCACCACTGTTATCATTCTAGAAGCGCTAACCTTTAAGAAAACAGAAAGCACAAATTTTGTCTCATTCTTGTGGGCAGTGCGCCTTCAAACTGAGGTAACAACGCGTATCGAGTTTTGGCTGGAGCGAAATTTTTTCAAAATGTTGGTATCAGACAGCCACATCCGGTACCTTTGGAACAGCGAGTGCTGTAGCGATTTTGATGAATGCACTTTCAACCAAACGCTTTAAAGATGTGTTGAGATTTATTACATCCCAGAAGGCTTGGTTAGGCGGCACGATTAAACCTTTAAATGCTGGCATCACTGCCTTCCATTAAGTTTAAGCTGTGTAATGGGCCAAAGTTGATATCCGTGGGCCACCTAATGTAATTAGGAGGCTTTTAGTAACGTATAACGGGTAGGAAAACGCGTCTACTTTTAACGTTTATGGAGAAATACGGACTTTCAAAATTTTAGATATGTTTAACACAGTTTTCGCCATTTTACTTAAGAATGAATTACTTTCTTAAATATCAGCGTAACTATTAAACTAAGTTTTGATTGAAATCATAGCAGTGCGTGTACACGAACGCTGGATGAGTAAGTGTAATAAATCCAAAACCAAATGTCGGCTTGAAGAAATTTTATTTACTATTTTAAAATGCACTCATTTTAATTTTTTTGCGCAATTGATCTCCAGACTAAACCCTTTTCCAAAACGTAAGAGCTTTAAAGTGGTGTTGGCGCTAATACATCTATGGTTAAATATTTATGCCGAAAAAATAGCAAGTGTAATTATTTCAACCCTGAAATAGGAAAGATTTAGCAGTACTAAAACTGGTAACCCTTTGATAATAAATGTGGTGAAAAAACAGCTGACCTCTTGCAGGTTAGTGTTCTGCAAGAGAATTCATTCAATCGTAGCGCGTGATTTGGTAATGGGGAAAAGGGTTATAATCGCCCTAATTAAGGCGAATATAATGGGCGCCACAATCTTTAGTGGGCGCCCATTTTAGTTTTTAAATATTTTAAAAACTAGCTCGATATATCGTAGGCACGTTCGCCGTGTGAAGATAGGTCAAGGCCCGTGTGTTCGTCTTCTTCGCTGACACGGATCGGAAAGATTGCTTTAACGACCACCACTATAATTATTGTCACTACAACCGTCCAAAGTCCGACAACTGCAAGGCCACCCAACTGTTCGGTCCATCCAGCGTGACCAAATACAGCAAGCATAACTATACCAAACATACCTCCGACACCGTGCACCGCAAAGACATCCAAAGTATCGTCGATGTTCAGGCTTCTTTTGACGACGTGGCACAGCTCTTGGCACATAATACCAGCGACGGCGCCGATCAAAAGTGCTTCTACTGGGCTGACAGATCCGGAGGCTGGTGTAATTGAAGCTAGACCAGCGATAGTGCCAGTCACCAATCCGACTAGCGAAGATTTTCCAAAACGGATGCGTTCCCACAAGGCCCACGACAGCGACGCTGCGGCAGCGGATACGTGTGTAACAGTTATCGCCATAGCAGCTGAACCGTTGGCGGCAAGTTCCGACCCACCATTAAATCCAAACCAGCCAACCCACAGCATAGCTGCACCGATCATCACCATCCCTGGATTATGTGGGGGTTTCGAATTATCACGCCTTGGGCCAAGAAAGAAAGCAACAACTAATGCCGCCAAACCTGCGGTTTGATGTACAACGATACCACCTGCAAAATCGTTCACACCATTTTCAAACAATGACCACTCTTCACCTGCAAGTAAACCTCCGCCCCACACCCAATGGGCCACAGGAGCGTAACATATCAACATCCACAAGCCTGAAAATGTCATTACAAATCCAAAACCTATGCGCTCAACGTAAGCGCCGACTATTAGCGCGGGTGTGATTATCGCAAATGTCATTTGGAATGCAAAAAACAAAACTTCAGGTATATTACCTGCAATTGTGTTTTCGGTTATGCCAATCAGAAATACTTTGCTTAGTCCGCCCCAGTAGGCATTGGCGTCGCCAAACGCGATTGAATAACCTACCGCTAACCATAGAATTGACATTAAGCATGCAATCCCAAAACACTGCATAAATACGCTGAGCACATTTCGCGCTCGTACTAGGCCTCCGTAAAACAAAGCCAATCCAGGCAGGGTCATAAATAACACGAGTGCAGTTGCGACAATAATCCAAGCTGTGTCCGCTCCGTTCATATTGTTTTTCCTTGATGTAAACTTCGATTAGCTCCAAAGCTTAACCACACCGCCATGAAAAGAGGCATCTGCTATAATTATTGCTCAAATAGAAGGCGTTATTAATTTGATTAATACGAGTGCGGAAACTGAAGGGTGTGCCTAATAAAGTTGCTAAAATGAATCAAGTGCACAATGCAGCATTGTTAGCGCCGTTTGCACACTGCAGGCCCGAATCTGTTTCCGTCCCAAGGAGCCAAATTCGTGCGTGACTGTCTGCACTTTACCACCGACGTCGAGCCCAAAACATACCCGACCTTCGGGCTTGTGATCTGATCCACCAGGGCCAGCAATACCTGTGATAGACACCGAGATATCTGCTATAGCGTACAATCGCGCACCGCGTGCCATTTGTTCCGCGACCTGTTCACTCACGGCACCAAATGCTTCCAAAGTGGCAGGATCGACTTGGACCATAGCTACTTTTGCGGCGTTCGAATAAGTGACAAAGCCACTTTGAAACATAACAGAACTGCCTGCAATATCTGTAAGGGCGGCAGACACCAAACCACCTGTGCAGCTTTCAGCAGTTGTGATTATCACACCTTTCGCTACTGCTGCGGCAACAACCTGTGATGCCAGCGTCATGATCCACCCCAGTGCCACAGGCCTGCAAGTCCGATAACGCAGACCGCCGCAAATGCTCCTGCGATAACATCATCCAACATGACACCGGTAGCATTGTCTTTGCGATCGGCCCAGCCAATCAGACCAAGTTTAGTAATGTCAAAAAACCGGAAAAACGCAAACGCTATGATCCATCCTGGCCACAATGATAGGGACGATACGTTTGTAATGGATGCACCTATTATAATTGGAAGGAGTGCTATCCATTGACCAACTACCTCGTCGATAACAATTTCGGACGGGTCGTGGTTTGCTGCACCCTCCGTCATCCATTTTGTTGCGATATAACCTTTGATGTAAACTATTGGAATCGCAAAAACAAACAGCCAAATGCCACCAATTTGGTAAAGTAGCCAAGCAAGTAGAAGGGCGACCAACGACCCCCATGTCCCTGGTGCGGGTTTCATATAACCGACGTAACAAACCGTTGCCGTAATTTTTGCCCACTGTTGTTTCAAGTTGCCAATCCTTTTATGAGCGTAACCGTTGCTATTGCGGCAATTCCTTCACCGCGCCCTGTAAATCCAAGGCGTTCAGATGTTGTCGCCTTTACGCTAACGCGATCCACATCAATCCCCATAATTTGTGCCATTTGTACCCGCATTGTTACTGCTACGGGGCCAATTTTGGGGAATTCGCAAATTAGTGTGCAATCGATATGGTTGATTTCAAAGCCCATTTTCCGAGCTAATTTGCAGGCATGTCTTAAAAAAATATCGCTCGACACTCCTTTCCAATGTGGATCACTTGGAGGAAAATGCTGGCCAATATCACCGCAACATAGCGCACCATAAATAGCATCCGTCACCGTATGCATGCCAACATCTGCGTCGGAATGTCCTTGTAAACCATGGCTATGCGGGACTTTGATACCACACAGCATCACATGGTCACCCTCTTCGAAGCGGTGCACATCAAATCCGTTACCAGTTCGAATATCCATTGGTGTCTCCAGAAGTTTTTCGGCCCGCTTAAAGTCTGCGGGTGTGGTTATTTTGAGATTGCGTTCATCACCTTGCACAATCGTCACTTCCATTCCGGCGTGCTGCGCGATTTCCACATCGTCTGCAGCACCTGCCCCGTAGGCCACGTGTGCAGCGCGGATTTGATCAAGTTTAAACCCTTGAGGTGTTTGAGCAAGATACAGACCAGATCGATCCTGCACGCCAGTGACGTGGTTATTGGTACCAGTCCAAAGCGCGTCAGTTACTGGCAGCGCTGGCGCAGCGGCTTGGGCGGTTAGTAAAGCGTCCAGAACGCGGTCGATAACTTCGGGGGGGACACAGCAGCGCGCAGCGTCGTGGATTAAAACATTATCAGCTTGGGTAGCATTCAGCCCAGATAAAACAGACGTCGACCGCTCTGCACCACCAACTGCAATACTTGTATTGTTAGGTAGAGTCAGTGTTTCAATAAGATTTTGGTCGGCATCGGCGATCACTAGAACTATTTCTGTTATACGTGAGTGTAATGCAAAAACGTCTAAAGTGTGTTGTAACACTAATTTTCCCGCAATGTGGTGCCATTGCTTTGGTACGTCGCCTCCCGCGCGTTGCCCGCGTCCGGCAGCAACAATTATGACAGCAACAGTTGGTACATTGTTCATCCTGGAATGCCCTTTCGCTGGCTGTCTTCTACATAGAGCGTCACGTCGAGGGAAGTGCGCTTAAATTGATGCCTAAAAATAAGGCATTTTATGTATTTTGCCCGATAATTCACCTTACTTTCGTTGATGTTGAAACCTGTTCACGCTAAACAAATTTTATGAAAAATAAAATCCTTTTGCCAAACCCGAATACTCCTGTGGCCCTTGCGCCTTTGGCTGGGATTACAGATTTGCCGTTTCGCCAGCTTGTGGCGTCGTTTGGTGCAGGCTGGGTTGTATCTGAAATGATCGCTAGTCAAGAGATGGTACAGGCTAAACCAGGTATACGCGAAAAAGCTGAACTAGGTTTTAATCAGGCCAATACAGCAGTGCAGCTGGCTGGACGCGAGGCGCATTGGATGGCAGAGGCTGCGCGCCACGTGGAAGCCAATGGTGCTGCGATGATAGACATTAATATGGGATGTCCATCAAAAAAAGTGACCAGTGGATATTCTGGATCGGCTCTAATGCGCGATCTCGATCATGCGCTAACGCTTATAGATGCGGTGGTTGGTGCGGTTGATATTCCAGTCACCTTAAAGACACGGCTTGGCTGGGATGATACGCTACTAAATGCCTCACAATTAGCGGTTATGGCCGAAAATGCAGGTATCGCACGTATGGTTATTCATGGCCGTACCCGGTGCCAGTTTTACAAAGGTCAGGCCAATTGGGGTGCCATTTCGAAGGTCAAGCATTCAGTATCGATTCCGGTGATTGCTAATGGCGATATCATTGATGCGAAAACGGCCAAAGCAGCGCTGGCGGCGTCGGGGGCAGACGGTGTGATGATTGGGCGGGGTGCGCAGGGCTGCCCATGGATATTGCGCGATGTAGCAGCGCAATTAAGTGGACATGTTGCCCCAGCTCCCCCGCAGGCTCATGCATTTATTCAATTGGTATCAGAACACTACGAAAATATGTTACACTTTTATGGGGCTAAAATGGGAAGTAAAGTCGCACGCAAACATTTGGGTTGGTATATGGATCAATGTGATACTGAACTGACTCTTCGCAAGGCTGTCCTTACAGAACGCGAGCCTAAAAAAGTTCTTGGACTGTTACCTGATGCGCTAACAACGAGTCATATTGCAGGGCAGGCCGCATGAACGCGCTTTGGAATTCCTTACCGATGCCTGCGTTACTTTTGAATACTGACGATACGATTGCCCAAAGCAATCCGGCAGCGGAGTCGTTTTTGAATCTTTCTAGCAGATCTCTCATGGGCGCGCTTTTATGGGACACCGTTATGATAGACGCACCTCTTGAAACTGCTTATTTACGGGCCAGCACCAACCGTTCATCACTTTTTATCAACGATGTTGATGTCAGCAGCGGCGAACGGTCGCCATTGCAATGCAATATTCAATTTGCGCCACTTTTGAACGGAGGTGATCAGATGTTGATGACCTGGGAACCACGCGAAATGGCCACGCGGCTGAACCAGTCGACGAAATCGATACGGGCCGCGCGATCCGCAATTGGGATGGCTGAAATGCTCGCACACGAAATCAAGAACCCGCTTGCAGGAATAACAGGTGCTGCACAGCTTTTATCGATGACTCTGTCGTCTGAAGATTGTGAAATGACTGATCTAATAGTCGAAGAATCACGCCGGATTGTTAAATTGTTGGAACAGGTAGAACAATTTGGAAATCTTCAACCGCCCAATCGCAGTGTGGTTAACATTCACGACGTACTGGACCGCGCTCGTCAATCCGCATCAGTGGGCTTTGGCTCGCATATGATGATGATTGAAGATTATGACCCATCGTTGCCATTAGCCTATTTGGATGCAGATCAATTACTACAAGTTCTTTTAAATCTTCTTAAAAATGCGTCTGAGGCCGGTGGAGCAGGTGGGTCGATCCGGCTGCATACATTCTATGAACCCTCGCTACGCACGAAACGCGCTGATGGCACGTCCGCGCACTTGCCATTGCAAATTGAAATTATAGACGATGGGCCAGGCTTACCACCCGATATTGCTTCTGATGTGTTTGAACCTTTTATCTCTGGTCGCGACAACGGAACTGGCCTTGGCCTCGCGCTTGTAAGTAAATTAATTGCTGATGTGGGTGGCTGGATATCGGTAGATTCTGTTCCGGGACGTACCATATTTCGTCTATCGCTACCCACACTGCCTGCAGACTAAAAAGGAGAATTATAGATGGATGGAACTGTTTTGGTTGCTGATGATGACCGCACAATCCGTACGGTTTTGACACAGGCATTTACGCGTGCAGGCTGCAAAGTTCACGCAACTTCCTCTTTAGTAACGCTGATGCGTTGGGTGGAAGAAGGAAAGGGTGACCTTGTAATTTCGGATGTCGTCATGCCCGACGGTAATGGCCTGGAACAACTGCCAAAAATTGCGCAGGCGCGGCCCGGTTTGCCGGTTATTGTAATTTCAGCCCAAAATACCATCATGACCGCAATCCAAGCCGCAGAAGCCGATGCTTACGATTACTTACCAAAACCTTTCGATTTGCCAGATCTTATGAAACGAGCAGCCCGCGCATTAGAAGTAAAACCTCGCGTTGTGACCACCAGTCAAAACAATGAGAAAACTGACGATCTTCCTCTTGTTGGGCGAACAGCAGCTATGCAAACTCTATATCGGCTAGTCGCGCGGGTGATGAACACGCCACTGTCGGTGCTGGTGACAGGAGAAAGTGGCACAGGTAAAAGCCTTATCGCGCGCGCCATTCACGATTTTTCGGATCGTCGATCTTTGCCGTTTGTGACCGCTACTGCGAACGACTTGGAAGGAATGGACGGGCCGCAGTTGCTGTTGTCGCGTGTGAAAGGCGGTAGCCTTGTCTTTGATGAAGTGGGTGATTTTTCGATTGGCACTCAAAGTCGCATAGTACGAATGATGGATGCACTAGGCGACACGGCCCCAAGGATTATTGCGACGTCGCGTACTGATTTGGTGATTGCAATGGAAGATGGGCGCGTACGCGAAGATCTTTACTATCGCCTCGCTGGAGTGACAGTGGTTGTTCCGCCCTTGCGTGATCGGGTTGATGACATCCCACTTTTGGCACAGCATTTTCTTTCACGCTCGGAACGCGAGGGAGCACCTGTGCGGCGCCTTGCGAGCAGCGCAGTCGATATCGTGCGGGCCTACACATGGCCGGGGAATGTCCGTCAATTGGAAAATGTTATCCGCCGTCTGGTTGTGACGTCTTCACACGAGGACATTCATCGCCCCGAGGTGGAACAGGTGCTGGGGTCTCAACCTGCAATCGAACCATTACAGACTGGTAGTTCTGATAAACTATCTGGATCAGTAGCCCAGCACCTTAAGAGATACTTTGACTTGCATGGAGGCACACTACCACCAATAGGTCTTTACCAGCGTATATTAAGGGAAGTTGAAGCCCCGTTGATCGAAATCGCGCTGGACGCAACATCTGGAAACCAAGCTAAATGTGCAGAGCTTCTGGGCATCAATCGTAATACTTTGAGAAAAAAAATCACAGATCTAGATATACACGTGACACGCAGACGCAAATTGATGTAAAACCGCAACATAAGCGTGACCCTTTGGCCCCATACTTTGGCCAAAGCTGGATCACACCATGAGGCGTTGACTTAAGAATTGTTTAACAACAAAGCTTAAGTCCATGATAAGCGAGGCTTTTCGCGTGCAGCGATCCCAACCGGGCAAGAATAAATTTACATTTTCCCGCTGGCGGCGAAGGCGCAGCGTGCAGAATTGGACTACGGCTGTGCTTGTTCTGCTTGGTCCACTTTTCGTTATTTTGACAATCACGGCCCTGCGCCCGCTCGATCAAACGGATAGAACGGACACTCTTAGACTGATTTTGCTGGCCGATATCATTTATATTTTGATGATTGCAGCCCTCGTGCTCTCACGTGTAGTTAACATGATTGCGGCTCGGCGAAACAAGTCAGCAGGTTCACGGCTACATCTGCGACTAACTGGCGTCTTTGCACTTTTAGCGCTTATTCCTACAGTTGCGGTCGCAGTTTTTGCAGTTTTAACAATTAATATTGGACTTGAAGGTTGGTTTTCTGAAAGAGTGCGTGATGTTTTGGGAAACTCATTATCTGCCGCTGAAGCCTATGAAGAAGAACACCGCCAAGAAGTTGTGCGTGATGCCAATACATTGGCCGGATATCTCAATTCTGAGCGACTTCAGACATTTTTTATGGAACGTGGAGAAGTACGTCAGGCTTTGGCGCGCGTGCAGCCCCAAATTGACCGCGGGCTGACAGAAGCGTTTGTTTTAGATGGTGCGGCTGAGATTTGGGCCCGCGGGGATCGGTCCTATGAATTTTATTTCGAACAACCTACCACCTCACAGATGCGAGACGCTCGCAATAAAGGTTTAGTAATCATTGAAGACTGGGCTAACAATGAATTTCGAGCGTTACTTCCGCTTGAGGCGTTCAGTGACAAGTATCTTTATGTATCGCGCCCTGTTGATGGAGAGATTTTGGCTTTACTTGACGAAACTCAAGAAACTGTCGCGCTTTATGGTCAACTGGAAAGTGAACGTGGACGGGTTTTGTTTGAATTTGGACTTATCTATCTGGGCTTTGCACTTATCCTGATCCTCGCAGCGGTATGGGTTGGTCTTTGGTTTGCTGAGCGACTGGCTCGTCCAATTGGTCGGCTGGTTGGTGCGTCGCAGCGGGTTGGCGCTGGTGATTTGAATGTTCAAGTGCGCGAAGAGGTTGGAGAGGATGAGATCGCACAACTGGGGCGTTATTTCAACCAAATGACCTCGCAATTACTCAACCAGCGTGAAGAGCTTCTGGATAACAACCGTCAAATTGAGCACAGACGAAGGCTGTTCGATTCTGTTTTGTCCTCAGTACCCTCCGGCGTTGTGGGGCTAGACGAGCGCGGTTGCGTAATGTTTGTAAATAAATCTGCAAATCGCTTATTGGACGTCGACGGTAGCCAAAGCACTGCGCTATCGGTTGCAGTACCTGAGTTTGCGACTCTGTTTAATGACATTACAACAGGAGGAAAATCAGTTGCGCAAAGCCAAGTGAACCTTGTGCGAGGCGGTCAGCAAGAAAGCCTGCTTGTGCGCATGTCGCATCGGTTGCGTGAAGACGGAGCTCTTGAAGGCTTTGTTGTTGCTTTTGAGGATGTTACAGACTTAGTGTTGGCGCAGCGTATGGCAGCGTGGGGAGATGTAGCGCGACGTATAGCACACGAAATTAAGAACCCTTTAACCCCAATCCAATTATCTGCAGAACGGATCAAGCGAAAGTTTCGGGTGCACGCTGGTGACGACATTGCAGATTTGGAACATCTGACGGATGTGATCGTACGTCAAACCAACGGCTTACGGCGCATTGTTGATGAGTTTTCCGAATTCGCACGTATGCCGGAACCTGACAGGCGCATCTATGATTTGGCTGCGATTTTGCGTGATGCAGTAACATTGCAAGAAGCTGGTCAACCTAGTGTAAAGTTTAAAACTACAATCGAAACTAGAGAGATTTGGGCCGACCTTGACAGTACAATGATGTCGCAAGCACTTACAAATTTGATTAAGAATGCTGGTGAAGCTATCGAAAGTTTAAAAGAAAAAAATTCTGAAATGAATATGGTCCCGCAAGTTCGGATAGTGCTATCCGCCAATAATGATACAGCAAAAATTACCATTGCGGATAATGGCATTGGGCTGCCTGAAGATCGCGCCAAACTTTTTGAGCCCTACGTAACAACACGCGATAAAGGCACCGGACTTGGCTTGCCAATCGTGAAAAAAATTATTGATGAGCATGGAGGCACTCTGAGCCTTCTGGATGCGCCTTCTTTCGAAGGTCCGGATAACCCAGAAGGGCGATATGGCGCGATGGCTGTCATCCATATTCCAATTCAGGCAGCTTTAGTGCTGCCCCAATCTTAAACACCATGAGGTAATTTTATGGGCGATATTTTGATAACTGACGACGAGCGTGACATTCGAGAATTGATTTCTGACATCCTCAAGGATGAGGGGTTTTCTACACGCTTGGCTGGCACTTCGGACGAATGTATGGCGCAAATTGACAAAGCTATCCCTGCGCTGATGATCCTTGATATATGGCTGAAAGATAGTCGAATGGACGGTATAGATATCTTAAAGCAGGTCAAACGTGACCACCCGGAGATGCCAGTAGTAATCATTTCTGGCCACGGCAATATTGAAATTGCAGTCGCTGCAATCAAACAGGGTGCCTATGATTTTATTGAAAAACCTTTTAACATTGACCAGCTTATGGTGGTTATCCGCCGTGCGATGGAAACAAGCCGTCTGCGCCGCGAGAATTTAGAACTAAAACGTACGGATGCTGCGCCAACAGAAATGTTGGGTGAGAGTGCAGCATTTCGCACTTTAATTAGCCAGCTTGAAAAAGTTTCGAAATCCAATGGTCGTGTTATGCTGACGGGTGAAAGTGGCTCTGGCAAAGAAACTGCGGCGCGCTACATACATATTAACTCTGACCGAGGGGATATGCCGTTTATATCGGTTAACTGCGCATCAATCGAACCAAACCGAATGGAAGAAGTGTTGTTTGGTCGTGAAATCGAAGGACGCGGTATCGAACCTGGCTTGTTGGAAGAAGCCAATGGTGGCGTGATCTATTTTGATGGTGTCGCAGATATGCCGCTTGGGACGCAAACTAAACTGCTCCGTGTGCTTGTGGATCAAAAATTTCAACGAGTTGGTGGTGTTGATAAAGTACAAGTTGATGTTCGGGTTATTTCAAGCACTAACAAAGACTTGCTGGCTGAAATTAAAGCAGAAACTTTCCGTCAGGAATTATTTCATCGATTGAATGTAGTGCCTATTCAAGTGCCGAGTCTTGAGGATCGACGTGAAGACATCCCTCTTCTAGCGAAGCACTTCATTGATGAACTCAATATTTCCCAAGGGCTTAGTGCACGGTCTTTAAGTAATGATGCAGCGGCGCTCCTGCAAACAATGGCGTGGCCCGGAAATGCGCGCCAGCTCAAGAACGTGATGGAACGTGTTCTTATACTTGGCGATGTACCCGGTGCAATAGAAGCTAAGGAACTGCCCACACAGTCAGACAGTATTGCAGATCAAGGACGTGTGTTATTGACTGGAAGTCTTGCCACATTACCGCTTCGCGAGGCGCGTGAATTATTTGAACGCGAATATCTATTGACCCAAATTAACCGTTTTGGCGGCAATATCAGCCGCACTGCAAGCTTCGTTGGCATGGAGCGATCCGCGCTGCACCGAAAGCTTAAAACGCTTGGTGTAGTCACATCTAACAAGGCGGGTGCGCGGGTCGCTCATGTTGAGGAAGACGATGAATCGTGAAAATTTATTGTTCACGTCTTTGGTTGACCGTACCAATGGCTTCTGTCAGAGAGTTTAATCTATCAACATTCAAGGTACGCCCATGAAGGTCATCATTTGCGGAGCGGGCCAAGTTGGCTGGCAAATAGCCCGCCATCTAGCTTCAGAGCGTAATGACGTTACGGTTGTAGATAACAACCCAGAACTTGTGCGTCGCGCCACAGATACGCTTGACGTTCAAGGGATTGAAGGGTTTGCTAGTTATCCGGATATTCTTGAACGCGCTGGTGCAGCTGATGCAGACATGATTATCGCGGCTACCCATTCTGACGAGGTGAATATGGTGACCTGTCAGGTGGCCCACTCTGTTTTTTCAGTGCAGCGAAAGATTGCGCGTCTGCGTGGGCAAAGCTATCTCAATGCAATCTATTCTGATTTGTATCGTCGCGATCACTTGCCGATCGACGTCGTCATTTCACCAGAAATGGAAGTCGCAGAAGCTGCTCTACAACGTCTTGCAGCGCCAGCTTCATTTGACACTGAGAGTTTCTTGGATGGTCACGCGCAACTGCTTGGTATTCAGATTGAAGAAGACTGTCCGGTTATAAATACCCCGCTTCGTCAGCTTAGTGATTTATTTTCAACATTAAAAGCTGTTGTTGTTGGTATTAGGCGTAGTGGAACGTTGTTTGCTCCCTCGGCGGGTGATCAAATTTTTCCAAGTGATGAATGCTACGTAATGACTGAAAATACCGATCTCAATCGCACACTTGAGATTTTCGGTAAGACTCAAGGCAAGTTGGAACGTGTTGTTATTATTGGCGGTGGCAACGTTGGCCTGGCAGTTGCACGTAGACTTGAAGCCAGAACTGACCGTGTTCGTGTGCGGGTTATTGAACGTGACCGCGACATCGCAGAAGCCGCTGCCGATCAGTTAGAACGCACAATTGTGCTAAACGGCGATGGGTTGGACTCCGCTCTTCTAGAAGAGGCTAATATCGCCAATGCGGATGCGGTTTTAGTTGTAACGGATGATGACAAGACAAATCTGCTAGCCGCGGTTCGCGCCAAGGCCATGGGCTGTCCAATGGCAATATGTTTGACTAACGATCCAACATTGGTCCCATTGATGGGACCACTCAATATTGATGCATATATAAACCCTCGCTCTACTACCGTAAGTTCGATTTTGCGTCATATCCGGCACGGACGTGTGAGGGCGGTCTATTCAGTTGGCGATGCTGAGGCGGAGGTGATTGAGGCTCAAGTTCTAACTA
Source organism: Octadecabacter sp. (assembly GCA_047635635.1). Lineage (GTDB taxonomy): Bacteria > Pseudomonadota > Alphaproteobacteria > Rhodobacterales > Rhodobacteraceae > Octadecabacter. Next base: position 34,664 of record JBLILC010000007.1, on the reverse strand, counting down.
CAAGCCCTATGGCAGGCAAACTTTTGCGCGACATCGACTTTCCCGAAGGTGCTTTGGTTGGCGGTGTGCTAAAAGGTGGCAAAATGAACAAACCACGCGGTAATCTGCGTATCGAAGAGGGTGATGTTGTAGCAATTTTTGCCATGGCCGCGCAAGTCGCTGAAGTTGAGGCACTTTTGCAAGTGTCCATCGATTTTTTCTGATGATCATCTGCTTAAAACACCATGCCTAACCTTTCACAACGACCGTTATTTGTTTTGCTGATGGGAATCGGAGCTGTTGCAATGATGGTACCAGCAATACACGCATTGTCGATTGAAAATCATGCAGTTGCTCGCTCCTTTTTTTACTCAGGGCTGCTTTTCTTACTCCTAACATTGTTTATAGGGCTTGCCACAGCCAACTACAAAAGTAATCTCGCTCGCGGCTATTTGGTGTCGCTTCTGGCGGCATTTCTAGTACTTCCTTTAATGCTGGCTGTGCCCATGTATGAAGCAGTGCCCAGTATGAGCTTTCTTGAAGCATGGTTTGAATCTGTATCGTCAATCACTACAACAGGCGCGACCCTTTACGATAGCCCGCTTCAATTGCCGCGTTCTGTACATTTGTGGCGGGCCTTGATGGGGTGGCTTGGTGGTTTGTTGATCTGGGTGTCTGCAATTTCCATTCTTGCACCACTTAATATTGGCGGATTTGAGGTCTGCGCTACACGTGGTGGGTCAGCAAGCGAAAAAACATTCGCGCAAGTTGGTCGTATAACGGACCCAGCAAAACGCCTAGTGCGCTATGCCTCAAAATTCATCCCTTTGTATGTTGCGCTGACGGCTTTGTTGTGGCTTAGCCTCACTGCATCAGGCGAGGTGTCATTTGTGGCGCTTTGCCATGCAATGTCAGTCATGGCCACTTCAGGAATTTCACCTGTGGGTGGTTTGATCTTTTCGCCAGCAGGGTTTTTGGGTGAATTTATTATTTTGTTGTTTTTTGTATTCGCCTTGTCACGCGTTTCGTTTTCGCGAGGAGTTTCTGGTCAAGAAGTTAACCCACTTTATAAAGACAATGAGTTCCGTCTAGCTTTGTCCTTAATCGGGGTATTGGTAGCAGTCTTGTTTTTACGCCATGGTGTTGTCGCTTTTGAGGAAGGTACCAACAATGAACTGAGAAACGCTGCGCGCGCACTATGGGGTGCGCTATTTACAATCACCAGTTTTTTGACAACCACTGGGTTTGAATCGGCCGATTGGACGGCTACTCGTAATTGGTCTGGGCTTGGTACACCGGGTCTGATGTTGGTTGGTTTGTCGCTGATTGGAGGGGGCGTTGCGACAACGGCGGGTGGCATAAAATTGTTGCGGGTCTATGCGCTTTGGAAACATGGGCAGCGTGAAATTGAAAGACTTGTACTTCCATCTTCTGTGGGTGGAGCAGGGGCAGTAGCGCGCCAAATTAGACGCCAAGGTGCGCAAACAGCATGGATTTTCTTTATGCTTTTTACAATTTCGATTGCGGCTGTGATGATTTTACTTTCTCTTAGTGGTGTCCAATTTGAAACCGCAATGGTATTATCTGTTGCGGCTTTGTCTACAACTGGTCCACTAGCAGAAATTGCTGCTGAATCGCCAATTTCTTATGCGGGTATTCCCGATAGTGCGAAGATAATTTTAGCCTTTGCGATGGTTCTTGGGCGGTTAGAAGCCTTAGCGATCATTGCACTTTTAAATCCTGAATTTTGGCGCCGATAAGTTTTCTCTTGAATTGCATCGACCATGACCTTGTATTTGGGGTGGAAATCTAACAAATACCGCGACATAGTATTAACCGTATTAACATATTGGCCGCAGTGACGGTCACAATAACAAAAAAGGGACGGGGACTATGGCATCAGATAAGCAAAGCCTTCAGGACGCATTTCTCAATCATGTCCGTAAAACTAAAGTTCCAGTGACGATTTTTCTAATAAACGGTGTGAAGCTGCAGGGGATAGTTACGTGGTTTGACAGTTTTTGCGTGCTGTTGCGTCGCGATGGCCAAAGCCAGCTGGTCTACAAATCTGCAATCAGTACAATCATGCCAGCACAACCAATTAGTTTATATGATGGCGAGGAAAGTAGCTGATAATGGGTGAGGAACGGTCTGTCACACGCGCTTATGTCTTGCATCCGGAAGTTAAATCGGACAACACTCGTCGTCACGCGGCTTCCGCGCTAGAAGAAGGCGTGGCTCTTGCGCAAGCGCTTCCTGAACTCGAAGTTGTGGGCTCTCAGGTCGTCAGCCTTCCTAGAATGCATCCAGGAATGCTGTTTGGCAAAGGTAAGGTTCAAGAAATAAAAGACTGGCTTGCAGAGGCCGAGGCGGGCCTCGTTTTGATTGATGGACATGTCAGTCCAGTGCAGCAGCGCAATCTTGAAAAAGAGTGGGGCGTAAAGTTGTTGGATCGTACCGGTCTTATTCTTGAGATTTTTAGCGACCGCGCCCGTACTCGTGAAGGTGTTCTGCAGGTAGAAATGGCTGCGCTATCATATCAACGCACGCGACTTGTACGTGCGTGGACGCACCTTGAACGCCAACGTGGTGGTCTAGGCTTTGTTGGTGGTCCTGGTGAAACACAAGTAGAGGCTGACCGCCGCGCAATCGACTTGCAGCTTAACAATTTGAAGAAACAATTGAGTAAGGTTGTTAAAACCCGAGAACTGCACCGCAAAGCCCGCGCGAAGGTGCCATTTCCGATTGTGGCTATTGTCGGCTACACTAACGCTGGTAAATCTACACTTTTTAACCTTTTGACCGGCGCGAGTGTTTTTGTGCAAGATATGCTATTTGCCACCCTTGACCCAACGATGCGCAAGGTCGAATTACCAAATGGCGATGCTATTATTATGTCTGATACTGTAGGGTTCATCTCAAATTTACCTACACAATTGGTAGCTTCATTTCGTGCAACATTAGAGGAAGTTCTTGAGGCAGACGTAATTTTGCACGTTCGTGACATAAGTCATCCACAATCGGCAGACCAGAAGAAAGCCGTTCTCGATACGTTGCGCCAGCTTGACGTGGACCCCGATGTACCGATGATCGAGGTCCTCAATAAAATAGATTTGCTTAATTCTGATGATGCAGATTACTTGCAAGCCCTGAACAAGGATGGCAAAAATGTTTTTGGAATTTCCGCAGTTACGGGGCAAGGCCTTGATACACTGCTTGATCAAATCACTGAAAAGCTAAAAGGCACGACACGTACACAAACTCTGATACTTGATTGGTCACAAGGTGGTGCACAAAGTTGGTTGCAACGTGAGAACGTTATAGAAACTACAGAACAAAAGGACTCTGGCTGGACTATTAATGTCCGTTGGTCGCCCACCCAAGCGGCCAAGTTTGAAAAACAATTTCCAGAAGCATTCGAAATTTAACACTTTAGTTGTAGAGACCTTACCATAACGCCACGCCTTAGGCGCGGCGTTTTTTTACTGATAAACTAAATTTAGTTTATTTATTCAACAGGCTCCAACACAGTAATGCCCACTGCACCACCACGGGCCAGTGCAGGATCAAGCGACATTGGTATGTATTCACCACGTCGCCATAAATCTCCAAGATCATCGTAATGACGGGATAGAAAGTGCCCTGATTGACCAGTGGATATTACGAATACCGAACTGTCAGGATCAGCAAAATCATACACACCACGGTAGGCCGCTGCATGTACATTTTGAAATGGATCATCGCCAATTCCATTGGTAAGTCCCCGCATTAGTGTGTTATCGCCACCAGATGTTGATTGGCGAATATTGACGAACCACCGCAATACGGGCGCAGTACCAAGTACTGGATGGTCATGTTTTGCTTCATGCGCATCGCCCCAGCGCAGGGTTTGAAGGTCTGCACCATAGGCTTGCGTAACCCAGACCAGTGCGTCGTCTAACGCCCAGCGAGCGATATCTGTACAAGTTTCTAAAGGCGCAGATTGCAGCACATCGCACCACACTGCAGCACCATCGATGTTGCGGTAAACCCTTTCTATAAACAGCGGTTCAACATGGGTGTATTCGCGCGCCAAGGGACCTAATTCATCGCGTATAAGGCGGTCTTGCAGGGCGCGCATCCAAGCTACATATATTAGGGGTTCGGGCAGATGTTCGTTCATCTCACCGTTCCATTCCGCTAGTAGCGCTAGTGCGATTTGGCGCAGTTTTTCTGGTGAGCCTTCGGTGGCGGCTTCGCCAGTGAACCACAGGTCCGCACCTATTAGTGGTAGGATGGATCGCGCTGTGTAACTGACAGTGTCGCTTTGCGCTTCGATAAAACTGTCGCGGGTGTGGACCTCGCGAGCTTGCATTAACAAACGCCACCGATTCACTCGCTGACTGTCACTCCAGGTAAAACTTACATGGGCTGGAAAAGGTAAATTGGTGATTTTGTTGTTGGTATTGCCGACAATGCCACCAATTGGGTCGATCCATCCGGGGTTTGTGTCAAATGTGCGGTGACCGTCCCAGAGATTCTGTGGAATATATCCGTAATGTGGCATACGCCCCTGTGTAACATTAGTAGCGCTACGGTTGGGTACATGACCAATGAGTTTGAGTCCGACAGAATTACGATCTGCCAGCGTCAGCATCTGGGACGGAGCGACATAGTCTTTAGCCGCTGCAATCCCTGCTTCAACATTGCGTGCACGCATAAGTTTCATCGCTGCTTGTATAGTAGTGTCTTGGCCTGAAAGCGCAGTCCAGGCCAGTACTGTCACATGCCCTGGCGGGCGGATTGTTGCTAGGTTAAATTGATTGGGCGGTAAGACTGGTCCGTTCACAGTCCATTGTAGTTGAAGCGTAATTGAGGGTTCATCCTTGATACGCACAATACTTTCGCGAGTTTCAAAATTGGCCCAGCCATTTGGAAGGCGGTATTGATCAGCATTAGACGGATTTACCTCTTCAATATAGATATCTTGATCATCTAGATTGCTTGAAGTGATGCCCCAGCCAAGGTCGGCAGTCCGACCGACCATAACCACTGGGACACCAGGGATTGTGCCACCGATGACGCCGCCAGATCTAAGCTCTAAACGCGCAAGATACCAAATCGAGGGAGCTGTCAGGCCAAGATGTGGATCATTGGCAAGTAACGTTGATCCGGTGGCAGATCGGCTAATGCCCGCAGCCCATGAATTGGATGCACCTGCAAGATCGCGTGGCACCACAGGCGATAGAGGATCAAACGCCATACGGTTGTTGGGGGTAAAGGCTGGCACATCATGAATAAGAGATGCATAACTTGATAGGGCTCCAAGGCCAGTGCCTGGTGTCACAGGCAAAATATCATTTAACCGGTTTTCGTTATTGAGGATTAATGATGTGCGAGCGCGTAGGACTTCAGCTTCGAGGTGGTTGCTTAGCTGCAATGCCATGAGCTTGATGATAGACACGGAATCAGCGGGTTGCCATGGAGCGATGGCATGATTGAAAAGCCACATTTCTGGCGCACCGCGTCCGCGCGACCCTGAGTTGATTTGGCCAATCCACGCATTTACCCCGTCTGAATAGGCAACCAATGCTGCTTGAGTTTGATCATCAAGCGCTAGCACAGAGGTTTGAGACAACGGGTAAAGATCAAGGCGACGGATAAGAGTGTCTATTGGAAGTGTGCGTGCCCCAAACAGTTCTGACAACCGCCCTTGTGCCGTGCGCCGCAGCATAGTCATTTGCCACAGACGGTCTTGCGCGTGGGCCATGCCTAGTGCAAAAAAAACGTCTTCGTCGGTTTCACCAAAAATATGCGGCACATTAGCATTGTCTCGCACAATTTCTACAGAGGCTGAAATGCCGGATACCTGCAAAGTACCTTCATAATCTGGCAAGGAACGCGAGGCAAAATAATAGGCTAGAGCAAGACCTGCCACGCAAAAAAATATTAATGCTGAAGCGAGCCGGACAAGCCAGCGGAAGACGAGTGTCATAGAGCTTCCTTCGACTTGATCCCGCCTATAGGTTGACGTGGTGCGGGTGTTGGTTACCTATCTCTCAACACAAATGATGATGCAAGCAGGAGAAACATGATGGCAAAAGTGGCATTCTTAGGTTTAGGAATTATGGGATACCCTATGGCAGGTCATTTGGCAAAGGCTGGCCATAATGTGACAGTATTTAATCGTACGGCAACCAAGGCGAATGCATGGGTGGCAGAGCATGGCGGTAAAGCTGCTGTAACCCCTGCTGAAGCAGCTAAAGACTGTGATTTTGTGATGTCTTGTGTTGGTAATGACGAAGATTTGCGAGCTGTGTGTATCGGCGACAATGGTGCTTTTTCGACTATGTCAAAAGGTGCGGTGTTTGTGGATCACACGACAGTATCAGCGAAAGTCACACGCGAACTTTACGCGGCTGCCAATGAATTGTTTTTTTCATTTATTGACGCGCCAATATCAGGTGGAGAGGCAGGTGCTGTTAATGGTGCGCTGTCAGTAATGTGTGGTGGTGACGCTGACGTCTACGGGCGTACTGAACCAATTATTGATGCTTATGCCCTCGTTTGCCGACTTATTGGTAACAGCGGTGCTGGACAAATGACTAAAATGTGTAATCAGATCGCTATTGCTGGGTTGGTTCAAGGCCTTTCAGAGGCATTACATTTTGCTGAAAAAGCAGGCCTTGATGGGCGTGCTATTGTCGAAGTTATCAGTCAAGGGGCTGCCGGATCGTGGCAAATGCAAAACCGTTATGAGACGATGATTGACGGTGAATTTGAATATGGCTTTGCGGTGGATTTGATGCGCAAAGATCTTGGAATTTGCCTTGATACGGCGAACGAAATAGGCGCAGGATTGCCTGTTACTGCGCTGGTCGATCAGTTTTATAAAGATATCCAAAATATGGGTGGAAACCGCTGGGACACATCAAGTTTGATAAAGCGACTTCGAGCGTTGGCATAGACAATGAGAAAGCTTTTCAACTTTCTTGATAACTCAAACAGAGTGAGGGGCTCCCATTTTGTTAATACTGATTGTAATAATTGTGATAAATTTTGGTAATCTAAAAAATTATTTATTGGTAAAATAGTTTTTCAAAAGTGTGGGGTTTTCTACCTCTATGATCAGACCAACACTACCGTCAGCTGGAACAAGCATCAAAGAAATTTTAGTTTTGCCATTTTTTGTGTAACTTTTAATATCACAGTCTATTATCATTTCTTTTGCTAAAAAAGTGCGATCATCCTATCCACGTTGCTAACTTGTGGTCGCGGAAGGTCATTCTGGTGTTGTGCACTTACGAATTGACTAGTGTCGATACTGAAGCTCACAGATGTTTCTGCGTAACTGGTAACTGGTGATAAATTTGAAATCAGTAAGTACACATTACAGATTAGCCGTTGCTAATGTGACAATGAAAAGTATCCTAATATAAAACCGCTTCATTGTGTAACGAGATTTTCAGATAAACTGGATATGAAGATTGTGGTGTGATAACGCCACGATCTTCAAACACCGTGAGAAATTTACCGACGTTAAGTACAATACCTTTAAAATACGCATTTCAGAAGTTTCGGTGAGCGTCGCATGCAGACTAAAGTAGTTTAACTAAATAAGTGGTAGGCCGCGTGCATTGCACAGGTACACAACAAGCAATAGTGGTTTTGTAAAAACGCTATACTTGTCTGGTGATTGTTTGTGCTAATAAAATTTAAATGTTACCAACCACATATGGCGCACCAGATCTCTGAGATACTATTGATAGGTGTGTAATATTAAAGAACTGTTCGTCTAAAATCTTTTCTGACTGAACAGTTAAAACTAAAAATTTTCAATAGTGGATCAAACTAACAGTCGCGCGGCATGGGCGCCTCGTTCACGGTAGGGAGTTGTATCATAATGCGCACGATAACATTTTGAAAAATGTGAAGGTGAGGCAAAACCGCAAGCCAGCGCCACATTGATCACTGACATATCTGTCTGCATTAGCAGGTTACGCGCCTTTTGTAGTCGCAGTTCCATATAGTAGCGTTTTGGGCTTCGGTTCAGGTAGCGGCGAAACAGCCTCTCCAACTGACGTGTGGACATGCCAACGTCCTTTGCGAGTATTGATGGGCTAATCGGTTCTTCAATGTTGAGTTCCATCGCTTGGATGACGCGCGACAACTTGGGGTGGCGTACGCCAATCCGTGTTGGGATAGATAAACGTTGAGTATCTTGGTCAGTGCGGATTGAGGAATAAATCTGTTGATCGGCCACGGCATTAGCCAGTTCTTCGCCTTGTTGGTCCGCGATTATCTGCAAAAACAAATCAATCGAAGACGTGCCACCAGCAGTGGTCCAGCGATTACCATCTTTGACAAAAACTGACTTTGTAAGCTCAACTTCAAGAAATTCTTCTGCAAAGCTGTCGTGATTTTCCCAATGGATCGTGGCGCGTTTACCGTCCAGAAGCCCCGCCTTGGCAAGTGTAAAGGCCGCTGTGCAAAGCCCACCCATAATAATGCCGCGTCGTGCTTCGCGACGCAGCCAGTTTAAGATACGTTTTGAGGTGGCCGCCTGCACATCTCGTCCACCACACAACATAACTGTGTCGTCACGGTGCAATTCATCAAGATCTCCGTCGAGCGTGAATATTGTACCAGTAGAGCAGGATTTTGTTTCACCACCATCGCCAACTATTCGCCAAGAATACAGTTTTTCTCCAGACATCTGGTTCGCCAGCCTTAAACAGTCAATTGCAGCTGCAAACGATAATAAGGTAAAATCATTCAAAAGCACAAAAATAAATCTGCGCGGCTCTGCGCGTGAGATATCAATCTTATTGGCGTGGTGGCGTTGCATGGCAGCTACATCCGTTTGTTTGAAACTAAGCCTCATCACCTTTCTGGTCAACGAGCAAGCCAATTAGACGTTGTTTATAGCAAAACAGATGCATTTTGCCATTGGACCTTATCCACCGGATTGTTATATGCCATCGACATATAACTAACGCGTCCCCTAACCAATTAAAAGGGCGCAAAATCTTCGGAGCAAGAACATGACGGACTGGAAAAAATCAGACTGGCGCAACAAGCCACGGGTACAGATGCCGGATTATACCGAAACTGCCACCTTGAATGCTGTTGAGGAAAAGTTGAGCACCTATCCACCGCTTGTTTTTGCTGGTGAAGCGCGGCGCCTGAGGTCCCATCTGGCAGATGTCAGCCGTGGTGATGCTTTCTTATTGCAGGGGGGCGATTGCGCCGAAAGTTTCGCAGCTTTCAACGCTGACGGTATTCGCGACACATTCAAAGTAATGTTGCAGATGGCTGTTGTCTTAACATTCGGAGCAAAGGTGCCCGTAATCAAAGTTGGCCGTATGGCAGGGCAATTTGCTAAGCCACGTTCTACACCAACGGAAGTTGTGAATGGAGTTGAACTTCCCAGCTACCGTGGCGACATTATTAATGATCTGGAATTTACGCTAAAATCGCGCACGCCTAATCCTGATAAAATGCTTCAAGCTTATACGCATGCAGCGGGTACGCTAAACCTATTGCGCGCCTTTTCGACAGGTGGTTACGCTGACATTCATAAAGTCCATGCCTGGACTTTAGGTTTTACGGCTGGCAAAGAAGCTGAAAAGTACCGTGCAGTGGCTAAACAAATTAGCGACACGCTTGATTTCATGAAGGCTGCAGGTATGAGTGAAGAAGCTGCGCATGCGCTCGAAACTGTTGAGTTTTACACCTCTCATGAGGCGTTGTTGCTGGAATATGAAGAGGCTCTGACACGTGTAGATTCGACCTCTGGCAAATGGCTTGCCGGGTCTGGTCACATGGTTTGGATTGGGGATCGCACCCGTCAACCGGATGGCGCCCATGTAGAGTTCTGTGCAGGTGTGCAAAATCCTATAGGTCTAAAATGCGGTCCAACAATGACTTCCGGCCACCTGAAGGCTTTGATGGCAAAGTTGAATCCCGATAATGAAGCAGGACGTTTATCTCTGATTGCGCGCTTTGGTGCAGGTTCGGTTGGCGAACATTTGCCACGTCTTATAAGAGCTGTCGAAGAAGAAGGAGCCAAGGTAGCATGGATTTGCGACCCAATGCACGGTAATACAATCAAGTCTTCCACAGGTTACAAAACACGACCATTCGAATCCGTATTACGCGAAGTGCGAGAATTTTTTAGTGTTCATAACTCTGAAAACACAATCCCCGGTGGAGTTCATTTTGAAATGACAGGTTCAGATGTTACGGAATGCACTGGTGGAGTGCGCGCTGTGACTGATGAAAATCTTTCTGATCGTTATCACACAGCCTGTGATCCACGCCTAAACGCATCACAATCGCTTGAATTGGCTTTCTTGGTTAGCGAAGAATTGTCTGCACGGCGCTCTAAAAATCAGTTTGATTAATCTCTCTTAAATAAACACTCATAATGCTTGAATTGTTCTACGGGCTTATGAGTATATCAACGAGGCGCAGTGTAGTTTTGCTTTGCGCCTTTTTTTATCTCCAAGGCTCGAAAAAATCTTTCGCTGTGTAGTTGCCTTACCACCTGCTAGAGCGCCAAGTCCCAAAACCCGATCATGGTTAAGCTTAACGCATAAGGCAGATTGTAAGTGACACACTGTGTATCTGCATTCCTGCCCATAACTTAAATACCAAGCTTTTAACTAAACTTGCAGCTAGAACGGCCAATTGCACACAATTCCACAAAGATACTTGATTCATTAATTGCGGCTTAAATTTGTAAGCTATTGTGGTGCAGGAATGGTGCAGAAAATAGTCGTGAGGGCAGTTGGTGTGGAACAACAACATTAGATTGTGAAAAGTCGCGGATCACAACGTTAATACACGCTTCACTTTGTAAATTATGTCTAATTATAATGTTGTCTCACAGACATCAGTTACATCTCAATCGGATCAACCTCTTTGTTCACCTAAACGCCGCGTTTACTCAGGAACGTTGATTAGTTTTTTTCATCCATGGCTGCCTGGCTGATCATGATTAGATTTTCAACCAAAGAAAACTTTGGCTGAACGTAGCTTTTATCGGTCAAACAACAGACCAATTGGTTTTACCGTAATTATTTATTTCATTTTTAGTTGATCATCCATTTCACAGTTCATGATGAATAAACTTAAATTTAAAATTTTTATATAAGCATCACACAGGTTAACGTCGTGCAGGATTGTTTCGCATACTCGCTTAAGGCTAGGATTGTGACCTTGCCTTACATAAGGGTTTCGCTTTAATTTAAACAAACCACAATAGGAGCCTTATAGTGATCCGGTCCATGACAGCCTTTGCCAGTCAGCAAGGAAGTTACGATGTATCGAAAGGCAGTGTCACTTACTGGACATGGGATGTACGCAGTGTAAACGGACGTGGTCTCAACTTGAAATTAAACTTACCAGAAGGTGAACCGGAGCTTGAGGTAGCGGTGCGTAGCTGCGTTAGAAATTACATTGTCCGTGGTAATGTCACGATTAGTTTGCGTTTTAACTGCCCTCAAACTGAAAGCACACTGAAAATTGATAGTGCACGTGTGGATATTATTCTTGAGGCGTTCAAAATTATCCAAAGGAATGCTCTTAATAAAGGCATTACTTTGGGGCAGCCTACAGCGGCGGATATATTAGTACATTGCGATATGTTGGTGGCAGCGCAAGTTGAAAAAAACACCTTATTAGTTGATCCGTTGATTGTTGATTTGCAAGCAGCATTTAGTTCGCTAGTGGTCATGCGCGAGAATGAAGGCGCAGTACTTAAGGCTCTCCTGACATCTCAAACTGACCAGATTGAAGATTTGACATCACAAGCCCTAGTTGCTGTCAAAACTCGCACTTTGACTGTTAAGTCAAACATGGCTGTCGCCCTTAAGCGGGTGATGGACGGCGCGATTGGTGTAGATTCAGACCGTGTGGCACAAGAATTGGCTTTGATTGCTGTAAAGTTAGACATTACTGAAGAAATTGATCGTCTCGGCGCGCACATTAAAGCAGTGCGAGATTTGCTGGCGTATGGTGGGTCAATAGGCAGAAAGCTTGATTTTTTGACACAAGAATTTAATCGTGAAGCCAACACCCTTTGCGCCAAGGCTCAAGACGTGCCTCTGCTTCAAATCGGACTTGCGCTAAAGGCAGTCATCGACCAAATGCGTGAACAAGTTCAAAACGTGGAGTGAAGCTATGGATCGCCAAAACAAGAACAGGCGTGGCCTCCTTGTTATTCTTTCATCACCATCAGGCGCAGGGAAATCATTTCATTCCAGAATTTTGCGCGACTGGGACTCTTCGATACGTTTTTCAGTGTCCGCCACAACGCGTTCTCCGCGCACTGGCGAAGAAGACGGGGTTGATTATCATTTCGTAAGCATGGATGAGTTTAATGACATGGCTGCCGAAAGTGAAATGCTCGAACATGCTGAGGTATTTGATAACCTTTATGGCTCGCCTAAAGCCCCAGTAAAGGCGGCTATGAGCGCGGGTGAGGACACTTTGTTTGATATCGACTGGCAAGGTGGCCAACAGATTCGAAACTCTTCACTTGGCAACGACGTAGTATCAATATTCTTGTTGCCGCCCTCCATGTCAGTGCTTGAGGGGCGCTTGCGTTCACGGGGACAAGATAGTGAAGATGTAATTGCAAATCGTATGGCTAAATCGCTAGACGAAGTTAGCCACTGGGCAGAATATGACTATGTATTAGTAAATGATGATGCCAATGCTTGTGCTGAAAATCTCAAATCGATTTTGATAGCAGAACGTGCACGCCGCGAACGACAGACCAGTCTTAATGATTTTGTACGCCAACTGCAGACAGAATATGAGGATTAAAATTAATGCTATACAAATTAAACGGCATTTCACCTGACATAGATCCGATGAGTTGGGTCGCACCGGGATCTTATCTGATCGGCAAGGTTAGCGTGATGGCATTTGCATCCATCTGGTTCGGAGTGACTTTGCGTGGAGATAACGAACGTATCACAGTTGGTACTGGTAGCAACGTGCAAGAAAACTGTGTGCTTCATACTGATATTGGCTTTCCTCTAGTAGTGGGCACTAACTGCACAATTGGCCATAAAGTGGTGCTGCACGGCTGTAACATTGGGAATAACACACTTATTGGAATGGGTGCGATGGTCCTTAACGGTGCAGTAATTGGCGAGAATTGTTTGATTGGGGCAGGGGCATTGATCACCGAGGGTAAGGTGATCCCAGACGGATCACTTGTTATGGGCGTCGGCAAAATAGTGCGCAACCTAGACGCAGAAGCTGTTCAACGCTTGACTGCGTCAGCCCTTCATTATCAACAAAATGCTGAGCAATATCGCACTGGATTAAAAGAAATTTCACTTTGACTTATACACCTAAGTTGTTCGTCCTTAGTCCTGCGTGGCCAACATCAACATCACGCCCTGTTATGACACTTTTGCAGCCACCCGTTGCTTATTCGTCACCAGATCATGATGCGCTGAACGCGCAATATAGCGAATGTTTTAGTTTTACTTATGCCCGTAAAGGCCACTCAAACGCATCCGTGTTGGCGCAAAAAGTTGAAAGTCTTAAAGGCATGCTTGATGTCACCATTGTGCTTCATCCAAGCCGTCCTGACCATCCCAATCACAATTGCGCCACGCAAGTCTTCGGTAACCACCTTGGAAATATGATGCCTTTTAAAATCGCAGGCGGGTGCAAAGCGGCTAACGCATTAACAAACGCAGCATCTGATTTACCGTTTGCGCCAACCTTTAGTGATGAAGGAACGACACCGAGCCATCCGGCTTCATCGTCTCAACGAGCATTAACAGAAGAAGGGCTAAGTACACTTGGAATATCCAAAGGCAATCTTTGCATTTTAGTCGAACTTGAAGAAGCAGAACTGCTTGCCTCTGAGCTAACTATGTCAATTGTAATGAGCCAAAAAGCCTAAGCTATGTCTGACATTCACACCCTCATCATGGCTCTGCCGCATCCATTTATTCTGATCGATAAAGCAGAACGAATAAGCGCCACTAACGCTCCCGCTAGACAACTTATTGGAATGGACTGCGATGGGTTGCCATATGTCACAGCGTTGCGCCAACCGGCCCTTATTGAAGCGGTTGAGGCCACGTTAAAGGATTTCAATTTACGCATTGTTCGATACCTGGGCAATGACGGCGCGCGAGATACAACGTGGACAGTAACAGTCACCGCAATGACTTTGGAGGATGGAAGGACAGTTTTGTTGTCATTTCAGGATATGTCAGCTGTGGAAGATGCTAATGATATGCAACGTGATTTTGTTGCCAATGTTAGCCATGAATTGCGCACGCCGCTGACGTCACTTTTAGGATTTATCGAAACTTTACGCGGTCCTGCGAGCGACGATAGCGCAGCGCAAAAGCGCTTTCTTGGTATCATGGAGCAAGAAGCAGGGCGTATGCATTCTTTGGTTGAAGACCTTATGTCACTAAATCGCGTTGAAGGTCAGGAACGCGTTAAGCCTACGGTGCCAACAGATTTGTGCGCGCTGATCAATGATGTTCTCACGGCGATAAAACCACATGCGGATGGGGCGGGTGTTGGTCTGATATCAGATTATCCTGCCAGCGCGGTCTATGTTTTGGCAGATCGTGAACAGATGTGGCAGGTAATTTCCAATCTAGTAGAGAACGCAATAAAATATGGTTTCAAAAATGGAGTGCATGCGGGCAAAGTCACAGTACGATTGAGTTTGCCAACATACGAACCTGCGTTGCTGCAATCGGGTGTACGATTCAGCGTGACTGATGAAGGTGACGGTATTGCAGCACACCATCTTGCGCGACTCACTCAGCGGTTTTATCGTATCGACACCCACCGTAGCCGCGAAGTTGGTGGTACTGGTCTGGGATTGGCTATTGTAAAGCACATTATCAATCGTCATCGTGGGCGCTTGCATATTTTCAGTGTGCTAGGTCAAGGCACTGAATTTAAAGTTATTTTGCCATCACACACGGACGGACCGCAGGTTTAGCTTTGTTAAATAAAATAAATAATTTTTCGTATCTGTCACATTACTTTTACATAAGTGTCACAAAAGCGTTTTGACCCTGGATTAGGTCGTCACCCAAGACTTCTTCAAAAGCGAGAGGTCAGATATGAAAAATATAGAGGTACTAATGTCTGTTTTCAAAATGACTGTTTCAACGCTGGCGATCACTGTCCTGTCCACAACAGTTGTTGCTGCCCGCGACAACGTCCAGATTGCTGGATCATCAACAGTTCTACCATATGCGGCCATTGTCGCTGAATACTTTGGCGAAAATACGGATTTCCCAACGCCGGTTGTTGAATCTGGCGGATCGTCTGCTGGTCTTAAGCGATTTTGTGAAGGTGTCGGTGAAAACACAATCGACATAGCCAACGCATCGCGTGCCATCAAGAATAGCGAACGTGCTACCTGCGCCGAAAACGGTGTCACGGAAATAGTTGAAGTGCGTATTGGCTATGATGGCATAGTCTTTGCATCTGACATCAACGGCAATTCTTTCGCGTTCACTCCATCAGATTGGTATACAGCACTTGCCGCTGAAATGCCTATGGGCGGTGAAATGGTTGCTAACCCAAACACTGATTGGTCGCAGGTTAACGCTGACTTAGCGGCGCAAATTATTGTTGCGTTTATTCCTGGTACTAAACACGGCACTCGCGAAGTATTTGAAGAAAAAGTACTTTTGCAGGGTTGCGAAGACACTGGCGCAATGGCGGCAATGATTGACATTGGCATGGACGAAGATGCTGCTGAGGATGCGTGCATGGCTGTGCGAACTGATGGTATTTCAGTTGATATTGACGGAGATTACACCGAAACGCTTGCACGGATTGAAGCTGATTCAAACGGTATTGGTGTCTTTGGATTGTCATTTTATGAAAATAATACTGACAAGTTACAAGTCGCAACCATGATGGGCGTAGTTCCAACAACGCAATCTATAGCAAAAGGTGACTACCCTGTATCACGCCCACTTTATTTCTACGTAAAAGCGGCACATGTAGGTGTGATCCCTGGCTTGAAAGAGTTTGCTTTGTTCTTCGTGGCTGACGAACTCGCTGGTCCAGACGGGCCATTGGCGGCTTACGGGCTGGTGTCTGATCCAGAACTGGCAGCCACTCAAGCCGTGGTAGCAAATGTTACGTTAATGGGTCAATAATACTTAACACTACGTGGGGGCGCGTGTTGCGCCCCCACGTGCCCACTAAAGATAGTTTCATAAAAGAACCTGCCTGATTGGACTAAACTTGCTTCCTCTTACCATCCCATTTTTTACCACCATTTGTCTTGCTATATTGGGTTATTTCCTGGCTTTCCGTCGTGCATTTGCAGTCGCTTCTGGTGATATTCGCATCCTGAATGCATTACCGCATCAACATGGACTTAACACTGCGCTGTCGACACTGATGCCGCCTTTTGCTGTGATGCTAGTCTGGGCCTTGGCTGTGCGTATCGGTGCTGGTCATGATCTCGTTTTGGCACCATCCAATCCGATTTTTTCGTATATCGTGTTGATAGGTCTAGCAATTGCAGGCTTGATCCTTTCATTACTGCGTATCAGCATTAATTTTCGAGCTCGAAACGCAACTGAATTCTGGATCATGGCTCTGCTGATTTTCGCTTCAACGATCGCTATACTAACGACCGTCGGCATTGTGTTGTCGATGGTCAGTGAGACATACAGTTTTTTCGGCCAATATGATTGGCGAGACTTCTTTTTTTCGACCACATGGTCACCAAATTTTCGTGGTGGATCTGATCTGGGGATTATCCCGTTAATATGGGGCACGCTTTACATCAGCTTTATTGCGTTAGTGTTTGCAGTTCCTGTCGGCCTATTCGCTGCAATCTATCTTTCGGAGTATGCTTCAAATCGTATGCGTTCTGTGGCCAAACCTTTGATTGAAGTTTTAGCTGGAATTCCAACAATTGTTTATGGTCTTTTCGCGCTTGTAACGGTTGGTCCATTGTTGAGAGATTACTTTGCCGCTCCTATGGGGTTCGGCCAAAGCGCGTCATCAGTGATGACTGCGGGGCTGGTCATGGGTATAATGCTAATTCCATTCGTATCTTCGCTGTCAGATGACATCATCAACGCAGTACCTCAGTCTATGCGCGACGGGTCTCTCGGTCTTGGCGCAACGAAATCTGAAACCATCATAAAAGTAGTTGTACCCGCAGCATTGCCCGGTATCGTTGGTGCAGTATTGCTGGCCGCTTCTCGCGCGATTGGTGAAACGATGATTGTAGTGCTTGGAGCAGGGGCTGCTGCGCGTCTGTCGCTAAACCCTTTTGAGGCGATGACCACCGTGACTGTTAAGATAGTCAGCCAACTAACGGGTGATACGGATTTTGCCTCGCCAGAAACGCTGGTTGCTTTTGCACTGGGTCTTACACTTTTTGTTATCACTCTTTGTCTTAACGTTGTGGCGCTTTTCATAGTACGCAAATACCGGGAGCAGTACGAATGAACCCTTCACGACACGGCTCACTTCTACAACTGGACCCACACACCAAAAAGCGTAACGCGGCAGAAAAACGGTTTCGTTTGTATGGCTTATTCGCCATCGGCATTGCGTTATTTGCATTGGCAATTTTGCTGGTGTCAATCATTAGTAATGGCGCCTCATCATTTCGCCAAACCTATCTCAGTTTTCCCGTCACGATCAGTGCGGCTGAGATTGAAGGTGCTGAAACAGCGCTGCTTAAAACTGGAGCCTACAACAAGATCATCCAAACCAGCCTACTGGCCTACTTAATCGAAAATGACCTAATGCAAGACACTCATGAGGCTGATGCCTTTGGAATGATTTCAGAAGAAGCGGGAGCGACGTTCCGCCGTTTTATTTTTGCTAATCCAGACGCCGCGGGCACAACATTTCAGATGAATTTACTCGCTAACGGGCGTATCGATGGTTATTTTAAGGGGCGTGTGACGGCGCAAACGGCACTTTTAGACAAGAACGTAACCCCTAAACAACTGGTCTTAGCGGATCGGCTGGCGGCACAAGGTGCGCTGGTTAAACGGTTCAACTGGGAGTTTTTCACCAATCCTGATGCGTCTGACAACCGACCTGAGGCAGCGGGCCTTGGTGTAGCTATTTTAGGATCACTGTACATGATGGCAGTGGTGCTGTGTTTGGCGCTACCGATTGGTGTAGCCGCTTCGATTTATCTTGAAGAATTTGCGCGCAAAAACTGGATCACAGATGTAATTGAAGTAAATATTGCTAATCTAGCTGCAGTGCCATCAATTGTTTATGGTATACTAGGACTTGCAATCTTTATTAATTTTGCGGAACTTAATCAATCATCGCCTTTGGTTGGCGGTCTTGTGCTGACTTTGATGACATTGCCCACAATCATCATCTCCACCCGTGCATCACTTAAATCAATTCCACCTAGCATTCGAGACGCAGCGCTAGGCGTTGGAGCATCAAAGATGCAATCAGTGTTACACCATGTCCTGCCACTCGCAGCACCGGGCATCTTGACCGGAACAATAATTGGGTTGGCGCAGGCGCTTGGTGAAACAGCCCCATTGCTGTTAATTGGCATGGTCGCCTTCGTCAAAGAATATCCCGCAGCGTGGTCTCCAGATGCAGGCCTGTTCGGTGAAGCTTCTACCGCATTGCCTGTGCAGGTGTTTAATTGGACACAGCGTAGCGATCCGGCTTTCGTAGAACGCGCATCTGGCGCAATAATCACATTATTAATTTTTCTGCTTATAATGAATGCGTTAGCAATCTTTCTACGTAAGAAATTTGAACGTCGCTGGTAGCATTAATAGGACCTTAACATATGACTAATATTAAAATTTCTGCCAAAGGCGTGCAAGTTTTTTACGGTGCTAACCAAGCCATAAAAGATGTAAACGTGCAGATTGAAGATAAGAACGTCACCGCATTTATTGGGCCATCGGGTTGTGGTAAATCAACGTTTTTGCGTTGTCTGAACCGGATGAACGACACGATTGATATTTGCCGCGTGCAGGGTGATATCCGTATTGATGATGAAGACATTTACGACCCTGCTGTTGATCCAGTACAGTTGCGCGCCAAGGTTGGGATGGTATTTCAAAAACCCAATCCTTTTCCAAAGTCGATTTACGATAACGTCGCCTATGGCCCAAAAATTCATGGTTTAGCGCGCAACAAAAACGATCTTGATGAAATTGTTGAAAAGTCCTTGCGTAAGGCTGCTTTGTGGAACGAAGCAAAAGATCGTCTTGACGCCCCCGGAACAGGATTATCTGGTGGGCAACAACAACGGCTTTGTATTGCACGCGCTATTGCAACAGCCCCTGAAGTTTTACTGATGGATGAACCGTGCAGTGCTCTTGATCCGATTGCAACTGCGCAAGTCGAAGAACTAATTGATGAGTTGCGCCAATCCTACAGCGTAGTCATCGTCACCCATTCAATGCAACAAGCAGCCCGGGTTAGCCAGAAAACTGCCTTTTTTCATTTGGGTAACCTCGTAGAATATGGTGTGACCAATAAAATTTTCACCAATCCCGAAGACCCACGCACGGAAAGCTATATTTCTGGCCGAATAGGGTAAGGAGAACACTATGAACGAACATATTTCTTCGGCTTATGACCGCGATCTGGAAAGTATTCAGACGTTGATTGTTAAAATGGGTGGCATGGTCGAACATGCTATTTTAGAAGCTGCAAAAGCACTTGAATCCCGCGACATAGAACGAGCTGATGTTGTGCGTAAGGGTGATAAAGCGATCGATGCGTTGGAGGAACAGATCAACGAAGAAGCTGCGCGCACCATTGCGCTGCGTGCACCTGTGAGCAAAGATTTGCGCGCCCTGTTGTCTGTTTTGAAACTTGCATCAAGTTTGGAACGAGTTGGGGATTATGCTAAAAATATGGCTAAACGCACGCCTATCCTCGCGGAAATGGCACCGATTTCAGGGGCGGACGCAGCTCTTCGACGCATGTCCAAAGAAGTGCAATCAATGTTGCGCGATGCGCTTGATGCCTTTATTCGCCGCGACGTGAAACTTGCTGAAAATGTGCGACAACGTGATTTGGAAGTGGATCAGATGTACAACGCGCTGTTTCGCGAGTTCCTGACATTCATGATGGAAGATCCACGCAATATTTCTGCCTGTATGCACATGCATTTCATCGCCAAGAATGTTGAACGAATGGGTGATTTGGTGACCAATATGGCCGAACAAGTTATTTATATGGTCAGTGGTGTCATGCCCGAAGATGATCGCCCAAAAATGGGCAGCACTGCGACGGCAAAAGACATATAGAATGACCCAGCCTCATATCCTAATTATCGAAGACGAACCCGCTCAACGCGAGGTGTTAAGCTATAATTTAAACGCTGAAGGCTATCGGGTTACCTTAGCTGAAAACGGTGAACAGGGATTATTGATGGTAGAAGAAGACACGCCTGATGTGATCGTACTAGATTGGATGTTACCGCATGTTTCCGGAATTGAGATTTGCCGTCAGCTTAAGACCCGTGGCGATACTCGCTTAATTCCAATCATTATGTTGTCAGCCAGATCTGAGGAGGTAGACAAAGTACGTGGATTAGAAACAGGCGCGGATGACTATGTGGTCAAACCCTATGCAGTCGTAGAATTGATGGCCCGCGTTCGCACGCAACTGCGGCGCGTTCGGCCATCAAAAGTGGGGCAAGTCCTCAAATTTGATGACATCACGCTGAACTCAGAAACCCACCGTGTCACGCGCGATGATATCCTATTAAAACTTGGCCCTACGGAATTTCGCCTACTTGCTACTTTCATGGAAAAACCTGGGCGTGTGCTTAGCCGTGATCAGCTCCTCGATCAGGTTTGGGGGCGAGATGTCTACGTTGATACGCGCACGGTTGACGTCCATGTCGGACGGTTGCGTAAAGTGTTGACACAACATGGTGGTGATGACCCTCTACGCACAGTGCGCGGTGCAGGATACGCTTTAGGTTAGCACCAAAGGCTATCCTTGTTCAGCTTTATGCTCGTCAGCCTTAGCTCGATTATTTACCCCGCGTGAAACAAGTGACGCAATTATCACACCGATAGTCACAATTAAAATCATGATCGTGCTGAGCGCGTTAATTTCTGGCGTAACACCTAGGCGCACAGCACTAAAAATCTTGATTGGTAACGTGGTAGATGCAGGGCCGGATGTAAATGTTGCTATTACCAGATCGTCCAGCGATAGTGTGAATGCAAGCAGCCAGCCAGATACAACGGCCGGCATGATTATTGGTAAGGTCACAGACCGGAACGCATCAAATGGTGTGCAGCCCAAGTCAAGTGCTGCTTCTTCTAAAGCTTCGTCAAAACTAACCAAACGCGATGTCACAACGACAGACACGTAACACATAGAGAATGTCGTATGAGCCAACACAATCGTTAGAATTCCACGATTCACATCAAGGGCGATAAAGAATAATAATAGCGACAGCCCAGTGATGACTTCTGGCATCACCAATGGTGCGTATATCATGCCTGAAAAAAGCGCGCGACCACGGAAACGACCTGCGCGCACCATGATGTAAGCAGCCATTGTGCCAAGAACCGTGGCTAGAGTTGAAGACCAGAACCCGACCTTGATTGTAATCCATGCAGCATCAAGAAACGCTTTATTCTGAAACAACTCACCGTACCACTGGGTCGAAAACCCGGCCCAGACCGTGACAAGACGAGACTCATTGAAACTGTAAATGATTAGTATCACTATTGGCAGATACAAGAACACGAACCCGAATGTCAGGGACGTGGCATTGAACCATGAAAACCGTCTCATCCGTTAATCTCCCTCTGTTTTTGTTCATTGCGTTGGAACAAAATGATAGGAATTATTAATATTAACAATAAAATCACAGCAACAGATGATGCAACTGGCCAATCACGGTTGTTAAAAAACTCTTCCCACAGGATTTTACCGATCATTATCGAATTGGACCCACCCAGCAGGGACGGGATAACAAACTCGCCTAACGTTGGGATGAACACCAGAAAACAGCCCGCAATAACTCCAGGTTTGGATAGGGGTGCGGTGATCAGCCAGAATGCAGAAAATGTTGAGCACCCGAGGTCTTCAGCAGCTTCAACCAATGAATCGTCCATTTTATCTAGTGCCGCATAGATTGGCAAAACCATGAAAGGAAGGTATGTATAAACAATCCCTATGTAGACCGCGACGTTAGTGTTTAGAATTGTCAGCGGTTCAACGATAACCCCAATTCCAAGCAAGAATTGGTTTAGGTAGCCTTCTGTACTTAGGATGCCAATCCACGCATAAACTCGGATCAGAAACGACGTCCAGAATGGTAGGATTACCAGCATTAGAAGCATTGGTCGCCAGTGTTCAGCTGCGCGAGCCATAGCGTAGGCAATTGGATAACCAATCAATAGCGTTAGAAATGTTGATATCATAGCGATCTTCAACGACGACATATAGGCAGCTACATAGAGAAAATCAGGAACATCAACAAATGCGCGCAACAATGGAAACATGAGGCCAAGTAAACCGGCCAGTAACGCTACACAAATTACTGATACAGCCAACGCTGAAACTGCTACAATAGTGGCTTCTAAAGCTCCAACGTTCTCATCTGATATAATGGACCTCCTTACCCAAGGGTAGAAAATACGGTACGTCAAAATCGCTGTGAATAACATTACAATGCACGCTAATACAGCACCTGCACCAATGAAGGTGTAGTTCTCCAGATCAAGACCAGACATCATCGGCCAGAAGCCGTTTTTCAGGGTCGGAACGTAAGGTGGAATGGCCAGCGCAATGTCAGAGAATGATATTTTTAAGACAATGCCAAATGGCACCAAAAAGAACACTAGTAGCCAAACGTATGGGGTAAAAATCATCGCTTGGCGAGAAACGATTGACTTTAAATTATTCGGTAGTGACCTAAAAAGAAATAAAACAACTGCTAACACTGGAAGATTAGTTGTAAACAAAACGATTAATTTAAACCACCAAATCGTAATGTCGGACCATCCATCGCTCAGCATTGTGAACGGCCAAGATTCCCTAACAGTATCTGACCAATGTTCCAACGGGATGAACGTTTCCAGATAGAAAAGACCAGTCAAAAGTATGAATGTCCCTAGGATAATACACGAACCAGTGACCCTTCTGTTCATCACACTATTCCGTCAATATGACACCAGCGGTGTCTGTCCAGCTCAGGTAGATTTCATCTTCCCAAGTATAGGTGCGCCTCGAAAGGCGCCGATTATTTGTGGCTTGGGCTTTGAAAATCACGCCTGATGCAATCTCAACATGATAAGTTGAAACATTACCCAGATACGCAATGTCGATGATCTTACCTTTCATCACATTCACGGCCTCAGGTTTTTCTGATGATATTGACACTTTCTCTGGTCGGATTGCAAAATGGCAAGATGTACGTTCGGCAAGGGGGGTGTCTGTTGTTACGTGAATAGCAGGCTGGTTATCGTCCCAATGCACATCCATGCCGCCGTCTGTCAGTGATGATTTTCCTAAAATCAGATTTACATCTCCAATGAAATCAGCTACATAAGTCGATTTTGGAGCTTCATAAATTTGGTCTGGCGTTGCTACCTGCACCAACTGCCCGTCTACCATTACCGCAACACGCGAGGCTACAGTCATAGCTTCTTCCTGGTCGTGCGTTACAATAACAAACGTTGTGCCAGTGCTTTCCTGAATGTCCATTAGCTCAAACTGTGTCTCATTTCTTAATTTTTTATCGAGGGCTCCAAGTGGTTCATCAAGCAGAAGCAATTTTGGTGCTTTGGCCAGTGATCGCGCAAGAGCTACACGCTGGCGTTGCCCACCAGAGATCTGGTGTGGTTTGCGTTTGGCGAACTTTTCTAGCTGTGTAAGCTTGAGCATCTTTTCAACTCGTTCGCTAATCTGGTCTTTTGGCATATCGGAACGTTTCAATCCAAAAGCGATGTTTTCCCAGACCGTCAGATGCGGAAATAGCGCATAGGACTGGAACATCATATTTACGGGGCGTTCATTTGGCGGGAAAGGGCCAATATCAACGCCATCAAGAAATATCTGGCCTTCAGTAGGTGTTTCAAATCCACCCAGCATGCGCATCAACGTGGTTTTTCCACAGCCAGATGGCCCAAGTAGCGCAAAGAACTCTTTCGCATAAATATCAAGTGTCAGGTTATTGATAGCGGTACTTTCGCCAAAACGTTTGGTCACATTTTTGAACTGGATAAGCGGCTTTTGTCCTGGATCATTCCACGGTGCAAATAACACATTAGGTTTAAGTTGAACCATAATGGGTTCCCTTTTTAGAGAAACCCTCGCGCCCTCAAAGGCGCGAGGGATTAAAGACTTACTGGCCAGATTTAATCGTTGTCCAAAGACGCGTAACAACACGCTGAACGCGCGCATCATAGGGAGTCGTAGTGTATAAATTTTCAAGCGTTGCAGCATCTGGGTAAATTGCTGTATCACCAATAACGTCTTCCACAAGAAATTCCTGCGAAGCTTCATTGCCATTGGCATAATAAACATAGTTAGAAGCCGCTGCCATATTTTGACCGTCCATAATGAAATTCAGGAATGTGTGTGCAGCTTCAACGTTTGGAGCATCCACAGGAATTACCATTTGGTCAAACCACATCAAGGCACCCTCGATTGGCGCATTAAAGGCAATTTCAACCCCATTCTCCGCTTCAAGGGCTCGATCACGGGCTTGCAGGATGTCGCCAGACCAACCGAAAGCCACGCAAATATCACCATTGGCCAAGCCGTTGATATATTCAGACGAATGAAACTTTTGAATATATGGACGCACGGCCGCCAATACAGGTTCTGCGAGCGCTATCACGTCGGGGTCTTGGCTGTCAGGGTCTTCGCCAATATATTTTAGAGCTGCTGGAATCATTTCTGCAGGGGCGTCAAGAAAATGGACACCACATTCTACTAATTTTTCCATATTGGCGGGTTCGAATACTAAAGCAAGACTGTCGATCGGCGCGTCTTCGCCCAGAAGTTCAGAAACTTTGCCAAGGTTCACACCAAGACCAGTTGTGCCCCACATATAGTTTATTGAATATGCATTTTGGGGGTCATATTGCGCAGTGCGTTCTTTGATTACGTCCCACAGATTAACAGTATTAGGCAATAGGGATTGATCAAGCTGCTGAAACGCACCTGCGGTAATCTGGCGCTGCATAAACGTGCCTGACGGCACCACAACATCATAACCAGAACCACCAGAAAGCATTTTAGTTTCAAGAACTTCATTGGAATCAAATACATCATAAATAAGGTCAATTCCGGTCTCGTCTTCAAACTTTTGCAGTAGTTCTTCGTCAATATAATCCGACCAGTTGTAGACCCGGACTTCGTCGGCCGAGGCAGCACTTGCCACAATAGCGAAGACGATAACGCCCGTAAGCTTTGTTATATTTTTCATGATTTTTCCCTGACGTTTGAGAGGCGGGTTGTCCCGTCCGTGATCATGACTATGAATAGCGTCGACGAGATATGCAATATGGACCTATCAACAGACACAATCTGGCAGCGGGTTTCGTTTGACACCGCACAGCACCACCATATTCTGTATTTAAATTTGAGAAATTATTGAGCAACTGCACACATCTTTATCACAGGACAACAACCCATGAACGTGATTTCCAACCATATGCCAACAGCTGAACTCCAGGCTTTGGACGCCGCTCACCATATTCATCCGTTTACCGACAATGCAGAACTCGCAAAGAGTGGTGCGCGTATTATCACGGGCGCAAAAGGTGTGACGCTGACGGACAGTGAAGGCAATAAATACCTTGATGCGATGTCGGGGCTTTGGTGCGTCAATATTGGTTATGGGCGCAAAGAACTTGCCGATGCTGCTCAGCGACAGATGCTAGAATTACCCTACTATAACACGTTTTTTCAAACGACACATGTGCCCGCCATTGCGCTTTCTACAAAGCTGGCCGAACTGGCCCCATACGATCTAAACCACGTGTTTTATGCCGGTAGTGGATCCGAAGCCAACGACACAAATATCCGTCTGGTGCGTCATTACTGGGCCATCAAAGGCCAGCCCGAAAAGAACATCATCATTAGCAGAAAGAATGCCTATCACGGGTCGACGTTGGGTGGCGGCAGCTTAGGCGGAATGTCCGGTATGCAAACCCAAGGCGTACCAGTAATTCCCGGGATCCATCACATCGACCAACCTGACTGGTGGTCCGAAGGTGGAGACTTGACACCAGAAGCATTCGGATTGGAACGCGCCAAGCAGCTTGAAAAAGCGATTCATGAACTAGGCGCTGATAACGTTGCTGCATTTATCGCTGAACCAGTCCAGGGAGCAGGTGGCGTTATAGTCCCTCCGATCACATACTGGCCAGAGATTCAGCGTATTTGCGACGAGCATGGCATCTTGTTGATTGCAGACGAAGTTATTTGCGGTTTCGGGCGCACGGGCCATTGGTTTGGGTCAGAATATTACGGTATCCGTCCTCATATCATGACAATCGCCAAAGGACTGTCGTCTGGTTATGCACCCATTGGTGGGTCAATTGTTTGTGATGATATCGCAGATACTGTCGCCAACGCGGGTGATTTTAACCACGGCTACACATATTCTGGTCACCCGGTTTCCTGTTCTGTTGCCTTGGAAAACCTTCGTATCCTGCAAGAAGAAAAGATAGTTGAAAACGTGCATGATAATATTGCGCCCTACCTAGCTAAAAAGTGGGAGACTTTGGCCGACCACCCGCTGGTTGGTGAAGCAAAGATTGTTGGGATGATGGGGTCCATCGCGATGACACCTCACAAAGAAAGCCGAGCAAAATTTGCTGCTGATGTAGGGACTGTTGGCTTGGCTTGTCGCACGCGCTGCTTTGCGAACGGTTTGGTTATGCGCCATGTTGGGGATCGTATGATCATCGCGCCACCGTTGGTGATTTCTAAAGTGGACATTGACACATTGATTAAGCGAGCAACCAAATCATTAGATGAAACTTATGATCTCATAAAAGCCAACGGTTTTTATGAGGTCGGCTGATGGACCTTCTAAACGCCAATGATATAAATGGCCAATATCCAGCGTCCTACTACTCAGTGACAGCCTCACGACTTGATCCGTTCCCTGCGGCTACAGGGGCTATTTCTTGTGATGTTTGCGTCGTAGGTGGTGGTTATTCCGGTTTGTCGTCAGCGTTACATTTGGCACAGGCGGGTTATGATGTAGTTTTAATGGATGCACAGCGTGTTGGTTTTGGTGCATCAGGGCGCAATGGCGGTCAAGTTGGCGCCGGACAGCGTATTGGCCAAGATACCCTTGAAAGAATAATTGGCAATCCACAAGCGCGTGCACTCTGGAATTTATCGTTAGAATCTGTTAGTTTAGTGCGTGACCTTATTTCGGTACATGAACTTGATTGTGGCTGGGTGAATGGTATCATCGAGGCTGACCATCGTGCGAGGTACGTTTCACATAGCCATGAATATTGTGACAAATTGCGCAATGAATATAACTACAGCTCAATCCGGCCTGTGGAACGCGATGAGATGCGTGCTCTTGTAGGATCATCTGCTTATTACGGTGGCACGATCGACATGGGAAGCGGTCACATCCATCCACTGCGGTTTGCTTTGGGATTGGCAAAAGCGGCGCGTAACGCAGGTGTGAGAATACACGAAAGCAGTAAGGTCACGTCAGTTAAGTCAGACGGTAAAGTTACTACTGATCAAGCTCAGATTACTGCCAAACACGTCATCCTTTGCTGTAATGGATATCTTGGAGCACTTAATGACCATGTAGCGCAGAGAGTGATGCCCATCAATAATTTTATAGTCGCTACTGAACCTCTGTCAGGTGATATGGCTCGCAGTTTAATCCGTGACAATCATGCTGTTGCTGACAGCAAGTTCGTTATCAACTATTTCCGCTTGAGCGAAGACAACCGTATGCTGTTTGGTGGTGGTGAAAGTTATGGTTATAAATTTCCAAATAACATCGCCAAAACAGTTCGCAAACCGATGCTGAAAATCTATCCGCAACTAAAAGACACCAAAATTGATTATGCATGGGGCGGCACCCTAGGCATCACAATGAACCGAATGCCGCATTTCTCGCGGGTCTCGAACAACGTCCTGAGTATCTCAGGCTATTCGGGCCACGGCATCGCGATGGCAACCTTGGCAGGCAAACTCGCCGCACAAGCAGTATCAGGACAAACCGAAAAGTTCGATATTTTCAGTAGTGTTCCTACACCGCGATTTCCTGGTGGGCCGCGTTTGCGTACTCCGCTGCTTGTGCTGGCAATGCTATGGTACTCAATACGAGATCGCCTTTGATTTCAGGGCGTCACTGAAGTACCAGTTTGCGCCTAATCGTCGCCATTTTCAAATTAGACTTAAAATTATAATATTGCTTTGCTAGAGTGCCTCCAAACTTATGTATCTGGAGATACCTTATGGACGGCGCCGAAGTAAAATTGATTAACGAAACTCAGGGCAAATGTCCAGTCATGCAAGGCACACAACAGTCAACTGGTACTTCTGCTAACCAACATTGGTGGCCCGAATCTCTCAACTTAAAACCGTTGAGTCAAAATTCTATGCCAATGAGCCCAATGGGTGGAGAATTTGCTTACGCCGATGCCTTTAATTCGCTAGATTTAGACGCGGTGGTTACTGATCTAACAATGTTAATGACCGACAGCCAAGACTGGTGGCCCGCAGATTACGGCCATTACGGCCCGTTCTTTATTCGCATGGCTTGGCATAGCGCTGGCACCTATCGCGTCGGTGATGGAAGAGGCGGGGCAGGTTCAGGCAGTCAGAGGTTTGCGCCGCTAAATTCATGGCCCGACAACGGTAATCTCGACAAAGCGCGTCGTTTGCTGTGGCCAATCAAACAAAAATATGGGGCTGCATTGTCATGGGCTGATTTGATGATTCTGACAGGCAATGTTGCACTTGAAACTATGGGCTTTAAAACTCACGGTTTTGCAGGCGGCCGCGCAGATATATTTGAACCAGAAGAAGATATCTATTGGGGGCCTGAAACTGAGTTTTTAGGTGATGATAATCAACGGTATAAAGATCCCAGGGAATTAATAGGTGACCTTGCCGCCGTTCAAATGGGCCTGATCTATGTCAATCCAGAGGGTCCTATGGGCAATCCTGATCCGTTGCTATCCGCCCACGATATTCGTGAAACTTTTTTAAAGATGGCAATGAACGACGAAGAAACTGTTGCGTTGACAGCTGGTGGTCATACATTTGGCAAAGCCCACGGTGCCGCTGATCCGGATATGCATGTAGGTGTAGAACCTGAAGGTGCGACGCTGATGGAAATGGGCCTTGGCTGGACCAACTCGTTTGGATCTGGCAAGGGCGTTGACACTATCACTTCTGGTATAGAGGGTGCATGGACACCAACCCCTACCACATGGGACATGACTTATTTTGACGTACTGTTTGGTTATGATTGGGAACTAACGAAATCTCCAGCTGGTGCTTATCAATGGCAAGCCAAAGACCTTGCTGACAAAGATCATGCCCCTACCGCAGATGGCAAAGACAAAACGTTCATTATGATGACTACTGCTGATATGGCGATGAGGATGGACCCAGCGTATGAAGTAATCTCTCGTCGTTTCCACGCAGATCCAGCCGCGTTTGAGCAAGCTTTTTCCAAGGCATGGTACAAACTCACTCACCGCGATATGGGGCCTTACGAATTGGGTCTGGGTAAACTGGTTCCGGCAACGGCTGAAAGCTGGCAAGATCCGGTTCCTGCGGTCGATCATGCGTTGATTGATGGTGCCGATGTGGAAACTTTAAAAAAAATGATTGCTGGATCTGGCCTGACAACAACACAGCTTGTGTCTACAGCTTGGGCATCAGCTGCTTCATTTCGTGGGTCTGACAAACGAGGTGGTGCCAATGGTGCGCGCATACGATTGAATCCGGCTAAGGATTGGGAGGTTAATGATCCTGCAGCATTGGCATTGGTTCTTGCTAAGCTAGAACAAGTTCGCAGCGATTTCGGAAAACAGGTGTCGCTTGCCGATACGATTGTTTTAGCGGGGTGTGTTGGAGTAGAACTCGCAGCACGAGCAGCAGGTCAAATTATCACCGTTCCTTTTCATGCAGGTCGCACTGATGCGGCGCAAGATGACACAGATGTTGAAAGCTATGCATGGCTAGAACCAAAGGCTGATGGTTTCCGTAACTTTATCAAGTCGGGTGCGTTGCGTTCACCTGCTGAACACCTAATTGATCGCGCGCAATTGCTAACGTTAAGCGCGCAGGAAATGACAGTGTTGATTGGTGGTTTACGGGTTATCGGGGCCAACACAGGTGAAACGTCACACGGTGTGTTAACCAAAAAACCTGGAAATTTAAGCCAAGATTTCTTCATTAATTTGCTCGACATGGATACAGTATGGACTGATAATAACGGAATTATGGAAGGTCGCTCTCGGTCTTCACAAAACGGCGTTGACGATATCAAATGGACAGCGACGACTGTAGATTTGGTCTTTGGATCCAATTCGATTCTACGGGCTGTGTCTGAGATCTATGCTTCCGACGATGCGTCGAACAGGTTTATTACAGATTTTGTAGCAGCTTGGGTCAAGGTTATGGAGCTTGATCGCTTCGATTTACGTTAAGTAGTAACACATAATACAAGCGGCGCCCTGAAATGAGCGCCGTTTTACGTTGCGTTAAGGAAAACGCAGGCAATTTACCTGCAGTTGCCGATGGACAAGAATAAAACTGCGCGTTAGCAAATTAAAAGCGTTTTGTGGGGGGGCATAAAAAGTGAACATAAAAGCTCGTATCCTCCCAGTTTCAAACCCCAAACGCCACTTTTGGAGAAGCCGCGAATGACTTCGAGTGAAATTGTCCTGAGCGTTGCTGGATTGACGAAAAATTTTGGTGGTTTGAACGCCGTGCGTGGAGTGAGTTTCCAAGTCAATAAGGGGTCAATTGTTGGATTGATTGGTCCAAATGGTGCTGGTAAAACCACAACATTCAATATGATCGCTGGAGAATTACCACCAACGGCTGGTAAAATTACATTGCTGGGTGAAAATATTACCGGGCAGCGTACCGACGTGTTATACCATAAAGGTCTTATGCGCACTTTCCAGCTTAGCCATGAATACGCTCGAATGACGGCACTTGAAAATTTGGCCGTTGCTGCGCCTAGTCAAACTGGCGAAAGCGTTTGGTTGAGCTGGTTTGCTAATAAATCCGTAAAAAAGCGCGAAGCTGCTGTGGTCGAGCTTGCGCGCGACACTCTTGAGTTTCTCGGACTGTCCCATGTGGGCCATGAATTGGCTGGCAATCTATCTGGTGGTCAGAAAAAACTCTTAGAAATTGGTCGCACAATGATGAACGACAGCAAGGTTGTTTTGTTAGATGAACCCGGCGCTGGGGTAAACCCTACACTGATGCGTAAAGTTGCTGAAATGATTGAACAATTGAATGATGAACGCGGTTACACTTTTTGTATTATCGAGCACGACATGGATATGATTGCGCGGCTGTGCGGTAAGGTTGTGGTTCTCGCCGAGGGCCAGGTTCTAATGGAAGGCACAATGGATCAGGTTCGCAGTGATGTACGTGTCATCGATGCGTATTTCGGAGGTGAAGCAGCATGAGCTCAGACAATTCTGGTGCGGTCTTATCTTTGAACAAGTTATTTGCTGGTTATGGACAAACCGAAATTTTGCATAATCTTTCAATTTATGTAAACCCAAATGAAATAGTAGCAATTATTGGCCCAAATGGGGCTGGTAAATCTACAGCGATAAAGGCTGTTCTAGGTCTATTAAATATCAAAGAGGGTTCAGTCGTTTTAAACGATGAAAACATTACCAACACCCCTGCACAAAAGGTAATCGAACGCGGTATTTCCTACGTGCCGCAAACCAACAACGTATTTGTTAATCTGTCAGTTCAAGAAAATCTTGAAATGGGCGCATGGACGCGACCAACGGGTGTAGAAGCGCGGCTAGACGAGATGTATGAACTTTTCCCTGACCTTGCAGAAAAGCGCAATCAGGCGGCCGGGTCGCTGTCAGGCGGACAACGCCAGATGGTTGCAATGGCAAAGGCACTGATGGTGGATGCAAAAATTTTACTTCTCGATGAACCGACGGCAGGGCTGTCACCTAAATATCGCATTGAAATTTTCGCAACTATTCAAAAGATCAAAGGTACTGGTGTCCCAATCTTGATCGTTGAACAGAATGCCAAACAAGCTCTTGGTGTGTCCGATCGTGGCTATGTGTTGGTCGACGGGGCTAACAGGCATACAGGCACAGGAGCTGGGCTTGCCGCTGATCCGGAAATAGCACGCATGTTTTTAGGTGGGGGGCACTAATATGTGGGACGCATTTGGTTTTGAATTTGTAAACTTTTACCTCATTCCCGGTTTGGTTCTGGGCTGCATTTATGCGCTTGGAGCAATAGGAATCACATTGACTTTTAGTATTCTGCGCTTTGCCAACTTCGCTCACGGAGAAATTATGATGTCTGGCGCATACTTAACGTGGACGGTCATGGCGATTGCGGGGTATGTAGGGCTAACCTTGCATCCATTAATTGCCATGGTGCCTGCGGCGTTCCTTGTCATTCTATTATTTCTTGGAACTGATAAATTTTTTTACAAACCATTTCGTAACTCAGAAACCATAAAGGTTGTAATGGCGAGCTTTGGTATGATGCTCATAATTAGGTCCGCCGTACAGGTAATCTGGGGTCCAAATCAGCTGACGTTTGTGCGCGGCATCGCCAAGCCAAACCCTGTACTTAGCGATTTATCGAATGATATTGGTATGATGTTGATTATACCAAACAAGCACTTGTTTATATTTGCAGGTACTATCTTAATTGTGATTGCGCTGTCTTATCTACTCAATCAAACACGGATCGGCAAAGCAATGCGTGCAGTGTCTGATAGTCCTGATTTGGCGCACGTCACGGGCATTGATGTTGATAAAGTAATTCGCGCCACTTGGATTGTTGGGGGTATTTGCGCAACTGCGGCTGGCGTTTTCCTAGTAATGGACGTGCAGATGCTGGAAACAACT
This sequence comes from Octadecabacter sp., assembly GCA_047635635.1. GTDB lineage: Bacteria > Pseudomonadota > Alphaproteobacteria > Rhodobacterales > Rhodobacteraceae > Octadecabacter. The sequence continues at coordinate 1,596 of JBLILC010000007.1, read as the reverse complement.
ATGGGCTTTAGGATGCTACTGCCAATGTTTGCCGCAGCTATTTTGGGCGGTATTGGCAAACCTTATGGCGCTGTGTTTGGTGGCCTAGTCATCGGTCTAGCTGAAGAATTGTCCGCCTATCCGTGGATCGGAGATGCGCCGCTTTTGTCGCCCGGTTATAAAACTGGAGTAGCGTTTGCGATCATGGTCGTCATGTTGATCGTGCGTCCCCAAGGTTTGTTCAAGGGGAGATCATTCTAAAATGGAAGCTTATGTCGGATATTTCCTTTACTTTTTGTCATTATTGACTGTGGGTGGCATCTACGCCATTTTTGCTCTTGGATTGAATGTCAACTGGGGCTTTGCCGGCCTGTTTAATGTTGGCATTGTCGGTTTTGCGGCTGTCGGTGCCTATACTTATGCACTTCTGACTACTGCGCAATCCACATTTCACATTGGTGGTTTTGGTCTTCCACTGCCTTTCGGTATGTTCGCCGGTATGATGACTTCCGCTGCAATAGCAGGCTTAATTGGTTTAATATGTATTAGGCTAAGAGCGGATTATTTGGCTATAGCGACAATTGGTATAGCTGAAATCATAAAGTTAATTCTTAAAAATGAAAGCGACATAACCAACGGCCCACGTGGCATCAATAAAATCCCACGCGCTTGGGAACATTTCAGTGAAGAACGGTTTTATTCTAGCTGGCCAATGAGCTGGTTTGGAACGCCAGAAAACTGGGAAATTTTCTTTGATGATCTTCCACATTGGTATTGGCAACCGCTGTTTGCAGGAACGGTTTTGCTAGTGATGTATTTGATATATCGCATGCTAGAACGCGCACGCAAATCTCCTTGGGGCCGCATGATGACTGCGATCCGCGAGAATGAATCAGCCGCCCGCGCCGCTGGCAAAGACGTCACGCGCCGACGTATCGAAGCCTTTGTTATTGGGGCTGCGATAATGGGTTTAGCGGGTGCATTTTTCGCCCAGCACTTACGCCTTATCGAACCCACCAACACGTTTGATCCCGCGAAAGTGACGTTTCTAGTTTGGGTCATGTTGATTGTTGGCGGATCGGGTAACAATCGTGGGGCCATACTGGGCGCATTCCTGATTTGGACGATTTGGTCAGCATCCGAGTTGGTGATTACGGGCTCAATCGACTTGATATCAAATATATTTACTTCGATTGATACATCTTTACTTGTTTCTAGGGCAGGGTTCTTGCGCATGATGCTGATTGGTATTCTGATGCAGGTAATTCTCCAACGCTATCCCGCAGGGATACTACCAGAGGTGAGACCCGCATCACCGAAGGCTGATAAAAAGATTGCGGGATCAACGGGAGAAACCTCATGAAAAAAACTTTACTTGCAACTACAGCAGCTTTGCTGGCAACAAGTGCAATGGCAGATGTGAACATCGGCAATCCTATGGGTATGACTGGCCCTATTCCTGATTTAGTCGCACCAATGGCAGCAGCAGTCGATCTTGCTGCAAAAAACATTAATGACCAAGGTGGTATGTTCGCGGACGGTCAAGCACTTAACGTTGTCCGTGCAGATTCCGCATGCGATCCGGCTGCCGCAATCGACGCAGTAACCAAACTGATC
>JBLILC010000006.1:0-56529 GCA_047635635.1 Octadecabacter sp. | reverse complement strand
TGGTGGTCGACAGTCCTGTGGCGTCTAAAAAGGTGCCGCAAATCGAACAAACCTATTCAGCTGGTGCTGTTTGTCTATCGCTACTCAACGCGACCCTTGCAGCGGGCTGGGGGGCAAATTGGCTATCCGGCTGGGCGTCCCATGATCGTCTATTCTGTGAAGACGGCATAGGCATCATGGCCCATGAGCGCATCGCAGGGCTAATTCATATTGGCACTGAAACCAACACCCCCCCCGAGCGTCCGCGCCCCCATCTTGCGCAAAAAGTCACGTGGGTCGATGTCTGATATTTTTAATTTCACAAAGTCGCTCGGTCAAAAGATCGATTCCACATTTTGCCGCATACTTTCTCTTTGCCTTAGCCTGACAGTCCCGATGGCAGTAACAATCTACTCAGGTTTTTATTCCAAGTTAAGGCGTTCATTAACGACCCTGTCATAGTTCCCTTTTTTGGAGAAGTCATATGGATCGGCAGTTTTCTCGACGAGGGCAGACTTATTGTGATCACCCAAATATTAATCTTTTAGAAGATTTCGCATAATCAGTTATTATGTCGTTTTTGACTGAAGACGTTGCAGACATTGTCGAAGCTAAACATTTTCTTAATCTACCGCTCATTCAAAGATGCTATTCATGGATGCACTGCGCAGCACCGTAGAAATTTTCGGATTGTAGGTTGGTACAAACATCATTGATTTCTACGAATTTGCATTCCTTTCGTTACTTGCGGTAAAAAATTTTTATGCCTTAAACGGTTTCCTATTGGCAGCTGATATTTAACCTTCACCTCCACTCATCAGGAAGGGTGGATCCTCCTGTTCCAAATAGGACACAAATACTCTTCCCAGATTTAAATGGCGGTTATTTTGATTGCCTAACGCCAAGGATCACGTTGATAAAACAGTTCATCCTGATCCTTGGCGTAACGAACTTTACCCATATTTCTCACAACTTAGCTACGCAGAATGGCTGAATTTACCAAGCTAAAAGTATCCATTGTCCCAGACGGAACTGGCGCCATTGATGCGCATTTCGAACTACACTAAGCGCCGGCCCCCGCAGATGACTGTCTGTTCTTGGTTAACTGGAACATCTCAAAAATCAGCGTTCAAAACCGCCAGTACAAGACGCTAAATGACCTGACTTATATATATTCACGATTTGATCTAAATTTCACACAAGGAATAAACAGAACTGGCATTAGTTAGCTGAAGTGGCCATCCGTTTGGATTAATTGTTGAATTTAATGATATGTGTAACTGCTAGGAAGTCAGAACTTTTTGCGTTTATGTTTGATCGTGCCCAAGTCACGCCTAAACAACTGTTTGGAAATCTAGCGTTGCGCTCACGCGATTTCCCTAAAAGGGAAATGACGATGCACTCAATTATTACAACAAAAAAATTTGAACGCTTCAAAGACCTCACGTTTAAACCCTTTTTGTCGCAATACCTAGACAGGTTCCTTCGCGTGTAGATTTTTCGACCTGAAACTTACGAACTGTTATTTATCTTAACCAAAAGCTGGCAATTCAGAGAAACAGACCATAACCCAATGCGATTCGCGTAATTGAGGTATACAAATTAGCACGCTGAGCTCATAGTTGGTCACTATAGAACATAACTTACGAAAAATAAATTGATCTTCTTGATAATATGAAAGTGTCTAATATTACCCTAAGATTAATTATCTAACTCGACTTGATCTATTCGGCATGCAACCGCTGAAATATGCGTCCTGTGTCAACATATAAACATTTCAGGCGCAAATAGCTTTTACTAAATGGAATTTTTACTTAGGGTAACGCATGAAAGCTTAGTCTACTAAAATGTACCTATTAGCATTTGGTACATGCCTGATAATGTTGCAGGCTACAAAAACTGCGTTCCAGAAATTAGCAGCCATGTGAGCTTGCGAAGGGCAAACATCATTCGATTTATGTTTAGTTGGAAGTGTCCTGAAGGCTTGCTGGTGTGGCCATGCGGTCAAACCAGTCCAGATCACGCACTGATATCCAGCCTGATAAAATGATAAATGCCAAAACCGCCCAAATCGGCACTGCGAAGTAGGTCGTGATCCGCGCCTTGCGCCCAACAACCGCCCCAGATGGAGCAGATTTATGGGTTCCAGGCACGACTTCACCGACATCGCCCTGGGTTTCCAGACGTAGCGGCAATACAATGAAAAACGTCATAAACCAGACGACTGCAAACAGAACGATTGCGGATGTGATAGCCATTAGACTTGCTCCAATTCAATTAGGCAGCCGTTAAAATCTTTTGGGTGCAGAAACAACACGGGCTTGCCGTGGGCGCCAATTTTCGGCTCACCATTGCCCAAAATGCGCGCACCATCAGCCAGCAGTTTTGCACGCACTTCAATGATGTCATCGACTTCATAACATATATGGTGAATCCCACCAGACGGGTTTTTTTCGAGAAACCCCTTGATGGGGCTGTCCTCCCCAAATGGGTATAACAATTCGATCTTGGTGTTGGGCAACTGGATAAAGACCACAGTCACTCCATGGTCGGGTTCATCCTGCTGCACCCCAACTATGGCTCCTAACGCGCCTCGGTACTGGGCACAGGCGGCTTCAAGGTCAGGCACCGCGATAGCTACATGGTTCAAACGTCCAATCATCTTGCGCACCTTATATTATGGTCCACACCTTATCAGGCATGGAACCCTAACGCGCAACGGCCAGCATGTCGCGGGCACATCGACGGCACCATCAACCTTAGATTCACATGCGTAACATTTAATGAGATTCAACACAGCCAATTGCGACCAAATGGGATAATAATTATGGTAGTTTGGACTATTTTGAAAGGAAATCTCTACTGTGTGTCATGATTTTGGTGGATATAAACAGTCGTTCCTATTCCATGGTGATGCGCCTTTTGTGAATATGATGAAGCGCGCCAACATCTTGTTTCAAGCTCAGCGCCATCATAAATTTTTTGCTCATCCGTTCTGGTTATCGACACACCCAACGGGTCGAGCGTTAATTCAACCTACAAAATGACGATCGGAACGTTGCGCTTTGAAGAGAGGCAGAAAGAACGATCAACGCACTTTGCACTATTTCACACAATTTTGAGTGGTGGCTCGCGAAATAGCCAGGCCTGCACAACCACATGTCGACAGTCACGTGTTGAAAGGTCGAGACTATCACATTTCTGCAATGGTGAGGTTACGTGTCGCGCGAACGCCTGTTATTTAGTCAGATTAATCGACAACAGTTGCAAAATGATGCTGCCCCGTAACAACACGCAAAGATTGAAGTAGTTGGCCCACAACATTAAAGTTAATGGGTGCAAGCTAGGTTTTAAACGCTTGATGCAACATAGGCCGGTCTTGATCAGGCATCGCAAGCTAAGTCATGTCACGATGACGGATTTTTACAATCATATGTTGGCGCAAAATCCCTTATCACGAAAACCCCAGCCGCTGCGCAGCGCTGCGTAATTGGTGGTTGAGAACACCACATAGTTATTCATACCGCCCATAGCCCAACTTAAATGTCCACACATTAGCAAAACGTTCTTTCGTATAAATTTAGCACACTAAATTTTCCCTTATATACCTTTCTACCGCTTAACGAACATCCGTCCATAATTACGATCAATTTTCTTCTGCCACTGCTACTAGTCCGCAATAGCACCCAGTTTTGCTAGCCTATGGCCACACAAAATTCTTCCATGAACGGACCAGCTCCTAAAAAATATTCAGATCGGGTTCACTCCACAAATTTCTGAATGATCCACAAGCCACGGCAGCAACTCATTCACAATCGCTGGCAGCAAGATGCCCCATGACAGGGCCATTCCAAAAGAAAGCTAAAATGGTTTGATCGAAACACAGAACAAAAAATTTTATTTATTAGTCACAACCCTCCTAAGGGTCTGTTCAGTTCTTAAGGCCCTTTTTACAAGTCAGAAAAAACAGCGTACATTTGGGTCAAAACTTCCATGAACTCTAAAGACGAATAAACGGGCAGAGTGGTTTACGCCCGTTTTTTAAGTCGTATAAAAGTTTTATTGCACATTACCAAATCAATCGTCGGCTGGAATAGACCGCAAACGTAATTCGCGCATCTGTTCGTTGTGTGGCATAGACGGGGCAGACATCATTAAATCTTCTGCCCTTTGGTTCATCGGAAACATTATGACATCACGCAAGTTGTCAGCGTCTGCCAAAAGCATCACGATTCGGTCTACACCCGCTGCACATCCACCGTGGGGTGGAGCGCCGTATTGGAACGCATTAACCATGCCACCAAAGCGCTTTTCAACTTCGTCTTTACCGTAGCCTGCAATTTCAAAAGCCTTAAACATAATCTCGGGGCGATGATTCCGAATCGCGCCGGACACCAATTCGTAGCCGTTGCAAGCAAGATCATATTGAAAACCCAAAATGTCTTCGGGCTTGCCATTCAAAGCTGCCATTCCACCTTGTGGCATAGAAAAGGGATTGTGTTCAAAGTCAATCTTGCCAGTTTCAGCATCACGCTCGTAGATAGGGAAATCGACGATCCATGCAAATGCAAAACGATTCAAGTCAGTCAAACCAAGCTCGTCACCAATAACAGCCCGTGCTTTGCCAGCAACCGCTTCGAACGTTTTTGGCTTACCACCAAGAAAGAACGCCGCATCTCCAACGTTAAGGCCCAACTGCTGACGGATAGCTTCAGTACGCACTGGTCCAATATTTTTTGCCAATGGACCCGCGGCCTCATTTCCCAAGGTGATCTCACCTGATTTGATAAGTGCGTTTACGTCTTTTACCGAAATTCCGCGTTCTTGAGCAATGGAATCAGCCGACTGCTTGCGCCAGAAGATATAACCCATTCCGGGCAACCCTTCTTTCTGAGCAAATACATTCATGCGATCACAAAATTTGCGCCCACCGCCTGTTGGTGCCGGAATTGCACGCACTTCCGTACCGTCTTGTTCCAACAGTTTAGCAAAAATTGCAAAACCAGAATCTCGGAAATGATCAGACACAACCTGCATTTTGATTGGGTTACGCAAGTCCGGTTTGTCGCTACCATACCAAAGTGCAGCATCGCGGTAAGAAATCTGCTCCCAAGTTTGGTCAACTTTACGGCCCTTGCCAAATTCCTCAAAAATGCCTGTGATGACTGGCTGGATTGTGTCGAATACGTCTTGTTGTTCAACAAACGACATCTCGAGATCAAGCTGATAAAAATCTGTTGGGGATCGGTCTGCCCGCGGGTCTTCATCCCTGAAACATGGTGCAATCTGGAAATATTTATCATAGCCACTGACCATAATCAGCTGTTTGAATTGCTGGGGCGCTTGCGGCAGCGCGTAGAATTTTCCGGGATGCAAACGGGACGGGATCAAAAAATCTCGTGCACCTTCAGGGCTGGACGACGTAATGATCGGTGTCTGGAATTCACGGAACCCCTTGTCCCACATCCGCTTGCGCATGGATGACACAACATCACTGCGCAGCTTCATGTTTCTTTGCATCTTTTCGCGGCGCAGGTCGAGGTAGCGATATTTTAAGCGAGTTTCTTCAGGATATTCCTGATCACCAAATACCATCAAGGGCAGTTCTTCAGCCGCACCCAAGACTTCAATATCACTTATAAATACCTCAACCTCACCAGTGGACAGCTTGCCGTTTACAAGGCTAGCATCGCGCGCCTTAACCTCACCATCAACGCGTATACACCATTCGTTGCGTACCTTTTCGATATCGCTGAAAACGGGACTATCGGGATCGGCCATGACCTGCGTGATACCGTAATGGTCGCGCAGATCGATAAACAATAAACCACCATGGTCGCGCACACGGTGCACCCAGCCGGACAGACGAACAGTGTCGCCTACGTTATCCTTGTTCAAGTCAGCGCAAGTGTGACTGCGATAGGCGTGCATGAGAATTCCTTACTTCGGATAAATCGGGCTCGAAATAGCTGATGTCGATACACCCCGCTCAGGCCTTGAAGTCAAGGCTTCAAGGTCATCATCATCAGCGGTACAGAAACACATCGCACCACCCCATCACCAAATTCTCAATGATACCAGACCAATTATTAAACGACGTAAACAGATAGAAACCCATGACGTGTTGCCCAAGAACTCATTATTGAGCTAATTGTCCTCCTCTCCATCGTTAACCAAACTTAGCATCAGCGTTGCCATATCCAGCCCCAACATTAAATTTACACTTGCGCCAATCGACACAATGCAATCCATACTGATCCCTGTAATAAAATAGGCGTCACCGAAACATCCGACAATCGCATCTGCGCCAGCGGCTGTAATTCCAGCGTCAGCCTCCCAACTCCTACTAAGCGTATTTGTGTTAATGGCGTACTTGGAAGTCAGAAAAACGTCGGTTGCCTAGTTCCACTCGTGAACTCGCACCCACATCCGCCTTAAAATTTCTGCCATTTATATAAGGGCCTAAATGCTCAAGATTTTAGACATTGCCTAAATAGTTACAAATCGGCTAGTTTGGTTACCTATATTTAGTCCTATCGCGCATGAACCAAGGCAAACATTAAAGTTCCTAAAATCACTAATAATTTATTAATTTTCACTGATTATTTAAATTACTTACTAATACTTTGCCAAACGACGTAACAAAACAACACCCTCTCCATCTGACACCATAAACACCGCTCGCAGGGGCATATTACCCAGACTCCCCTTGCACCTACACGCCCCACGCCTATAACCCCCAAAGACTTGCAAATAGAGGACGTTTCCATGCCGAAGAGAACCGATATCCAATCAATCATGATTATTGGTGCGGGGCCCATTGTCATCGGACAAGCTTGCGAATTCGACTATTCGGGCGCACAAGCTTGTAAGGCCCTTCGCGAAGAGGGCTACCGCGTTGTACTCGTTAACTCTAACCCGGCCACGATCATGACCGATCCCAACATGGCCGATGCGACTTATATTGAACCAATTACCCCTGCCGTGGTCGCAAAAATCATCCTCAAAGAGCGACCGGATGCGTTGCTTCCAACCATGGGCGGGCAAACCGGCCTGAACACGTCGCTTGCCTTGGACGAAATGACAATTTCACAATTGTTTACAGGCTCAGATTTTGACGCGGTAATCATGGAATTTGGATTAGATGCTGCTAATAAGTCCATTCTTGATCTACTCAGCGTAGAAATGATCGGCGCAAAGCGCAAAGCGATTGAAATGGCCGAAGACCGCCAGCTGTTTCGCGAAGCCATGGATCGCTTGGGTATCGAAAACCCCAAAGCAACCATAGTCACAGCTCCCACCAAAGACAAAACTGCACCTCGAGTTAATGATAAATTTGACATTCAAGCAGGTGTTGCAATTGCCCTGGACGCCTTGGAGGACATCGGCCTTCCCGCGATCATCCGCCCCGCGTTCACTATGGGAGGCACAGGAGGCGGCGTGGCGTACAACCGCGCTGAATACGAACACTTCTGCCGCACCGGTATGGAAGCGTCCCCCGTGGCGCAAATTCTGGTCGACCAATCGCTACTTGGTTGGAAAGAGTTCGAAATGGAAGTTGTACGCGACACAGCTGACAATGCCATTATAGTTTGTGCTATTGAAAACATTGATCCAATGGGCGTGCATACGGGCGATTCCATCACGGTCGCCCCTGCCCTGACGTTGACCGACAAAGAATACCAGCTGATGCGTACACATTCAATCAACGTGCTTCGCGAAATTGGCGTTGAAACTGGTGGATCCAACGTGCAATGGGCCGTAAACCCGGCCGACGGGAGAATGGTTGTCATTGAAATGAATCCACGCGTGTCGCGGTCTTCCGCGCTGGCGTCAAAAGCTACGGGCTTCCCGATAGCCAAAATAGCGGCGAAACTCGCGGTCGGTTACACGCTGGATGAACTCGACAACGATATCACTGGCACCACGCCCGCATCTTTTGAACCTAGCATTGATTACGTAGTTACTAAAATCCCACGTTTTGCATTTGAAAAATTCCCTGGCTCCGAACCCTACCTGACCACAGCAATGAAATCTGTTGGCGAAGCCATGGCCATTGGCCGCACATTTCATGAATCCATGCAAAAAGCGCTTGCATCGATGGAAACCGGCCTGACGGGATTTGATGACATAGAAATTGAGGGTGCAACAGACCCCGTTTCAGGTGTCGCGGCCATCACCAAAGCGCTGGCAAAACAGACACCTGACCGCATCCGTGTTATAGCACAAGCCATGCGCCACGGTTTGTCAGATCAATGCATCAACGCAGTTACGTCGTTCGACCCATGGTTTCTTGCGCGCATCCGCGAAATCATCGACGCCGAAGCGGTAGTAAAAAAGAACGGCCTGCCAACGAACGAACACGGGTTGCGCCAACTCAAAATGCTTGGCTTCACCGACGCCCGTCTCGCGATCTTGTCGGGCCGTCATGAAGGTAATGTACGCCGCGCGCGTACTAACCTAGGCGTTGTCGCTGCCTTCAAACGCATTGACACTTGCGCAGCTGAATTTGAGGCGCAAACCCCATATATGTATTCCACTTATGAAGCCCCAATGATGGGCGAAGTCGAATGCGAAGCCCGCCCATCAGATCGCAAAAAAGTTGTGATCCTTGGCGGTGGCCCAAACCGCATTGGCCAAGGAATAGAATTTGACTATTGCTGCTGCCACGCTTGCTACGCGCTGACTGATCAGGGCTATGAAACTATTATGATCAACTGCAATCCTGAAACTGTTTCAACAGACTATGATACATCTGATCGATTGTATTTTGAACCGCTAACATTCGAACATGTTATGGAAATCCTGCGCGTTGAACAATCCAACGGCACCTTACACGGCGTCATTGTACAATTCGGCGGCCAAACCCCACTCAAGATTGCACAAGCTTTGCAAGACGAAGGCATCCCAATCCTCGGTACGTCACCCGACAGTATTGACTGGGCCGAAGACCGCGAACGTTTTCAAGCGCTGGTCAACGACATTGGTTTGAAACAGCCAAACAACGGCATCGCATCCACGGACGAACAAGCCTTTGTAATCGCTCAAAGCATAGGCTTCCCACTGGTCATTCGCCCGTCCTATGTTCTCGGCGGTCGAGCTATGGAAATCGTGCGCGATATGGCCCAGTTAAAACGCTACATCACATTTGCTGTGGTGGTGTCTGGTGATAGCCCCGTTCTACTAGACAGTTATTTGTCCGGCGCTATTGAAGTTGATGTTGACTGCTTGTCTGACGGAACAAACACCCACGTCGCAGGCATTATGCAACACATCGAAGAGGCAGGCGTGCATTCTGGTGATTCAGCATGTTCTCTACCACCCCATACATTGTCAGACACAATCATAGCCGAAATCACCCGCCAGACCAAAGCATTGGCACTCGCCCTTAAGGTTATCGGATTAATGAACGTGCAATTCGCCGTAAAAGCCAACGAGAACGGCGTTGAAGAAGTTTATCTAATCGAGGTAAACCCCCGCGCATCCCGCACGGTTCCCTTCGTCGCTAAGGCCACGGACTCTGCCATCGCGTCCATCGCCGCCCGCCTTATGGCCGGTGAACCGCTGTCAAATTTCCCACAGCGCGAACCCTACACACCAGCAGAAAATCCAATGGACATCATGCCGCTCGGCAACCCATTCACCTTAGCTAATCCAAAAACCCCATGGTTTTCAGTGAAAGAGGCCGTTTTACCTTTCAGCCGTTTCCCTGGCGTTGACACAATTTTGGGCCCAGAAATGCGCTCAACCGGCGAAGTCATGGGCTGGGCACGCTCGTTTGATCGCGCCTTCCTCAAGGCGCAGATGGGTGCTGGCGTTGACCTGCCAACCAAAGGCTGCGTATTCTTTTCCATTAAAGACAGCGACAAGACCGCGCAATTGCTCGAGACCGCGCAGATTGTCACCAGCCTTGGCATGACTATCTGCGCCACTAAAGGCACCGCGAATTGGCTCACAACTCAAGGCATCAAAGCGGAACGCGTTAATAAAGTTTACGAAGGCGGACGCACCGTCGCTGACCTTCTTAAAGACGGAGAAATTGCACTAGTTTTCAACTCAACCGAAGGCAACGCTGCCGTTGACGACAGCCGCTCTATCCGCGCCGTCGCCCTGAACGACCGCATCCCTTATTACACAACCCTCTCTGGCTCACACGCAGCAGCTTTGGCGATGAAGGCAAAAGTTGAAGGAGACGTTAAGGTGAGAGCATTGCAAGGTTAGCTTTCCAACAAATCTCAATCTGCGGCCCATAAATGCACTGATATCTAAAAATTGCAGAAAACGAGCTTAATCAATAACAATTAACGAATGATTACTGAGGTCAAATGTCATGAAATTCGGCACATAAATATACGCAACGCAATCACGGACTTGTTACCCGAAAAACTCTAAAATCAATATCCATGTGCCCACATCATGAGCTCCTGTTTAACTGCCACATTGTGCCTGACACCTCTAACACCAACGGCGAGCCGGCTGCCAATACACTGTGTAAGGGTGGTCTACGTCGTGTACCACTTGCTATATTACCCCTAATGCCTAAATAATACCAATCAAAAGGGGGCCAGATATGTACAGTGCAGCCATCACCGGATCCGGGGTTTTCACCCCAGAGCACAGCATCACAAACGATGAATTAGTAGTTGCCTTTAACGCCCATGCAGATCTTTTTAATTTTGAAAACACAGACGCCATTGCGGCAGAAATAATTACCGCAAAGCCTCATTCATCGAGTGAATTTATTTTTGCAGCTTCGGGTATTAAGAGCCGGTATGTCCTTGACAAAGTAGGCGTTCTTGACCCTTCACGTATGTATCCAAAAATGCCAGTTCGCAGCGATGACGAACCAAGTCTGATGGCAGAAATGGCTGTTGATGCCGCATTGCAAGCAATGGCGCAGGCGGGAAAATCTGCTGACGATATTGATGCCGTCATTTGTGCAGCGTCCAATCATGAACGCGCCTATCCCGCTATCGCGGTGGAAATTCAAAACCTGCTTGAAATCGACGGCTTTGCGTTTGACATGAACGTTGCATGTTCAAGCGCCACTTTTGGCATCCAAATGGCAAATGATATGATAAAATCTGGTAGTATTTTTAGCGCCTTAGTTGTCTGCCCAGAAATTTGTTCCGCGCATCTGGAATGGCGCGACCGCGACTGCCATTTCATTTTTGGCGACGTCGCAACGGCCCTATTGATAGAACGCGACGAAAACCTGGACAGCACTCATTTCAAAATCAAATCCACTAAGCTGGCGACCCAATTTTCAAATAATATCCGCAATAATAACGGCTTCCTACGCCGCACCCGCAATCAAATGGAAGACCGCCGCGATATGCAATTTATGCAAAACGGGCGTAAAGTTTTCAAAGAGGTTCTGCCAATGGTCAGCAAACATATTGCCAATCACATTGATGATAACGGACTGAAAGCAACTGATCTAAAACGACTTTGGCTCCACCAAGCCAATAAAACCATGAATGATTATATAGGTAAAAAGGTCTTGGGTCGCGACCCACAAGTCGGCGAGCAACCCAATATCCTGCAAGACTATGCCAATACATCTTCGGCAGGATCGATAATTGCGTTTGCAAAACATTCGTCTGATATGATTAAAGGCGAAATCGGTCTGATCTGCTCCTTCGGAGCAGGCTACTCTGTGGGATCCGTCATTCTAGAACGCGCATAGGACTTATTATGAAAAAAGTAATCGCAATTACAGTACTTCTGACACTCACAGCATGCGGCGTTCCATTCGTACCATTCATCTAAACTAAATCGTTATTCGTCTGTGAACGTCTTCCAGTGATTCTACCCGTTCAGAATAACGATCCAAAAGCACGTCGTTGCGGCCACGCGTCATCACCGTAAACCGGGCGAGTTCTTCCATAACGTCGACGATCCGATTGTAAAGCGATGATGGCTTCATCCTGCCATTCTCAAATTCTTTCCATGCCATCGGCACGGAAGATTGGTTCGGAATTGTCACCATTCGCATCCATCGCCCTAAAACCCGCATTTGGTTAACAGTGTTGAATGACTGCGATCCACCAGAAACCTGCATAACAGCAAGCGTTTTTCCCTGTGTAGGGCGTACCCCACCAATAGGAGACAGCGGCAGCCAATCAATTTGGTTTTTCATGATTCCTGTCATGGCACCGTGACGTTCGGGTGACGACCAGACCATGCCTTCACACCACAATGCCAATTCACGCAGCTCAGCCACCTTGGGATGATCAATTGGCGCATCATCAGGCAAAGGCAGCCCACTTGGATTATAAGTTTTGGTTTCACAGCCCAATGCACGCAGCACGCGCGCTCCCTCTTCCGCTGCTGCACGTGAATAACTGTTCTCGCGCACAGAACCGTACAAAAGTAGTATGCGCGGCGCATGCTCTGGTCCACCCAACCCAGACAAATCAGGAATATTCACAGGTTTCAATGCATTAGGTTTTATATTCGCCATTTCTGTCAGATCACACTCAGTCATTTTTATTCTCAAAGTAAATCCTCATATCGATCTGAACCTTTTGCAATTCGACAATCTAACGCAGCAGCCGCTAGGCTCCATTTTGGTAACGACACAATCTTAAATTAATCTCTGATATTCAGAGTTCGTAATTTCTGGATGCTGATAGAGAGTAATCACGTCAACCCCTTGCGAGCAAAAATTCCCTCAAATTATTTTAATAAACTTATCATTTTGTAATTTCACAAAAGCAGATGCGTGAAGGGAATACCTAGCTGCGGCTTCAAACCGTGTATTAGGGTCTAATGGCACGAACCTTCCCAATTGCTCCTCAGGATCAAAGTAATATTGGCCCAAGATTAACTTGAATTGACTCATTAATTAACATGCAGGTTCAATCGACACATCCTTAACAAAGACTTCTATATGTTTTTTAAATAACTTCCAAAATCAGCCATATATATCTTTTTATTGGTGGTACAGAAAATGGCCCCAATCTTTTCCCATGATTGATTTCACTTAGTTTGAAGAGGTATCAATACTAAGTTAAGTTGAAAAGGCATGAAAAAGTTACAAAACGGCATCTCCATTACGCCGCAAGTTAAAGAATTCCGACACTATCAGAGATCAGATGGTTTAGTATTTGAAATCTTACTGTCCATGGCCCTCTACTTAGTAAGGGCTGCTTTATGTTTAGTCACTTGCGGGCAAAACGCCTTGAACTACCGCTGAGCCCTTGCAACGGCGCCAGTGGCGGTCCATTTCATGGTATCATGGCAAAGCTTTATTTCAACTATTCGACGATGAACGCTGGCAAATCGACAGTGCTGTTACAAGCCGCGCATAATTACGCGGAACGAGGCATGCAGACCTATTTGCTGACGGCGCAATTTGACAATCGGGCAGGAGCTGGCCGCATCGCAAGCCGGATTGGTATTGGTGAGCCAGCAGATACCTTTGCATGCAACGATGACTTGTTTCGAAAGATCGAACAACGCATTTCTGTTGGGCCCTGTTCCTGCGTGTTCATCGACGAGGCGCAGTTTCTTAGTTCGGATCAGGTCTGGCAATTGGCCCGCGCAGTCGACGACCTTAATTTACCAGTTATGACCTATGGATTGCGCGTTGATTTCATGGGGGAACTATTCCCAGGATCGGCCACACTTCTCGCACTTGCAGATGAAATGCGCGAAATCAGGACTATCTGCTATTGCGGTAAAAAAGCAACTATGGTCGTGCGCAAAGATGGCAATGGGGATATAGTTACAGGCGGCAATCAAGTGCAGATTGGCGGGAATGAAACTTATGTTAGCCTATGCCGGCGCCACTGGCGTGAAGCCGTCGATGAGGGCGATGCCACTTTAGTTTGAAACACGTTAATTAACCCGCTGCGGTGGATCGCCACCGTCCACCCAAGCGATGATATTATCCAGCGCCATCTGTGCCATAGCCTGACGGGTTTCCTGCGTAGCTGATCCAAGATGAGGCAATAAAACGCAGTTATCCAAGGCCAACAGGCGCTGTGGCACGTTGGGTTCTTTTTCGTACACATCAAGGCCCGCGCCTGCGATGCGATTATTTTCTAATGCGGCGATCAGAGCGCCTTCGTCTACCACTTCGCCACGCGAAATATTCACGAATATCCCTGTGGGTTTCATTGCAGCCAGTGCCGCCTCATCAATCATCTTGGTCGTGTCCGCACCACCTGGGGTAGCCACAACCACAAAATCAGCCAATGCCATAACGTCATGCAGCCCATCCAATTGCCGCGCTGGAACTGATACGACTTTGGGAGATCGGTTATGAAATACAACATCCATACCGAACCCATAGTGGCACCGCGCTGCAATCGCCTGCCCGATCCGCCCCATACCAACCACGCCAAGTGTTTTGCCCGTAACGTGGGTGCCTATGATGCCACCACCGTCAAAGCCGCCCCATTTTCCAGATCGCACTATACGCTCGCCCTCGCCTGCGCGTCGTGCTGTTGCAAGTAATAACGTCAAAGCAATGTCCGCTGTCGCATCAGTCAACACGTCTGGCGTATTGGAGACAATTACACCCACTTTCGCCGCCGCATCCGTGTCAATATGGTTGTAGCCGACACCAAAATTACCAATCATTTTACATCGCATTTCCCCCATAAAAGCGTCAGCTGTAAAAGCATCGCCCAATGTCGGGAGGATCGCGTCAAACTGTGCTAGCGCCAGTGCCGTATCAACAACAGATAGCTTACCACCCTTATGGACAGTTACATGGAACGTAGCTTTAGCCTGCGCTAAAACTGGCGCAGCTATAGGCCGCGTGATCAATAGTTTTTTCAACACATCCGTGATCCAAGTGGGATTTCTTTGTCTGGCGCGATCAAAACCACGCCAGTGTCATCATTAGCACCAAGCACCAGCACCTCAGACATGAAGGGCCCAATCTGGCGGGGCGGAAAATTGACAACGCCCATGACCTGCCGTCCAATTAAATCGTTAGGCCTATAATGGTCCGTGATCTGAGCTGAGGTCTTACGTTCACCAATCTCAGCACCAAAATCAATCCACATTTTGATTGCGGGTTTGCGCGCTTCCGGAAATGCTTCAGCTCGCAAAATACGGCCAACACGTATGTCAACCTTCATGAATTCATCAAAGGTAATATCGCTCATTTACCTAATTCCAGACTACGATTTGCAGCTGCTTTCACAGCTCGGCGCAACAAAGTTGGAAAACCTGTGGCCTCATCCATCAACACCTGCAACGCCGCGTATGTAGTACCGTTTGGTGACGTTACATTAATGCGCAACTGAGAGGGACCTTCATCGGCATCTTCAGCCAATTGCCCTGCCCCACCAACCGTTGCCTTAGCCAACTTCATAGCCAAATCTGCGGGCAGCCCTTCGGCCACACCGGCAGCCGCCAAGGTTTCAATCAGGTGAAACACATATGCCGGACCAGATCCGCTAACGGCTGTTACTGCGTCAATCTGGTGTTCGCCATCAAGCCGCACGACTTGTCCAACCGCACTCAGTAAGGCGTCAGCCATATCCAGATGCTCCGCTGTCGCGTTGGCGTTCCCCACAACTGCCGTAATCCCACGCCCGATGGCGGCCGGAGTGTTGGGCATGGCACGAATAATAGGACTGCCTGCGCCAAATGCAGCTTCAAATACAGAAATTGGAGTGCCCGCTGCGATGGACAAAAACACGGTTGATGCATTGCCAAGGGCTGCCATCGACGGCAGTGCGTCGCCCATCATTTGAGGCTTTACTGCGATCAGCGCGATCGCTGGGTTATCTGGAACACCTTTGTTCAAAAGCACGCCAGTGCTACGCAACCAATCGCTCGGGGAAGGGTCAAGGACCCAAATAGTTGAGGGGGACATCCCACCAGACAGCCATCCCGCCAGCATTGCCGATCCCATCTTGCCACAGCCCAAAAGGACCATCCCATGTTCTTCTATCGCTGCCATTGTCATGAAAAACCCTTTGCTTTGTTGCACCGACCGTAGGCCGCACAAAGCGAGGGTTCAAGCGGTTGGTGTCGCCTGTTTCACAATCACAACAATGTTACGTTTACGCTCGGCCATACGCTTCTGCGATGGCAACCTGAATGGCGTCTTTGGGCGTACGTTCGGCCCATGTGACCAATTGGAAAGCCGGATAAAACCGTTCTGCGTTCTGAACGGCAGTGTTAATTATAGTATCAATCTGTTCCGGTCCAGCAAACTGTCCACCTGCTAAGACAAGACCATAGCGATATACCATCAGTTTTTGATCAGCCCTAAACGAAAACGCGCCTGCCCAACACATGTCGTTGGTCAGGTTTAAACACTCATAAAGTTTGGCCATCCGATCCACAGGTGGTTCCATTTCAAACGTACAGATCAGCCGCAAAGTTTGATCATAAGCCGACCACGCCAACGTTATCGCATAAGTGCGCCATTGGCCTTCCACTAAAAACGCTATCTGATCGTCATGGATACGATCAAACTCCCATGAGTGGTGTACAGCAATATGTTCCACCAAATCAATCGGATGGATATCATCTGTATAGTCAAAGCTTTCTGCAAGTGACAATTGTGAACCCTTTTGTACCAATCCAGAATGCCTTGGCAGTGGCTATATCTGGTATCTTACTCAGTTAGAAAGGATACATGGTCCTTTCAATACTAAATATGGTCGCTTGTTAT
This sequence comes from Octadecabacter sp., assembly GCA_047635635.1. Taxonomy (GTDB): domain Bacteria; phylum Pseudomonadota; class Alphaproteobacteria; order Rhodobacterales; family Rhodobacteraceae; genus Octadecabacter. The sequence goes on along the minus strand of JBLILC010000006.1, from coordinate 39,902 downwards.
CCGCCCAAGTGTAAAGCACTTTCTTGGGGATAAGCGGCCCCCTAACACAAAAATCAGGGGGTAAGTGCAAATGATTAAACATTATTTAACCTTTAATCTGGCCCTTGCATCAGACAGACCGCTGGATCAGTCTTTGCCTAACATACCTCCATAAAAGGACGCCCCAATGTCTAAAATGAACACTGAGCTTCTGCGCCAACTTTGTGAAATGCCAGGTGTTCCGGGCCATGAGGACCGCGTGCGCAACCTAATCATAGATGAAATTGATGGGCTGTTTAACGAGGTCACTGTCGATCCAATGGGATCGCTATTGTGTCGCCGAGATGCCGAGACACCGGACGCGCCAAAGATCATGTTACTATGCCACATGGACGAAATCGGCTTTCTAGTCAGCCATATCAGCGACAAGGGCTATTTGTATTTGCAGCCTGTTGGCGGCTTTGATCCGCGCAATCTGTTTTCGCGTCGAGTGCTGGTCTGTACCGATGATGGCGACTTTAAAGGTGTGATGAACCCCAGTGGAAAACCAATCCACATTTCATCGCCAGAGGATCGTAAAAAAATTCCAGAAATCGGTGAGTTTTACGTCGATCTTGGTATGGGTGAGGCAGCCAAGGATGTGGTGAAGGTTGGCGATTTTGTTGTTATGGATGAACCTTTCATTGAGATTGGCAACAAATTTGTGTCCAAAGCATTAGACAATCGCATTGCCTGTTGGTTGGGTATTGAGATGATAAAAAAGCTCGGCTCTAAAGGGCGCGGCGCAGAAATTCACGTAGTTTTCACGACGCAAGAAGAAGTCGGACTACGCGGGGCCAGAACCTCGGCTTTCAAGGTACAGCCAGACATCGGAATTGGCATCGACACAACACTGGCATGCGACACCCCCGGTGTACCCGAAAAGGACGCTACGACCGTTCAAGGCAAAGGGTTTGGGCTGCATGTAAGAGATAGCAGCTTCATAGCAGACAAAGCATTGGTGCGAGAAATTGAGGCTCTGGCTATCAAGAATAACATTCCCTTTCAGCGCACAATGCTAGCTTCAGGTGGTCAGGACGGCGCTGCAGCACAACAAGTTGCAGGAGGTGCACGGGCCATCGGAATCGTTGTCGGCACCCGCTATATTCACACAGTAACTGAAATGATTCACAAAACTGATTTGCAGGCAGCACTTGATATTTTGACTGCTTATATACTAGATCAGTGATCCTTGAGTGTGACACCGAAGAGCCCTGTCAGACTCCGTTTTACAAGACTGGTGACTGACGGTTTGCGTTCAGCAACAAAAGCCAACGGACGGCAGACCTCCATCGCAGCCACGCCAACACGGGCTGTAAGTGCGCCGTTTATGACACCTTCTCCGAACCGACGTGACACTTTGGACAACACGCCACCACCCACAACCGACCCGATCAAATCATCCCCAATGGCGATAGCCCCTGTTGCAACCAAATGCGATAAAACCTGTTTGGTCAGCCTCCAAGTGCCCAGTGTGCCTGATCGACCTTCGTAAATTTCTGCAATGCGCCGGATCATCCGCATATTAGCAGTAAGGGCGGTAAATACATCCACAAGTGCAAGCGGGATAATCGCTGTAGCGGTGGCAACTTGGCGCGCAGCAGCCTCAACCTCAAGCCGTGCGCGAGCGTCTAGCGGGGCGAGAATCGTAGTTTCCGCAAGGGCCAGCAGGGCGTCAGCATCGAACATGTTGCTTCGTTTATCTGCAAATGCCTCCCGCCCCCAGCGAGTGTCATCACGACCATGATACAGCACTGTGATCTGTCCTGTAACCTCACGAGCACGAGTCAAATTATGGTCAATTAATGCTTCAGCGGCACCCGTCTGGATGCGATTAACACGGTGCAATCGCCTAAATGCGGCTATTTCTCGTAAAGAAATCAGCAACAGAACACTGCAGAAAAGTCCAAATAGAACAACAGCCACCCAGCCTAAAATAGGAGAGCGGTACAGTAGACCAGTCACGAAGTCCCATGCAGTTACGCTGATTAAAAGTCCAATAAGCGAAAGCAACAGCCCCCAAAACCAACGCGCCAATCTGTTTGGACGTTTTGCAGCCAAACTCGCCACGCGCTGCATTGCAGCAGGCGTTGGAATGACGTCAAGTTCCGGCACGGGCGGCGCTGTCGATGGCGTAACATTATTTGTGTTATCCAAATCAAAAAGAATCGAGCCACTTTTGGTTTTTAATTTCATAGTTTATCCCCCAACAGGAACTGTACGGCACGATCAAGTCGGATGTGCGGAGGCCCATCCCCAGGTTTGAGAGACAGAGGCACGGGTGCAAAACTCATGACTTCATAGTCCACATCAAGCCAGCTTTCAGTTCCAGACCGCGCGGGACCAAGTAGATGCGTGGGGTCAATGGGCAAGGCACCAGGATAGAACGCTTTTTGTTCATTGGAGTGCAAAAGCTTGCCGCTAACGACACCCAGTTCCACGCCATTGTGGCTGCGAGTCTCTTCAACTGTGGTGCGCAACGCGGAGATGGACATGGCATGCGTTGTGGCACCTAAAAATTCGGCACGGTCCTGTGCATCGCGCAAAAGCGCTTGAGTGATGGCCGTCAATTGTGGATGTTGTTCGTGGTGTAAATGATCTGCTTTGGTGGCGGCAAACAGAATTTTTTCAATTCGACGCCCTTGAAAAACCTGTGTCAGGAAATTGTTGCTACCAGGTCGGAAGGCGCCAAGAATATCCGCCATTGCACGGCGCATGTCTTCAACCGCTTGCGGGCCAGAATTGATCGCATCTAACACATCAACCAATACGATTTGACGGTCTATCTTAGCAAAATGATTACGAAAAAACGGTTGCACGACATTGCGTTTGTAACTTTCAAAGCGCCGTTCAAATTCACGCCACAATGATTTTCGTCCAGGCCGATCCACAAACGGTAAGGGTGAAAACGTCAATACAGGTGAGCCCTTCAAGTCTCCAGGAAGCAAGAATCGCCCAGGTGTGCAATCAGAAAACCCAGCCTCATGCGCTGCGTAAAGATGGGCGGTAAACGTGCTTGCAAGGGCTTGCGCTTGTGTTTCGTCGAACCTTGTCGAAGCATCGCAAGCATTCAGCATATGTTCAAAATCAGATGCGGCAGGGCGGCCAGTTATTCGCAATAAAACTTCAGCAGACCAAGTTGCAAAATCTTTATCAATCAATGACAGGTCTAACAGCCATTCGCCTGGATAATCCACGATGTCCAAATGTACGGTATGTGGGCCTTTAAATGAGCCAAGCACCCCTGTTGGCTGCACGCGCATTGATAAGCGTAATTCGGAAATCCGTTTCGTGCCATTGGGCCAGTACGGCTCCTTGCCACTTAACGCAGCAAAGTGGTTTTCATAGTTGAACCTTGGAACAGTATCGTCAGGTTGCGGTTGAAGGTAGATTGCTTGAATACGTCCCGATGCAGCCGCATTAAATTGCGGCATACGCCCACGATTCAACAGATTAGCAACCAGAGATGTGATAAACACTGTCTTACCTGCTCGGCTTAACCCCGTGACGCCCAACCGAATAACGGTATCTGTGAACGGTGCGCTCACAGTATCTTTAATCGCACTCACGCAGCGCGTGATCGAATTTGTAAGTGTTGAGATAACCACGCAGAGTACCTTCCAAATTTTATTGATTTCAAGATAAGCAGTCCACGACCAGTTGTGTAGGGATTGATTTTACAGCGCTGTGTGATTAGGCCATATTTATGCCCAGATACGCTTTAAAAATTGAATATGATGGTGCTCCATTTTGTGGCTGGCAGCGCCAAACCAGTGATCCATCTGTTCAGGGCACCATCGAAGCTGCAATGACAAAACTTGAACCTACTAACCACAAGATTGGTGCAGCAGGGCGCACAGATGCTGGCGTGCATGCCTTGGGCCAAGTTGCACATTGCGATCTTGAAAAAAGTTGGGATACATTTCGCCTTTCAGAGGCGCTAAATTACCACCTAAAACCAGCACCCATTTCCATTGTCGCCTGTGTGCAGGTTGCAGATGATTGGCACGCGCGTTTTTCAGCACTCGAACGGCGCTATTTGTTTCGGCTGGTAAGCCGCAGAGCACCATTAGTGTTGGAGGCTGGCAAAGTCTGGCAGGTCCGCCAAAAACTAGATGGGGCAGCGATGCAGGAAGGGGGAAATCGTCTTATAGGCCACCATGATTTCACGACCTTTAGATCAACAGTTTGTCAGGCAGACAGCCCTAAACGCACGTTGGACAGACTGGAAGTCGAACAGGTCGAACGCAATGATGGCGCGCAAGAATTCAGGTTCCATGTGCGGGCGCGGTCGTTCCTGCACAACCAAGTTCGCAGCTTTATCGGAACATTGGAACGGGTCGGCGCAGGCGCCTGGACGCCCAATGATGTGACCGCAGCTTTAGAAGCCCGCGATCGCACCGCTTGCGGGCCAGTTTGCCCACCCCACGGGTTATACTTGGCAAGTGTCGGCTACCCAGAAGACCCATTTATCTAAACGTGGTTAATCGTTGTCCATCGGCCCTGCACCTGCCCCGAAAATGCGGGAATTTTCGGTTTCTGGAACCAATATTTTTGCTGCCATATCAGTAAGATGATCGTTTAGTGCCGAAGGCAAACTGCGCCTTCCTTTGGGTGATTGCGTAGTAGGTTTAATTGGCTCAAACCGTCGAAAAATCGCGCCGGTTGCGGTAACATCCCAAACTAAAGTTTGCTGTGTGTAATATTCGACTGACGCAACATAGGCGTTGATTACTGCACGATCCGCACTGACTGTTATTGGACCATTGCCCGCTGCAACTAGGTCAAGTGCCGTTGGGATAACAGTTGCCGAGCCACCAGTGTGACATGGACAAACTGCAAGCTGATCGAAATCGAGGAAGGCAGCCGCCATTGCTAAATCCTCAGCCAATCCGAACGATAGACCACCACCGCGCGCAGCTTTTAAAACTAGCGCTCCAATCTCATTAGCAGATTTTTCAAAGTGGTATGTCATGCCTCAAACGCTGGCAACCACCAGTCGTCAGCGTCGCTCAACTCATCGCGCAACGGCGCTCCTTGGCACAGGGTAATTCGCGTCCAACGGTCCGATTTAGGGTCAAACTTGGCAGCACCAAAAAAACCTAATTTGCAGCGCAACATATCAATTGGCAAACAATCGTGCCCAATCAGATTATCACGAATTTCACCGTAGGGCGCACGATCAAGTGTCTGCACCCGCCGAACCGCCGTTCGATGTTCGGGGTGGCGCGCCAACAGCGCGGCGACAGAGCCACTGATGTCCAAATCCTGCGCCAAACATGCAACCTTACGAGCAATATCAAGAGGGCTTTCTAACGTGGCACCGTTTTCTTCATGGCGTAATCCAAGGCGAGGTTCTGCCTTTGCCTCAGACAAGTACCAAAACTGATGGCACGCTTCAGGTGCTTCATAATCGCACATTGCCCAATCCCAATCACGAATAATTAATGCCTGTAATTCTACACAGGTCATCGACGGATCAAGCAGTACGCAGTGTTCGCTCGCCATGGTGTCACACAAATCATCCACTAAATCCCCAAACGGTTCTATCATGAGCGCCGCAAGGCATTCTTGCGTGTCAATCGAAAATCTCAAAGACTCCTGCCACAAGCGATTCAATGGGTAACCTGCAGTCATAGTTTCAGGCGTCATCAGCGCTGCCAGTTGCGGCCATTCGAGGCGCATTTGATCTATACGTTGCTGCCCAACATCATCAGGAACCTGCCATTCTGACAAATGCTGGACGGCTCGTGCTGCTAAATCATAAATAACTTTAATCTGCGTGGCCTCTAACGTTTCGACAGCACGCACTCGCGCCAAAGCAGTTTCGCGCGCCAAAATCCATGCATTGAGCAGCATCGGATGTGACACCAAAAACGGTGCCATACCCAGTCCTGTTGAATTGCCAATCCCCAAATGCCTTTTTAGGTGAGTATCAAGTTGCGCGCCGCCAACATGTTCGACCAAATCATGTGTAAACCCACGTATTAACCAAACCGTAAGCATTTCGGCCATAAACGGTCCATTCATACCCTCACGCGTGGCGAACACATCGCGATCTGCGATACCAAATTTTCCATTTCCGTAAACGGCTGTAGTCCGCATCAAGTAACCAGTAGAGCGAACTAAATCTAAATCTGGCTGGCCACCAGCCCGCAGTCGTTCAACCGTATGAGCGAATAGCCGTACAGACTTGTTAGCGCGACTGAGCACAAGATCGCGTACCGTAAACCGCGCAGCTTCTTGTAAGGGCGCAGTTTCGACAATCCGTACAATTTCGTTTGCACTAGGAAGCCCATCATACAAAATGTATGTCGTGTCCCACGCTGAAGCGATCACGCGATCGCTGCGTAGCTCAGGCGGCAAATTTATAGACACTGCTACTAAAGAATAGAAATGACTACCAAACAGAATAGAATAAACCGCATGCCCGAACCCGTCATCGTCCATGACCCAAACGGGCCGAGTAACTTGCGCCTTTTCGGCAGATAAGCGGCGCAAAAGAACGCGAAGAAACGACAACCGCGTCGGAAAAGATGCTCCCATACGCCGTAATCGCATCACCGTATCAGGGGGGCGTAGGGGCATTGTTGGGGGAATGAAGCTTTGACCTAACATAATCATAGTTTGCCAGAGCGTATTTATCCGTCAAATACAAAAACCACTCATCAGTGTTCAAAAACGACGCATTCAGTCAAGCGTCGTCACGACCTCTTGGTTGGAACAGTAGCACTTTTAAGTCAGCTTTTGGCGAAATCAAAATTCCTACAATAAAAATTATACCAATTGTTTCCCATAATCCCATCAATTTCTACCTCTGACATGCCAACAGCAACTAATCCGGCACGAATCTTGTAAAAATCACGATTGTCGCCAAACCAGCTTGGCATGGCAGGGAAACCCGCTGCATCGACGGACCCTTCGCCGTAGTCCATAGCCTTTGACCAACGCCCAACGCGCATCCATTCAACAATGCTGTTCGGCTGGTCTTGACAAAGGTCAGTGCCTATCCCCAGACATTCAGCTCCATAGCGTGAAGCAGCTTCTGCCACCATCTGGCAAAAACTTTTAATCGTGCATTCTGATCCGCCCTTCAAATGGTGGGGATAGACCGAAAAACCTACCATTCCACCCCGCGCAACGAGAGGTTTGATCACATTATCGCCAAAATTGCGGCGGGCAGGATGCCACCAGCTAGGATTTGCGTGAGTAATTGCAATGGGCCGTGATGAGGCATCAATTGCTTCCAAAGTAGATCGATCACCTGAGTGGCTCATATCAACAACAAGCCCAACACGGTTCATTTCGGCCACGGCTTGCACGCCAAAACGGGTCAAGCCAGTGTCGTCAGCCTCATAACATCCGCTAGCCAAAAGGGACTGGTTGTTATAAGTTAACTGCATGAATCGTACACCCAATTGGTGCACGATTTCGATCAGGCCAATGTCATCTTCAATGGGACTAGGGTTCTGAAACCCAAAGAAAATAGCCGTACGGTCTGTCGCGTGCGCCGTCACCACATCTTCAGCCATGGTGGCCCGCATGATAAGATCTGGAAATTTCTCAAATCGGCGATTCCACGCCTCTAATTGCAGCACCATTTCACGAAAACTTTCATGATAAGTGATGGTCACATGGACAGCATCAACGCCGCCTTCTCGCATCTGTTGAAAAACCTTTTCAGACCAATTCGCGTACTGCAGATTGTCGATCAAATATCCCATAAGCGCACTCTGCCTTATCAGTTGCGAAAGCGCCGCAAATCGTAATCGGCAAATAAAAGCTTAAGGAGCATTTTACGTTTCGTCTACGCATGATATTTGGTAAGCTTAATAATGAGTGTTCATAAGAATTCGAATATGAGTAAATTAATACATCTACTAGCTTTAATCTCATGGTTTATTGCTTCGGAGTCTTCATCTCAAGACGTGCGTTTGGTTGCTCCTCAAACTGGCGAACACTTACAAACAGTTCTGAGCACAGCATCGCTGACGTTAGCGCTTCAAAGCGATGGTGCTGACGCGCCACAGGACTACATTGCCGCTGCACAAGCAGACTACCGCCGCCTATTGACAGGACTATACACAGAGGGTTTTTACAGTGGTACTGTTTCGATTCTTATAGATGGAATCGAAGCTTCGAGAATTGACCCATTGGTACCAGGCGGTTCCATTAAAACCATCATCCTATCCGTGACGACTGGACCACGTTTCACATTTGGGCGCACAGACATCCAACCTCTGGCGCGCGGCACACAAATGCCAGAAGCTTTCACAACCGGAAACATCGCCCGCTCGGATGATGTCAGTGACGCCGCAATTGCCGCTGTCGTTGGCTGGCGAAACGTGGGGCACCCCTTAGCGCAAACTGGTGGACAAACGATCACAGCCCGCCACGTTGACGAAATACTTGATGTGTCGATTATCATCGCACCCGGACCAAAGCTTAGGTTTGGCAACGTCATGGTAACAGGAAACGAAGCCATGCGCACCGATCGTGTGCTCGCAATTGCGGGACTTCCAACCGGAATATTTGATCCTGAAGCAATAACGCGCGCTGCAAAGAACTTAAGGCGCACAGGTGCTTTCACATCGGCAACAATCACCGAAGACGATACGCCTGAAGGTAGCACACTGCCGATTACCATCGAAGTCGTGGAACAAATTCAGCGCAGAATTAGCGCAGGTGTTGAATTTTCCACAGGGTCTGGATTGACTTTGGCGGGATACTGGTTGCACCGCAACCTGCTTGGTGGCGCTGAAAGATTCCGTATTGACGGTGAAATCGCTGGATTATCAGGTGATATAGGTGGCAATGACTACAGCCTTGGTACTGCCTATTTGCGGCCCGCAACATTTCGCCAAGACACCAACCTTTATATTAACGCAAACATCACTCAGCTGGATGAACCGTCGTTCTCTGAACGCGATGCGAGCGTTGAAATTGGCATTATCCAACACATGTATGACGACCTAGTTTTAGGATATGGGCTAGGCTATAACTTTGGCGAACTATCTGATGATTTGGGCGACAGAACCTACAGCTTGATTTATGCCCCCCTTGAAGGCACCATCGACCTTCGTAACGACCCACTCGATCCGACATCAGGATATTATTCCAATCTTTTGGTTACGCCATTTGTGGGTTTGAATGGTTCAGATAGTGGTGCGCGCGTACACGGTGACGGCCGGATTTATCGTAGCTTTGGGCAGGATGATAACGTCACAATTGCCATGCGTGGCCAAATCGGATCAATCCTTGGTGCGGATGCTGCGGCTGTTCCAGCCAGCTATTTGTTCTATTCTGGTGGCGGCGGAACGGTACGCGGACAACCTTATCAATCCCTCGCAATGGATATCCAAAGTGGTAACAAAATCGGTGGAACGACGTTTTTGGGCGCACAATTAGAAGCACGCTTCAATATCACAGATACAATTGGCCTAGTAGGGTTTTATGACACAAGTTTTGTTGGGGCAGACGCAGTCCCCTTTGAGAATGGCGACTGGCATGCAGGTACGGGCATTGGGTTGCGATATAACACTGGTATAGGCCCTATCCGATTGGACGTCGCAACACCCGCAACAGGCGACAATACTGGTGAAAAGATAGAAGTTTATATCGGGATTGGACAGTCGTTTTGATGCGCATGTTTTTAACCGTTATGTTAATACTGTGGGCAAATTTGGCTACTGCGCAAAGCAATGAAGAAGACCGTGATTTCATCACTGGCCTGATTGAAGATACTATTAACAGTGAAAGTTTAACTGTACGGCTGATTAACTTTCAGGGCGCGCTCAGCTCCGCTGCAACAGCAGATGCTATCACGGTTGCTGATGCAGAAGGCATTTGGCTACGCCTCGATGAGTTGATTATTGATTGGAACCGATCCGCCCTACTGTCGGGTCGTGTTGAAATCGAAAAGCTAAGCGCTGCGAAGATTGAATTGATCCGCCTTCCCAACACAAACACCGACATGGTCAATTTGCCTGACGCAGAAGCCACACCTTTCAGTCTGCCTGAACTGCCTGTGTCTATCAACATTGCAGAAATTTCAGCCGAACAAATCATTCTTACAGAAGCCCTGTTAGGTGAACCTTTGACAGCACGCTTTGAGGGGGCGCTTAAGCTGGGGGACGGCGAAGGCAGCACTAGTTTCATCATAGAACGTACCGACAACAGAGTTGGAAGTTTCATCGTTGACGCAGCATACAAAAACGTAGAGCGCCAGCTAAGGCTCTTTTTGCATGCTACCGAAGACAATAACGGAATTGCCGCCCGGATACTAAACCTGCCTGACAGCCCTTCTGTGAAACTTGAAATCACGGGCGACGCACCTTTGGATGATTTTGTTGGCGATATAGCCTTGGCGACCGATGGCTATGACCGTGTCACGGGGACTGTTCGGTTAAAACGCCCATCCGGCAGCATCGATCAGGATTTTTCTGTGAAACTTGAAGGCGATCTTCGCCCGTTGTTGGAAGATCAATATGATCCGTTTTTTGGTGCTGCAACGATCCTCCGGGTCGAAGGCACGTTTTTCGGGCTAGGCGGGCTGAACTTGTCCAATATAATTATAGCTGCCGATCAAGCAGTAATACGTGGTTCCGCACGTATTGATGCAAACGGCTGGCCTGAGACAATTGATCTACGTGGGCGTCTTGGCACTGGTAACAAAGAAACTGTGCTGTTGCCATTTGGCGACGCACCAACCGAAGTAAGCGGTATATCACTGAACGTTCAATACGACGCCACAAACGATGACGCATGGAAGGGCAATTTTGATATCACGTCGTTGGTGCGTGAAGGAATTTCAATTGATACTTTGACCCTGTCTGGTGGTGGCATCATCGTATCAAGCGGAGTGGGAGCCCTTGGTCAGTTCACGGCTAACCTGAACTATGCAGCTAGCGGTCTCTCGCTTGCCAACGCCACGCTGACAGAAGCGATTGGATCTGAAATTGAAGGTGCCTTGGAGCTTAGCCGCACCGAAGGGGGACCCTTGATTGTGAACGCCCTAACGCTCAACGGTGCTGGCATTGAAACACAAGGCAGTGCGTTGATCGAAGGGCCAGAGGAACGGTTCCGTACCCAAGCCGGTCTTTCATTGAAAACAGCTGATTTTAGTCGATTTTCTGAGCTGACCGGGGTCAATCTGGCAGGCGGTGGCACTGTGGATCTGTCAGGAACAATTCAGCCATTTGACGGTATATTCAACATTGAAATCGCAGCGCAAACTAATGATCTCACCATTGGCATTATACGAGCGGATCCATTGTTGGCTGGCACAAGCGTGCTATTGATGGGCATGGAACGTGACATTGACGGTACAAGACTGCGCAGCATTAATCTGCGTAATGACGCGGTTCAAGTGACGGGCAGCGCTGAAATAACATCACAATCCACCACCGCAAACTTCACCGCTAAAGTCACGAACTTAAATCTTGTAACACCTTCCCTGTCTGGCCCTGCGACGCTGACTGCGGACGTGCAGACCAACCCGCATGGTACAATAATACTTGACGCAGTTGTAATCGCGCCACAGGCTGAGACTTTAGTTCACGGCATCGCATCTCCTATTGAAGGTGGCTACAACGTCAGCACAAAAATGGTGATTTCTGTAGATGAACTCAGCGTCTATAGCGAACTGGTGGAGCAGCAGATTGGTGGGGGCCTTTCAGTTTCTCTAGAAGGAAGTTTAACAACAACGACGGGTTTAGTGAACGCCAATGTCACAGCACGCACACAAAATCTGCAAGTAGGATTGCCCACACTTGATAGCATTTTGACAGGTAATGGTCGGATCGATGCCGATGTAAGCCTATCTGAAACTGGGCGCCTGCGACTTGAAGCCATTGATGTAGTGTTCCCAAACCTGACAGCTGGCGGTATGGTTACTTCCTCGGGGACGGACACAGTTACTAATCTATCACTTCGACTGCGGGATGTTTCCATATTAGTATCAGATTTATCAGGACCGCTTTTTGCTGACATCACCGCTCACCAAGACGCCGTTGGCTGGTCGGTTACGGGGGACGCAACCGGCCCCTTGGGCACAACAGCAAAGGCAACAGGACATATTTCAAACAGTGGTCATCTTGACCTTTCGCTCACAGGGTCTGCACCGCTAGCTCTGGCCAATCTTTATATTGCGCCACGACAAATCAACGGTTTGGCTCGATTTGATCTGTCCGTAAACGGCCCAGCAGACCTAAGATCAGTCCGTGGTCCAGTGACGATAAGCGATGCCCGAATGGCCGTGCCAAACTTGCAACAAGCTATTGAAGACATCAACGGCACCGTCAAGCTTACCGGGGGAACTGTTCATCTTGATATACGCGGAACTAGTGCGGAGGGTGGTATCTTGGCGCTAACGGGGCCAGTTGATCTATCACCGCCTTTTCAGGCAGCGTTAACGGCGCAACTAAGCGACATCGTACTGCGTGATCCAACACTTTATCGCACAACTGCAAATGGCCAAGTGACATTGAAAGGCCCCCTCACGGGGGGAGCTGAAATTGTGGGCAATGTCGATCTTGGCGCGGTCGAAATACAAGTACCGTCCACAGGCGTAAGTGCCCTTGGCAGCTTGCCGGAAGTAACGCACCTTGGCCCACGCATGGATGTGCGCATGACCCTTGAACGTGCGGGCGTCAGCTCTGCACCATTGACTGGGCGCCAAACCCGTGCTGGCCCTGATTTTCCAATCGATTTGATAATCAGGACTCCATCGCGCATCTTTGTACGTGGTCGGGGACTAGACGCAGAGCTTGGTGGGCAGCTTAGCTTGAAGGGAAGCCTGAACTCCATAGTACCCATCGGTCGGTTCGACCTTGTCCGCGGCCGACTGAGTATTTTAGGTCAGCGGTTCGAACTCGATGAAGGATACGCTCAATTACAAGGAAATTTTACTCCATTTTTACGCCTTGTTGCAACCACGGAAGCCCGCACAGGTACCGTGGTGAGTATCATTGTCGAAGGCGCTACCGATGACATCAACGTTCGGTTCGAAAGCGTTCCTGACTTGCCACAGGATGAAGTGCTGGCGCAACTTCTTTTTGGGCGCGGAATTTCGTCAATCTCACCACTTCAGGCCGTTCAACTGGCGTCTGCGGTGGCCAGCTTGGCAGGCAACGGTGGTGATGGTGGTGTGGTAGCTAACCTTCGCCAAGGGCTCAATCTTGATGATTTAGATTTTGTGACTGATGAAAACGGCAATGCAGGCGTTCGGGCCGGTAAGTATCTATCTCAAAACTTGTATAGCGATATTACTATCGGGTCGAACGGCACAACAGAGATCAACCTTAATGTTGACATTAACCAAAATTTTACAGCCCGCGGATCAACTGCATCTGACGGAGACACAAGCATCGGAATTTTCTTTGAACACGACTACTAATACCTAACTACGGGGCGGATAGATGCACTTTTGGGAAGAACCGCTGGGTACTTACTAGTGGTATAATCACCGTCTAAAAAGAGGCGAGAGCTTGTTGGATTCAAATCAAAGCTTCTAGCAGATAATGATACTACGGTTAATTGCCAAGCTTAACACTTTATGAGTACTCACATCTCTCAGTACTTCTATGCAACTGTCAGAAAGTCTGAAATGGTGATAATAATTGCAAGAAAACAGCAGGTTCAAAGCTTCACTGTAGTGATAGATTTTAATACCAAGGGAATAGCCCACAAGACCATACATGTTAACATCAATTTTACCTACCATATAGTGTTTAATTACTGTCTTAATAAACTACGCTGTAGTCTCTTCGATGATGATGCGATCACTGTCCAAATGTAACGCATTGACAAACCACAAGATTATTTCAATCAGAATGTATTTTGACAAGAACTAGGCACAATTCGACAACTTATTACCTGAACAGATCTACTAATCGAAATGGGCTGTAACGTTGTTACGGTACTGCGGGAACTTGACCATCTACAATAGAATACGGGAGCGTTACGTCAAATTTATAAAACAAAAGTAAAATCACCTAAGACCGAAACACTCAAACCGTCCAATAGAATTTCATCCGTAATTTCACTACCTGCATTCTTGTACAAAGCATATTTAAAAAATTTTGGTATAGCCGGGCATTGCAGGCCTTAGACAAAAAATCTTCTTAATGATCGGATCAACGTTCTACCATTAAGCATTTAAACACAATGTAGATGTTTACTTTAGGCCATATTCAAACGCCTCAAACCATTTATAACACCAGGGGACACCGTGCAGTTGGAGTATTAGGCCATCTGATCTGCAGACAGTTCAAGTGCCACAGCTGCATCTTAGATGTCTTTAACCGAAGAAGTTTCTTTTGAGCAAAAATTACCCAAGATTAAACGTGTTACCAATTGATCAAAGATGGGTGCAACACCCTATCCGAATGCATTGCGTTGCCATTAGCCCCCCACGCCTATGGTAATCATAAACGCTACAGACCAAAAAAAGTTTGTCTAATAAACGTTATCTACATTTTCTTAATGATGGACGCCGTGATGCTCTCTATCAAAGTGAGCTTAATTGCTAAGATGAAATAATAGATCACATAAAAAGTACTATGTCTTTGGAAACCAAAGCAGATCACAAGTTGTGTGATCAATTTAAACCATGAAACTAATACATTCATAAAAGATTTTAAAAAAAGAGACTTGGAATTTTACCCCTAGACCTTCGTATTAATCATTTAATTACTACAATTAGACCTAGGCTGGCGACAAGCCACGTAATCTCTCTGAGCGACGGCGAAGAATTTCCACCACAATCAGCAGTACAACCGACACGGCAATCAAAATTGTTGCCACTGCCAGAATGGTCGGGCTGATTTGTTCGCGCAAGCCTGTAAACATCTGCCAAGGAAGCGTTTTTTGTCCTGCGGAACCAACAAACAAAACGACAACAACTTCGTCAAATGATGTGATAAAGGCGAACAAACCACCTGACACGACACCAGGCAAAATCAATGGCATCTGCACTTTGAAGAATGTCGTTACAGGGTTCGCACCCATGTTTGCCGCTGCCCGAGTTAATGACTGATCAAAACCTACAAGCGTTGCTGTCACGGTAATAATTACAAAAGGAATACCTAGCGCAGCATGTGCCAGAACCACACCCCAATACGTGCCTGTTAAGGTGAACGGCAAATCTATCCGGCCAAACGGCGTCGGGATGTATGGGTTAGAATAAAAGAAATACATGCCAGTTGCTGAGATAATAAGCGGCACAATCATTGGCGAAATCAGGATCGCCATAATCGCACGACGAAATGGCACGTGGCTTTGTGAAAGCCCAATCGCAGCCAAAGTACCAAGTGAAACTGACAGAAACGTGGCTACTGGTGCTATCTTGAGAGAATTCCTCAACGCAAGCTGCCAGTCAGAGCTGCTAAAAAAGTCCTGATAGTGTTTCGTCGAGAAACCGGCAGGATCAAGTGCTAACATTTCAGGAGTAAATGTAAAGAAATTCTCAGCGTTGAACGAGAGTGGAATTATAACAACAATTGGCGCGATTAGGAAAAAGAAGATCAGACCACAAATGACCCGGAAGCTATAGAACCAGAACCGTTGGCCCGTTGTCGCATATGCTGGCAGTGCAGACATGTTTCAGCCTCCCAATTTCACGTTATCGATGCCAACAATCTTGTCATACATCCAGTAAAGTCCCATCACAATGACCAGTAAAATGGTACCCAACGCGGCAGCAAGGCCCCAATTGAGCGAGCTGGAAATGTGGTAAGCAATGCGGTTGGATATAAAGACACCTTTGGTGCCACCAACCAATTCAGGCGTGATATAATAGCCGATCGACAGAATAAACACCAAGATACAGCCCGCGCCGATGCCCGGCACTGATTGCGGGAAGTAGACCCGCCAAAATGCTGTCCAGTTGGTCGCACCCAGTGATTTGGCGGCCCGCACGTAGGAAATCGGAATCGTCTTCATCACGGAAAACAGTGGCAAAATCATGAATGGCAGCAGAATGTGCGTCATTGCGATGACAGTACCCGTCTGGTTGTTGATTAGCGCAAGGCGTTCAAAACCAGCGACTGCCCAATCCATATATAGCCCGTCGGTGCCGCCCCAAATTCCATTAAGCACATTCCATACCCATGTGATGAGATTAACAAAGGCATAACAGATGTTTAGCAGACCCATGAATGCGGGATCGAGCAATTGGCCAAACCAGGTTGAGTGATACCAAACCAGTGTATCATTGATCACGCCCTGTTGTTGTAGCAGAACTTTCCACGCGGATGTGCGCACCAAAAGCGATGTCCAGAACGGTAACAGAACGAGGATCATCAGCAAATTAGCTTTGCGCGCTGGCAAGTTCGCCAGCAACCACGCAATCGGGTAGCCAAGAAGGATACACATGCCCATGATAGATCCTGACATAATCATCGTGCGGATGAAAAGCGTGATGTAAATCTGCTCGTTTTCAGGCCGCACTTCAGCACCCTCAACACCCTTAAACCGGTCAACAGAATTCAAGAAATATCCATTTGTGTACTCGGGTGAGTAGATTTTGACGATTTGCCAGACTTCAGGGTCAAGCCAATCTTCATCAACATCTGCAAACTGATCACGCAGGGGTACGAGCGGAACGCCCGACAGATCTAGCGCGACGGGCGGTTCAGCACCTTCGATCACCTCAAGATAAAGCGACGTGAAAACGAAGTCCCAAGGCACTTCCTCTGCGGGCACGTTTTCTTCGGCTTCGACAATCATCTTAGCCCAAGCATCATAGGTATTTGCGGTCATTGGCAAAGCGGCGCGCACGTTGTCATCAGCCATCCAAGTGACCCATTGCGCGGGGTCAGCGTAAGCCGGATCAGCAGCCTGAAATGCGTCTGTGTAAGTATCTGTATCAAAGCGGCTAACGCTGCGGCCAGATTTACGAAACAAGGAAGAAATACCCGTCATTTCATAGTTCAAACGGCTACCCAATCTCGTGTGGGTCTTATATTCAGTGGCCAGCACCATGTCGAAGTAAAGCGCAGTGAACACGTCTTCGTCCGGAGCTTGCCCGGAATCACTATCCCACCCATCGAGGGTGGCAACTGTGCGGGGCAGCGTTTCCACGACAATTTCATTTTCGACCGATCGAAACAGCATATCGGCGATCGGCATCACAAAGGACACCAAAATAAAGATGAGAAGCGGGGCGATTAGCATCAACGCACGTAGTTTCTGACGGCGCAATGCGCGGTTCAGTGACGCCTTAAGCGGTCGCCCGTCTGCTGCCAAAACCAATGTCACGTGTGCCACCCCTATTCAGAAAAAGGATGGGGCGCAGCCGTGCCGCGCCCCAAAGATAGTTGTTACTGCGACAACCAAACCTGGAATTTCGCATCCAGATCGTCACGGTAGTCTGCCCACCATAAGTAGTTGTACAAGAACGTGTTCGTTGCGTTCGCTGGATCGGTTGGCATGTGTGGCGCCATGTCTATGCCCAATTCAGCGTGCTGGCCAACCAGCGGTGCGGACGACGCACGTGCAGGACCGTAGCTGATGTACTTGGCTTGGTCTGCTAGGCGCTGTGTGTCCGTCGCGAAATAGATGAAATCCAAAGCGCGAGCTTCACGCTCAGGGCTCAGACCAGTTGGAATAATCCAACCGTCGAGGTCGAACACTTGCGCGTCCCACAACATGCCAATTGGTTGATCTTGTTCTTCAATAGCTGAAAACAAGCGACCATTATATGTGGAGGCAATCACTACTTCACCGTCTGCCAGCGATTGAATTGGCTCCGCAGCAGAAGACCACCATATCACGCTGTCTTTGATAGTGTCGAGCTTGGCAAATGCCTGTGCTTGACCTTCTTCTGTCTCCAGAACGTCGTATACTTCGCCCTTGGCTACACCGTCACAAAGTAACGCCCATTCCATGTTGTTGATAGGGCGTTTTTCAAGAGAACGCTGACCTGGGTATGTTTCCGTGTCAAAGATGGCGCAGATGTCAGTCGGTGCGGTGTCGCCCACAAGATCCGTACGATAACCGACTGTAGTGGAATACACAATCTGCGGAATGAAGCAGTCGGATACCAACAGGTCGCCAAAATCTTCGGATGCAGTAGAGCCGTCATCGCCTGGTGCAAGTTGTTCATCAAAATCGATTTCCATCGCAAGGCCTTCGTCGCACAACCGTATTGCATCGGATGCTACCACATCAACCACGTCCCACGTGACGTTGCCAGCTTCGTTCATCGCACGCAGCTTTGCAACTGCCTCGGGAGAGGATTCGTCGTTGATGATCGTGACGCCAGTAATCTCAGAATAGGGTATGTGATAGGCATTCTCTTGTGAGGAAGAGTATGCTCCACCCCAGCTAACGATGGTCATTTCATCAGCCATATGCCCGTCAGCAACCGCGAGTGTCGCGGATAGCGTCAGGCATGTGGTTGCCATCAATTTGATAGTCATTTTCATTAAAGTCTCCTATTGATTTGCCCGGTTTTTGTCGTGTCAGCGCGATTGTCCGGGCGACTGTCGCACTGTTTTCTTTTGGGCGCGATACTTATGCGTCGAGCGCCCTGCAATCTTGTGCAAGCCAACCTATTTCGATTATTTCACCAGGTTTTAAACGCCTTTGATCCGGCGCATTACGCGTTTTGATCACGAAGTCATCTTTACCTGCCACCCGCAGGCGTGTTCTAAAGATATCCCCCATGTAAATAAACTCAAGAACTTCGGCTTTCAGCATATGCGCATCATCTTGCAATCGCGAACGATCAAATTCAACACGTTCTGGACGTATCGACACCTGCGTGCGATCCCCAATCGCTTTAATGTTAACAGGAACAGCATCTATGATATCACCACTGTCAAGCTTTACTATACAAGTGTCGCCTCGGATCTCCTGAACGACGCCATCTAGCGTGTTGTTTTCACCAATAAACTGCGCAACAAAACTGTTCTGCGGCTTTTCGTACAATTCATCAGGTGCCGCCAATTGCTGAATGCGGCCATCGTCAAACACCGCGACGCGATCGGACATTGTTAGCGCCTCGGTCTGGTCGTGGGTCACGTATACGGTGGTAATACCAAGTTCATGTGCCAGATTTGTAATTTCAAACTGCAACGTTTCGCGCAGCTGTTTGTCAAGAGCGCCGAGAGGCTCGTCCATCAACACCAGTTCAGGTTCAAACACCAACGCACGAGATAAAGCGATCCGTTGCTGTTGACCACCAGACAATTGCGCCGGACGCCGCCCTGCAAAATCCTGCATTTGCACCATACCCAGAGCGCGCATTACTTTTTCTTCGCGTTCGGACTTGCCAATCTTGCGCACTTCCAGCGGAAAGGCCAAGTTTTCGGCTACCGTCATATGTGGGAATAAAGCGTAGTTTTGAAATACCATACCGATACCTCGCTTGTGGGGAGGGATGTTATTGATCGAAACACCATCCAACAAAATATCGCCATGCGTTGCAGTTTCAAATCCTGCAAGCATCATTAGGCAGGTAGTTTTGCCTGAGCCCGATGGCCCAAGCATTGTCAAAAACTCACCCTTGGGCATCGATAGGTTCAAGTCCTTAACGACAAGAACCTCTCCGTCATAACTTTTTTGGACACGCTCGAAAGCTACAAATGCCGATTGATTATCTACCATCGAGAACTTTTCCCTTTCGGATAAGCCTATGTGCGATCAGTGCAGGAAATCGCTAACTTGCCATTAAGCTTGATAGACCTAGTCAAGAAATACAAGGACGTTTTCGAAGTGAAATGTCGCGTCTTAAGTGTTTTTGAAGTCGATTGTCCTGCAACTCAAACCATGTGCCATCCAAAATGTTGACGTGCTAACAAATAGGCAGCACGTCAACATTATCCAACAACGTTAAAATCAGGTCCATATGGATATCCAGTAATATTCTCATTGTCAGTTTCGTTGACAACAAGAATGTCATGTTCTCGGTACCCACCCGCCCCAGCATTACCTTCACCAATGGTCAACATTGGCTCCATTGAAATGACCATCCCAGGTTCCAAAACTGTGTCTACGTCTTCACGCAATTCTAGTCCGGCCTCACGCCCATAGTAATGAGACAACACCCCGAAAGAATGACCATACCCAAACGTGCGGTATTGCAACAGGTGCCGCTCCGCAAAGAATTCGTTAATTTTAAGTGTAATGTCGCTGCATTTCGCACCGGGCACTAACAGGGACATACCATATTCGTGGGCGGCGATATTGGCCTCCCAGATTTTACGGCTGGAATCGTCCACTTCGCCAACAAACATTGTGCGTTCAAGTGCTGTATAATACCCGGAAATCATTGGGAAAGTGTTAAGACTAAGGATATCTCCCCTCTCTAACCTGCGGGACGTGACTGGGTTATGCGCTCCATCAGTGTTGATTCCAGATTGAAACCAAACCCACGTGTCGCGGTATTCAGCATCAGGAAACCGTCGGACAATTTCCAGTTCCATCGCATCACGACCCGCCATGGCTACGTCAATCTCACGTGCACCAACTTTAACAGCCTCCTTGATCGCATAGCCACCTACATCAGCCACGTTCGCCCCTGCACGAATCAATGTGATTTCAGCTGCAGACTTATGCATCCGCTGCTTCATGGTCGTTGGCGCTATATCAATTGATAATTTGGGGGTTAAAAATTCATCAAACAGCATTTTTTGTACAATGGTCAGATGGTCACCTTCATAACCGATGACCTTGCTGGACCCAGAAACAGACTGGATCGCGCGCCAATAGTTGTTCCGCTGCCAGTCAGTATAAGTGATATTGTCACCATATCCACGACGCCACGGTTGGGCTGCGTCAATGCCCGCAGACATCGTGACATTAACAGTTGCAGTCACGACCAACGAATAAGGGCGGCCAAACGCACAATATAGAAAACCAGAATAATAAGCGATATTATGCATCGATGTAAAAACACACGCATCGATTCCCAGTTTTGCCATGCTTTCACGCAGTTTAGCCAAACGGCTTTCATATTCGGAGTCAGCAAACGGGAGAACTTTATCCCCTTGGTGAAATCGATAATTCTGTGGACGATCCATTCAAGGACTCCTTCAGTCAGTAAACCTATGCTTTTTGAAGAGGTGTTATCCTCTCTATGCGCAGTAAAGCGACAAAGCAAGATCCCGGCGTTCAGGATGGGTGAAGGATCAAAATCTGCTTAAGCGACGCCATCGCTAACCCTAACTCTCGATAGAGCTAATTCCATCATTCTGGCAAGCCAAATTAATCATACCTATTTGTGACGCGGCAACACCATTGATCACAGAACCGCAAATATCATATGTAAGCCTCTTGAACCCAGAAACGCTTGTAACAAAAAATTCACGCAATCTTAGACACTGAATCGGCAAAAACTTAGCCTTGCAGGCCTGTATGATTAGCGCGCATTCAAGTCACCACAGCCCTAAATGACAAAACTGGTACGTGACAGAGGCAACACTAGGCAAATTCAAAGCACTACGGTGTCATCCTTTCGCAGATAATTCGCAAAGCGGATAGCATTTGTAGCGATTACGTGAATGGCCAAAATTAGAGCTTCGGAACTCTTGATGATTGCAGTCCAAAACTCTATCAACACTATAACTTCAAAACCTAATCATGATCATTAAGATAAAATTTTAGCGTTTCAGTTGGGCTATCTGGGATGAAGACCTCAACATTCTGCTATACGGAGTTTCTTGGCATCATGTGCTGCCACAGATGCTAAAGTCATTCCGTACTGAAATATGAAGAAGGCAACCAAGTTTTCCAAAAACTAGAAACATTATTGCGCAACTTCTCACATGCTTTGCGACCCAAAATACCCCAACACCTCGCAGACATAAAACGTACCGTGAAGTTCATTGGTGAAAACTCACATTAGGCGACACAACTATAGCTGATGTCATATAATTGGTCATGATCGCACCAAAAAAGTGGACACATTTTATAGTCCACAGATTTTCAGTCCTTATCCACAAGCTTCTTGCACAGTTCAGTACAAGTCTCGTGGCAGTACAGTTCAAAAATATTTTTATATGTTGGAGATAACAAAAGTTTTCTCGAGACGATAAATCAACATCCTAACTGGTAGCTGAAAAATAATGTAAAATTAAATCACCCCACTATAAAAGTGGAACTTAGCAACACGCATCTAATAATGGATAATGCTGGCAGACAAAGCACTTAAAAAGGATTAACTCATGAAGATTGAGAAAATCAAGACTACACCAATCGATGGGCAAATGCCTGGCACATCGGGCCTACGCAAAAAAACCCGCGTCTTCATGAAACCGCAATTCTTAGAGAATTTCATCCAATCCACATTTGACGCCATTGGTGGTGGAACGGGTAAAACGTTCATTATCGGTGGTGATGGCCGTTATTTCAACAAAGACGCTATTCAAACAATCATAAAAATAGCAGCAGGAAACGGCGCAGCAGACGTGATCGTTGGCCAAAATGGCATCCTTTCTACACCTGCCGCGTCACATCTGATCCGGCTGAACAAGGGAGATGGTGGTTTTATCCTGTCGGCAAGTCATAATCCCGGCGGCAAAGATGAAGATTTTGGCGTCAAATTTAACATCCAGAACGGCGGCCCAGCGCCCGAAGAGCTAACTGCTAAAATATTCTACGCTACTACCACAATCGATCACTATAAAATTATCAAAGTCGATGACATCGACCTGTCCAAAATTAACACGACCCACCACGGTGATATGCAAATCCATGTCGTCGATGCAATTGTCGAGTATCAGGCCTTAATGGAAACACTCTTCGATTTTGCAGCAATCCGTGCCTTGTTTGCGGGCGGTTTCACTATGCGGTTTGACGCGATGCATGCCGTAACAGGTCCATACGCTAAAGCCATTCTTGAAGATACGCTCGGTGCTACTGCCGGAACCGTCGTCAACGGAATCCCGCTTGAGGATTTTGGCAAATGCCACCCCGATCCGAATCCTATCTGGGCCAAGG
The DNA here is from genome assembly GCA_047635635.1 of Octadecabacter sp. Classification (GTDB taxonomy): domain Bacteria; phylum Pseudomonadota; class Alphaproteobacteria; order Rhodobacterales; family Rhodobacteraceae; genus Octadecabacter. The sequence goes on along the minus strand of JBLILC010000006.1, from coordinate 16,940 downwards.
GTCTGATAGATTTTATGATGTCGGATGCCTCACCCGATATGGGTGCTGCGTCCGATGGCGACGGTGACCGCAACATGATCGTAGGGCGCAAGGCCTATGTGTCACCATCTGACAGCCTTGCTATTTTGGCCGCCAACGCACATTTAGCCCCTGCTTATTGCGAAGGTTTAGTTGGTATTGCGCGATCCATGCCAACCAGTGCAGCAAGTGACCGTGTCGCCGAAAATCTCGGCATTGCATCCTACGAAACCCCAACTGGCTGGAAGTTTTTTGGAAATTTGTTGGACGCTGGTAAAGTCACGATCTGCGGGGAGGAAAGCGCGGGGACCGGATCAAGTCACCTACGAGAAAAAGACGGCCTTTGGGCAGTCTTGCTTTGGCTTAATATCTTGGCAGTCCGCAAACAATCAGTTGCAAATATCGTAGCAGACCATTGGAATACATTCGGGCGCGATTACTATTCGCGCTATGATTTTGAAGCCGTGGAAACCCAAAAAGCTAATAAAATGATGGGGGATCTGCGGGGTCAATTAGGTAAACTGGTCGGGCAATCCCACGCTGGCTTAATCGTCACGTCAGCAGATGAGTTTTCATACCTCGACCCAGTTGATGGGACCATTAGCAAAAACCAAGGCCTACGGATCACCTTTGAGGGCGGTGGACGAGCAGTGTTCAGACTTTCAGGAACCGGCACCCAAGGTGCGACTGTGCGGCTGTATCTTGAACAGTATTCTGGATTGAGTGGTAATTCAGGGCTGGATACACAGGTTGCCCTACAAACCTTACGCGACGCAGCATTTGCCGTCAGCTCCTTAGAGACCACGATTGGGCGAACCGAACCAGACGTAATTACATAAGCAACTGACAACAAAAATCCGGCTCCCATTTAAGGAAACCAGATAAAAATGATATCTTACGTGATGTGCTCTAATTAATCGACAGGCCAGCCACCAATTGCGCGGACTTCAAGAAATTCGTCTAAGCCCCACTTACCACCTTCGCGCCCGTTTCCAGACTGCTTCATACCGCCAAACGGCGAACCCGCACCACGGCCTTTACCGTTTATGTCGACCATGCCAGAGCGAACCGAACGCGCAACTCGTCGTGCCTTTTCAGGATCGCTCGTTTGAATGTAGTTAGTCAGACCATAATCTGTATCATTGGCAATCGCGATCGCTTCTTCTTCTGTATCAAATGCCATCATAGACAAAACTGGCCCAAATACCTCTTCACGCATAATGTTCATATCATTGTTGCAATCAGCAAAAACAGTTGGCTTTACAAAAAAACCACGATTCAAACCCTCGGGTCGTCCCATACCACCCGCAACCAGCTTCGCACCTTCTTCGATACCTTTTTGAATTAAGTCCTGCACCTTTTCGAACTGTATTTTAGACACCAGTGGCCCAATATGCTGACCAGTTTCGGAAGCGGCTTTTACTGAAATGGCGTTCGCAGCATCAACGGCTTGCGTAACCGCTTCATCGTAACGCGACCGCTCAACCAACATCCTTGTAGGCGCATTACACGACTGTCCCGTATTATTGAAGCAGCGTGTAATGCCCTGCGCAACAGCCTGGGGATCAGCATCAGCAAACACTACATTCGCACCCTTACCTCCCAATTCAAGACTAACACGCTTGATGGTTTCTGCCGCTGCAATCGTGATTGCGCGCCCCGCACGTGTTGACCCCGTAAAGCTGACCATGTCGACGTCTTTATGTACCGACAGCTGGCTTCCAACACCTGGACCATCACCATGCAGCATATTGTAAACGCCTGCAGGAACGCCAGCTTCATGCATGATTTCGGTAAATAAAATGGCTGACAGTGGCGATTGCTCCGATGGCTTCAGTATCATCGTGCAGCCTGTCGCCAGTGCTGGAATAACCTTGAGAGTGATCTGGTTCATTGGCCAATTCCACGGGGTAATCAGGGCACAGATACCGATAGGTTCGTGAATGATGCGTGTGTCATCTACACCAGCACTCAAGGAGCCCTCAAATTCAAACTCCTTTAGCGATTTGATAAACGCTCTTAGGTGAAACGACCCAGTACCAGACTGCTGAACCTTGGACATATCGATCGGCGCGCCCATTTCGCGGCTAATCGCCTCGCCTATCTCATCAGATCGGCGCATGTAGACGTCAAGAATATTTTCCATTAACTCAAGGCGCGCAGCTTTGGATGACAGGCGCCACAACGGGAAAGCTGCCGAAGCTGCTGCAACGGCGGCATCCGTATCAGCCTGCCCACCAAGAGATATCGTCGCCGTGGCTTCTTCAGTGGATGGGTCAATAACGTCAAAATCGCAACCATCTGCTGGGACTATCCATTTTCCGTTAATATAGAATTTGTGTGCGTTTTCCATGGCTCGAGCCTTTCAATTAATATTACTCGTACATCGGTGCGACGGCGCCAACGCGCAAGACATTTTTTATAATTCCACAAGATGTGATCAGCAGAAACAGTAAAATTTGGATTTAAACGTCACTATCCATGGTCCTATCCAGCCCCGTACGCGCTAAAATTTTACCAAACCAAATATCCACCCTAAAAATCGGCTTGATCAAGTCAATGAACACCACTTTTAATTTATCTCGGCCCTTTATTTGGTTTGCACAAGAGGTAGGCTAAATTTCTCGTTTCACCCTCTAAAACTTTCTGTTTGTCAGCGGCCTCAGTTAATGTTTTTGACGCAACTGAGATGATCCATTGCACCTTGGTGGTAAACTCTAATCTAGGGACCGTTCTCTGTAGCTGATAGCGCCGTACAAAAGTTTCACAACATAATACTTCAATTTAGAAAGTTAGCCCCAGACGCTGTCCCACCGCCACCCATAGAAACCTAATTAACTACCTCACAGACCCAACGCTAAACATGTTAAGGAGATTGAACGATGGCAAAAATGGAAAAGACTACCATGTACGAAACACCCAATCTCGCAAAGGAAACGCTACTTGATAAAACAGCGCGCATTGCGAAAGAAATTAAAGATGGGGATAAAGAGCAACGCGAAATCAAAACCGAACGTCTTCGTAATGCCCGCCTTGAGAACAATGTTGTTATTCCAGACGAACCTATCACCGCGGCAGCCAGTAGGTCACGCAAGAGACGCTGATAGGCCCATCAGGTTATCCTTGATAAGCCTAGTTGCAGCAAAAAAAGACCTTAATAGGGCATGACTGGCGCAGATATTGCCGATACATAATACGATCAAAACATATCAGTTTGGCGACGTATAATCTTTACTTTTATTTTTTTATTTAAAAGTATGACCACACGTGCTTCGTAATCTACTGAACGTCCTGTAATCGCTCTTCAAGCTTTTCAAGTTTTTCGACTGCTCCAAGAAGAATAGTCTTCAATTGCGATATCTCGCCAAGTGCGTCGTTTATACCCGAGGGACGCTCAAACGTGTCGGCAACCTCACTCGTACCGTTGCCTTCACCGCTGACAAGCCAGACCATTGACACATTCAAAAGACCTGCAAGCATCTGAATCCGGTTGGCGTGCGGCATATCCGCATCTCTTTCCCAAATTTTGACAGTACGGACATCAACTCCAAGTTTTTCAGACAGACCATCGACATCAAGGCCTTTTGCCTGCCGCGCGGCTGCCAGCCTGTCACCAAACGTCGCATTGGCTTCATTGAAATAATCGTTTTGCTCTTGGATTGTGGTGGACACTAGGTGCTCCATTTATGCTTTGATTTTTTCTTTTCTAGAAATTAATTATATTCTATTAAGTCTCAGAATGCAAAATTGCTCCAATCCATCTCGGGAAATCGCCGCTTTAACCGCTAATTTCACCCGTGAGTTCAGGGTCTCTGTTGACCATTTCCGTAGACCAAATATTTGAAACTTGTGAGCTGCTCTGCCCCAACTGGACCACGGGCATGCATTTTTCCTGTGGCAATACCAATTTCAGCGCCCATGCCAAACTCACCACCATCAGAAAACTGGGTGGACGCATTGTGCATTACAACGGCAGAATCCACCGCCGTCATAAAGAGTTTTACAGCCACTGCATCCTCGGCAACAATAGCATCAGTATGACCCGACGAGTGCGCCTGTACAAATGCTATACCGTCCCTCACGCTTTCGACAATCTTTACTGACATGATGTTGCTTAAGTACTCTGTGTCCCAATCCGCTTCAGTTGCTACTTTCATATCCGGCATAATCGCGCGAGCTTGTGCATCTCCACGCAATTCGCAATTATCGAGTGCCACCACCAGAAGCGGTAGGAAAAACTCAGCTATTTTACTGTCGATAACAACACATTCTGTTGCGCCACAAATACCTGTTCGGCGCATTTTAGCATTCGCCACAATTCCAACAGCTTTTTCCAAATCGGCGCTTTGGTGAACATAGGTGTGATTGTTTCCATCAAGATGCAGCAATGTCGGAACTCGCGCTTCTTTTTGCACCAAAGACACAAGACCGCGTCCTCCGCGCGGAATGACCAAATCAACTGTTTCAGTGCTATGAAGAAGAAGCTTTACTGCTTCCCGATCACGGGTATCGACCAGCTGCACCGCATCTTCGGGCAAACCCGAAGCACGAAGCCCTTGCGCAAGACAATCCGCAATCACCCGTGATGAATGCAGGCTTTCCGAACCGCCACGTAAAATTATAGCATTGCCCGACTTCACACAAAGCGCACCGGCATCAGAACCAACGTTGGGGCGAGACTCGTAAATCATTGCGATGACCCCGATCGGCACGCTCACACGATCAATCTTCAATCCGTTGGGCCTATCAAACGTTGCGAGCGTGCGGCCTAGTGGATCGTCCTGCAACGCAATTGCGTCCAACGCATCTGCCATAACGGCAACGCGATCTGCCGTTAGTGTCAGCCTGTCAATAAAGGCTGCGTCTTTGCCACTGTCACGCACACCATCAACATCCTTAGCGTTGGCTGATAAGAGATCGGCTAAGCGGGCGCGCAGGGCACTAGCAGCATGTGTTAGTGCCGCATTGCGCTGCCCAGCAGATGCCAATGCAAGATCGCGTGCAGCTGCTTTTGCGCGCATCCCAAGTTTTGCGATGATATCTACAATTTCTTTCTCAGGGTCTTTCTTATTAATGACAATATCATTCATTTTTTTTGTTTCCTCAGTTCTTCACCCTGCAGGGTGCATGTAATTTTAATGCATCAGCGCTGACATAAGCCGCTTGAACAATGTCATGAAAGAGCGCGTCAAGCTGATCGCCCCGCATCAACTGTTCTAAGCCTGCATGCGTCGTTCCGTGTTTGCTAGTGACAGAATTGCGCAATTCTTCAAGCGAAGCGTTTGACAGGCTAGCGGTCTTAACGGAACCAGAAATGGTACCAAAACCAATGTACGCACAGTTTTCTGGTCAAAACCGACCGATTTTGCCGCTTCGAAGCAGCTGTGCATTAGCTCAAAACATTCCCCAGCCCACTGCCACTAACAGCTGTTAGTCGATCAATCTTATCTCCGTTCACTAATTGAACGCATGTCCCATTGAGGGTTATTAACGCGATCACATCAGCTAATCGTCTTTTAGTGCATTTCTCATTTGCAAACATCCCCGAAACGCCCACCCCAACCATCGCTGAAATGTTTGGCATTACCTTGACAACGGCAGCGTCGCCAACAAACCCTGCGATTGTCGCAACGCTGCATCCTGCAACGATGGAAACAAAGCAACCACCAAATTTCAAAGCAGGGACATACTCTGGTAGGGCGTCAGCAATCATCTGTGGCTTGATCGCGATCAATATTAAGTCAAAATGCCTGCCGGTAAATCTGTGGCTTTTGACACATGCGACACGCCATCTGGTAAGTATGTTGAAGTGGGGTCAGCGACAATAAAATGATGGGCATCGTCACTGGCGCAACATAGCACCCCCCATCTTGCCACATCCAATCAAAAATATCTTCATCTTGATGTCCTTTGCCTTTGTCGGCTTCTACATAAAATTGCTTTGCAGTATCACAAGTGCAACGAGGGCTACCGTATTTTCAAGGCCATCTATTGCCGCAAGCCAAATCTAATCTTAACGTGTTCAGCGCAACGACGACCTATTTGCGTTCCCACGTGGGGTGCGTGTTATACGTTACCGAATCATTAGAATGAACATTGCTACATGGCGAAGTTACGTGACGCAAATCGTTCATAAATTAGCTATTAAAAACAAGAATTTATCGGAGAAAACCGTGCCTAAGAAGAAAAAGATTGTCGTTAAAATTGGATCCAGCCTGCTAGCAAACAGCGACAGACTGACACTTCGGTATGCCTTTATAAATGGCTTGCTAAGCGACCTCGCCCAGCTCCAGAAAGAAGGCTACGACATCATTCTCACATCTTCTGGTTCAGTGGCTTTGGGGTTAAACATGATTGGTAAACGCCCCGAGGATGCTGGCATTATGGACAAGCAGGCAGCTGCAGCTTGCGGGCAACCCCTGTTGATGAATGCTTACCGTCAAGTTGCGTCAGAACACGGAATGGACGTCGCCCAAATGCTTGTGACTGTCGATGACATGGAAGAAAGGCGACGTTTTTTGAACATTAAAAACACTATGTCACGGCTGTTCGAAAGCGACATCATGCCAATAATTAACGAGAACGATTCCGTTGCAACCCACGACTTGCGCGTTGGGGATAACGACCGCCTTTCTGCAAAGGTGGCCCAGATGATTGAGGCCGATATCTTAATCATTTTGACCAGCGTCGAAGGGTTATATGATCGCGATCCTTCAGATCCTGAGGCAAAGTTCATTGCTGAAATCGAAGATGTCAGTGAGCACCTTGAATCAACGACTGGCGTAAGTGCACTAGGTAGTGGTGGCATGCTAACTAAGATGCAGGCTGCCAGCATGGCTCAGAATGCTGGCGTTGAAACGATTATCGCAGACGGGATAATCGAACGTCCGGTTTCATCTGTTTTGAAAAACGAACGGCGTTACACGCGATGCCTTGTGACAGGTGAAACGGCATCCCCACTTAAAGTTTGGCTTAGTAATCGACTGCAGGTGTCCGGCACACTTGTCGTCTCATCCCAGGTGGCGGCATCAGTAGTTTCCGGTGAATGCGGCATCACTCGAGAAGATGTAATTTCGATCCAAGGTGATTTCAGCAAGGGTGACGTGTTGCACGTCTATGACGAAGAGGGAACGGAAGTGGCCCGTGGCCTTACAAACTTTTCGTCTGAAGAAACAATGCTAATGGCACGCCACATCGACATGCCTATTGAGGATGTCATTGGCTACAAAACAAAAAGCGATGTCATCGCTGCGGCGAATATGCTAATCCTAGAAGAAAACCACCTACTCTTGGACGCACCAGAAGAAGACCAGCGCGTTGTTGTGCCATTGTAGTCGATCTAAGGCGGATCGTTATTTGGGAAAAATAAAAAATATACCAATTCTGTTGAATCACACCACCGTGTGATCGCCAAGACTGGTGTCGTGATACTAATTCATTAGCCTTTATTTGCATGATTGGCACTATCTATTAGGGAGCTTGGCTGGCTCGTCCTGTGTAACCCTTTAGAGTTTCCACGCGACTTTGGACTTTCACAACCTGCCAATCAAGATCACGCACGCAAAGGCGCTGACCAGTTATTTTTACTTAACACATCAGTTATTCGGCAGGAAAATTGCAGCATGATTCTGAGAGTATTGTTTCGAAGCAACTTTGGCCGTTATTGCTAATTGAGCACCACTACAATGCGCTGTTGAAACAATTTAAGCATCGAACTTTTTCACTTCGCACTCTGACTTCAAAAATGTTATGATTTCTCAGAAATGAATTATTGCGAGGGTTCCGAGCAGAGTTCTATAGAATGACAGTGTAGACACTACGGGTTACAATCGCCTTCTGGCAATGGATAAAGCGTATCTTTAGTGTTTGCTCATCAATACGAACGAGAGCCTTACGCCAAAAGTCGCATTTAAGGCAATCATCTGGCCAGCATGTTTGAGAAAGTATCAGAAATCGCAACAAACTGGTCACCTCTTCAAAAAATATTATAGCGACAGATACAGTTTTCTACCTTTGAAATAAGGTTTTAAAATCTGGCACTATCAACTTCAGTCCTCTAGTTTTGGAAAGTTTTTAGTGAACAGTGGTCGCCGTCCTTAACGGCAAACTAAACAACACTTTAATAGTCCAGCGAGTTAATGGCTTTCGGCAGTGTCAGGTCTGGTAAGGATAGAGCTAATTGATTTTATTGTTAAGTATAGTGTACTTGCGAACTGTGTACAGGCAGGCATAAAGATGCGTTTCATATTACTATCTGAAATATCCATAAATTCAAAATGCTTTGCTTTGTAATTTTAGAACCAATTAGAAACTGATGTAGACAAGATAGTACTGTTTACGAATCACGGATTAATTCAATCGGAATGCTGTGATGCAGGACATAAAAAGCGGACACATAGTCAACGCTTTGGTCGAGTAGTTGGAGATCGGCTACTAAACAATTTGCACTTAAAGTGCACACTTTGCGAGGCTAACTCGTATTTAAGACGCTAAATTTATTGGGCAGCTAATTTGAAGCTTGTCAAAATAATTTGATCGACCAATTGACGAGAGGAACACATTTTTGACCCGTGCGTAGAGGTTAACTAAATCCAGACCAAGCTAGGCTTTCCCATCTTGTGAAGAGGATGATCCAAATAGGGGTATTATTATCTTGGCCTAGCAATGTGCATTAGTAGCCCATCACATATATAGAAACCCGCTGCCATCAGACAACGGGGCTTCTATTAATTTAACGAAAAGTCATAAACCAGGTTACGCTTCACGTTCCAACTTTTTACGTTCCAGCTTCCGAGCGCGACGGATAGCTTCAGCTTTCTGACGCGCATTTTTCTCTGACGGTTTTTCAAAATGTTGCTTGAGCTTCATTTCACGAAAAACACCTTCCTTCTGGAGCTTTTTCTTTAGAACTCTGAGGGCTTGATCGACATTGTTGTCGCGAACACTAACTTGCATCTGGCTTCCACAATCTTTCTCGTTTGAGCTTAAAATTATCTTTGATAGACGGCTGATAGTGACCCTCTACCACATTGTACAGCATGAGAGTTAAGATTTTGGCAAAAAGTAATTGTTATGATGTGGTAATCGCTGTTTAGGATGGTGTTTTTGAGGCCTCAACTCGGCCCAAAACCACTTCTCATCTTTTTTTCTTACGAGCTGTTATCCGCAAAATGTCTGAAATGCTAGATATTGGCTTCATTGCTTTTGGACTTTAACAGAGAATTTCAATCCATAATTTTGGATTACCACATACCCAAGGCACCCAGCGCGCTCAAAAGGAAATTTAATCATGACGCCTTATAACCCTGAAGATGATGGTGCTAAAATGTCTTTTGCTAAAAGCATGAGCTATGCCGACTACCTAAAGCTTGATCCAATACTTGGATCACAGAACCTACAATCAGACGCTCACGATGAAATGCTGTTCATTATTCAACACCAAACATCAGAACTTTGGATGCGGTTGGTTTTGCATGAACTGACAACCGCACGTCTTAGGCTTGCGCAAGGTGACTTTCCACCGGTCTTTAAAATGCTCACGCGTGTTGCGCGAATTTTTGAGCAACTCAACAACGCATGGGACGTATTACGTACCATGACACCAAGCGAATATACAGCTTTTCGTAATTATTTGGGCGAATCATCCGGGTTTCAGTCACACCAATATAGGTTGATTGAATTTATCCTCGGCAATCGCAATTGTTCCATGCTAAAAGTCCATGAGCATCGACCAGAGCTACACCACATGTTGAGCCAAGAGCTTCAAGAAAAGTCATTGTATCATGTCGCATTGGACAACTTGGCGCGGGAACTTGGACGAACTTTTCCTCCTGAAGCCTATTGCGTGGATCAGCCACACCAAGCTTGCGAAGAGGTGATGGACGCATGGACTCAAGTTTATCGTGATCCTAGGGCGCATTGGACATTATATGAACTGGCAGAGAAGCTTGTTGATCTGGAGGACTATTTCCGGCGTTGGCGCTTTAATCACGTAACAACTGTGGAACGTATCATCGGTTTCAAGCGTGGCACTGGTGGCACCACTGGCGTCAAATATTTACGTAAGATGCTTGAAGTTGAACTTTTCCCTGAACTCTGGAACATGCGTGGCCAATTGTGAATAATTACTACTAACCCAATGTTTGTTTGACTAGTTTAAAATGGCCAATTATCTATTAAAATTCAAAATATTATTAAAAAATAGATTTTGGTACTTTCCGGCTTTCACGCTAAATTTTGTATTCTGTGACTAAACAAAAGGGCAGGAAGCCTTGAAAAAAGATGCGGCGTCCAACACCACTATATAGCAGTACAAGCTATTGTTAGCATTTTCTGGAAAATCCATAATAACAAGAACAAGCGTATGTTGAACACAATGGAATATGATACAACCTTCAGCGTCGTCATACCACTTTTCAACAAGGCTAAAAACCTAGATCGCGCTATTGCATCTGTTCAATCTGCGATCCTAAATCGTAACATTGAGATTATCGTTGTTGACGATGGATCCACAGACGGGTCTGGTGAGTTGCTCGAACACCACGCGTTATCAGACAGCCGAGTGAGAGCAATTCATCAAGGTAATGCCGGAGCATCTTTTGCACGCAACACCGGGATCAACGCTTCAAATAGCGATTTTATCTTGCTCCTAGATGCTGACGATTTCTGGCTAAATGGACATTTAGATGTCATCGAAGAAATGATACAACTTCGTCCTAATTCAGCACTACATGCCGCTGCTTACGCAAAGAATTCTGGTGGCAAAATCATTGAACAAGACTTTTATTGCACACCAAAAAATAAAAGTGGCATACTGCACGCCTATTTTTTAAGCATGAGCTACGGCGCTATGCCCGTCTCAGCAAGCTCAGTTTGCATTCCACGTTTGACCGTTTCCAAAATTGGCGGTTTTGACCTCGGCAAAACACACGGTGAGGACAGGATCTACTGGGCAAAATGCGCTCTTCACGGGGATGTGAATTGGTCTCCTAAGGTCAGTGCAATCTATGACATCGACGCCGATCACAGATCAACTACGACATGGACACCGGCAAAGGCGTCCGCCTATTTAAATTTTTTAAAGAAAAGTAGAAATGATCTTTTAGATCTTCCATACAGCCCCACGACGGATGAGCTCTCTAAAATGCTACAGGAAAATATCCTGTCAGAAATGTTCTACCTAGCTCAAAATTGCCGTGCCAAGGGTTTCACAGAAGAAGCGAAAATACTTGAAAATGATCCTTTAGTGAACGGCTACGTACCATCTGCACCAATAAGAATTTGAAAAACTGGCGGGTTTACATTTTGCTGGTTTAGCAAAAGAAACACTGAATGCACGAGTTTAAGGCAATCATCTATTAATACTTCAAGGGCACACAATAAACTTTTTATACATGCAACAAACACAATAAAGTGTTAATTCAGTGATGTAATTATGGGTTGGCTCTGGAGGATGAAGTGTAAATTTAACCTGCAATTTTAGGACGACAGCCCACTTGAAACAACAATTCTTTTATTGTTCAGAACTCTAATTCTAGCCCGAACAAGTCTAGGTTATCAGCACACAACACGAATTTTCAAAAACCTCAAAAATTATCCTCGTAGATAGGATCATAATACAGAGAGGCAAAGTGATATTTAATGGTTTCAATACAATTTTTATCCCAGCCACAGTCTTTTTAATTTTATATAAAAGTCTTTTATAAAAGCAATCAGTCACACTTGCGTCTGGCATAGACTAAAAATCAATTGCCAAGACTTAGACGGCCACCACTTTCGATTTTGACCATTTTTAATGACTTCGGCAGTAAGAACATGGTGCTGATTGCTTATACATCAAAGATTAGCCTACGGTTTGCAAGTGCACTACAAAATCTGATGCCAAGAGCAATATGCCAAAACAATTATTTTAAACAATGGCACCAAGTTCACCAGTTTGGCGTTTCTAAAGCTGGTTCTAGAGAAGGGAACCGAGAGCACTAATCCGCGCCCGTTCTCATCAAAATTACGTTGCACTATCAAACTAAATGATGTCTAGGAATAACGCTTTCATCGATACCTTCAACGAAAAACTGAGAGATTAATGACTGAATAAAACGTTGTTTGGCACATTATATGATGCTCGCAAAGCGCTTTAAATTTGGTGGGAAAACTATAAAAAGCACAGGCCATATTCAGCATTAAAAAACAAATAAAAATGCGTTTCTAAAGGCAAGGGCCATGGTCAAGATGGTTGAGTGAGGTCAAAATTTAACCAAAAAGATCCCACGCAAACTGGGGGTTACTTGGAGCATAGGAAGTAAGAGGTAAAACATTTAAAATTATTAATTACTTTGGCACAGGAAAATAAAATTATAGTTTATTTAAAAAGTTTGATAGTAGAAATTGGGTTTGTCTTTAAACAACTCTCATATTAATTGACGTAGGATTTTATCCGGCAATACCTTCTAATAGTGCTTCGTAACCAAGAAGGTTTTACAGATAGATATGCACACAATTCAATATAATTATCCTATAATATCGTTATTAAATTTTAATTTTTTCCATTTTTTTCTCAATAAATAGCTCATGTATAAAATAAACTTAGAACATTAATGGTTCAACTTTAAATTAAAATAATTTTTACCCAACTGTCGGCTACATTTTAGTTCATAATATCCAATATCCAATAGTCACTGAAGCGATTTAGTACATAGCTTATGATTAAATGATTAGGAAAGTATTAAAAAATCCTCGGCAAGGCTAGCAGGTCAATTGCTTACAAAGAGAAACCAAGATTGATGTCCAACCTGCACAACATAGCCGTTCCCTACTGAAAACTCAAACGGCGCATTATTTAATTTAAGTATTCAAGAATAGCGTCCAAAGCGGTGTCCGTAGCACCCGTCCCGTGACTCAACACGATATTTGCTGCTGCAGCGATACCCCTATGCTCGGCTTCGCTTAGATTTAATGCGTTGCCCAAGGTTATCACATCACTCACCTCCCGCGCTGCCCCAGCCTGATCTAGATCGCCGTAGATAGTAGCAAAGTTCGCCACATTGGGTCCATGCAAAATTGCCGACCCCAATTGTGCCGCCTCATATGGATTATGCCCCCCAGCCAGCGCCAACGACCCACCAATAAACGACGCCGACGCCAACCGAAACCAAAGCCCTAGCTCGCCCATAGTATCGGCGATATAGACCTGCGTTTCAGAGGTGATTGCTTCATTAAAACTTCTCCGCGCTGTCTTGAAGTCCGCAGAAATGCTTAAATCAGCAATTGCGGCAGCCCGATCAGGATGTCTTGGCACCAAGATTAAAAGGCCTGCGCGCGATTGGTGAGCAGCAAGCATAATTTCTTCTTCACCTGAATGGGTCGACGCTGCGCACCACACGGATCTATCTCCAATTGCCACTCGCAAACGGGTCAGTTCATTTTCGTCGCATTGGAGCGGTGGGCGATCTTTTTTAAGTGAACCCGTCAACACAACTTTAGACCCTGAAATACCAATCAAAGACAGTGCGTCAAACGTGGCCTTCTCTTGCACATTAATCGTATTAAAACTGGATAAGACAGCACGCGCTGAAGCTGGAAACTGTGTCCAACGGCGGGCGGTGCGGCTAGACACTCGGGCATTTAGGTACAACTTAGGAATTGAGCGCGCGCCGGTTTCTTGCAGCATCCTTGGCCACAATTCGCTCTCAACCCAAATTGCAATGTCTGGCTGCCAATGCCGTAAAAACGCGCGGCTGGCATTGACAGTGTCATAGGGCGCCATTTGGTGAACAACCCTTGACGGCAACGTATCGGCGAGCATTGCGGCAGACGTACGTGTTGTCGATGTGATCAGCACAGTTACATCTTTGCGCAAGTCAAGTAACGATGAAACAAGCGGTAGAAGCGACTGCGTCTCGCCAACACTGGCTGCATGAAACCATACAATCAGCCCGTCTGGTCTGGGCCTACCTGCGATGCCCCAACGTTCAGCAGCGCGCTTTGAGTCTTCTTTACCGTTTTTTAACGCCTTTCGCTGCACTAATGCAAATAGTGGCGCAGTCACATGGCTTACCGCCAGATACACGGAGTAAAGTAAAGGAATCAGGTGACCTCGCCAGCAGCTTATTCGTCAGGGTAAATTATTATTAGGTGCCTAAGCAGAAGGTCAATTTCAGTCAACCGCCACACACTTGCTATAATTCAAATCGCCGCCTCTATTTGGTTTTCGCTTTTACCTCATGCTTGGTTCCCGATCGGTTTTTCCAGCGCCGATGCGTCCAGAGCCATTGTTCGGGATGCGCGCGCACCTGCGCCTCAAGACTATCATTTAGCACTTGGGTCATCGTTGTAGCATCGCTTACAGGCACCTGGGCTTCGACCTCAATGACATAACTCAGACCGTCAGGCTGACGGATTGCATATACTGGAAACAACAACGCTTTATATTTAAGCGCCATCTGCCCCGCCGATATTGCAGTATAAGCAGGCTGTCCAAAGAACGTCAGAGGTTCACCAAGATTCATGTGCTGATCTATAAGCAATGCCATTAACCCACCACCCTGAAGATGACGGATCATTCCAGAATACCCCTGACGTCCACGCGAAAAAAGCTTGCCACCAACTGTAGTAATTGCAGCAAGATAGCGGGCATGAATGAGTTTATTATTCAACGGACGATACAGCCCAGCAACATCACCGCCTTGCTGAATTGCAGCAGATCGGAAAACATCGTAGTTACCAAAGTGGCCAGACACACAAATCACGGCTTTTCTATCAACTATCGCTGCCTTCAGACCCACAGCACCCGCACCAGTGATTGGCGTATTCGCGACAATGCCCTCCATATCTTTGGGTGAGAACAATTCCATAAACAAGCGGCCCAAATTATTCGGTACGGTGCGTAAAAGTTCACGTCGTCTGGCCGTGGGCAGGTCTGGCATGGCATGATCTAAGTTATCACCAATTCTTCGCCTCCACCCTAATATCGGCGCCAAAATCCACGTCACAAGCCACCCTGCCAACGGAACCCGCCAGCGATGCGGAAAAACCCCTAATGGTGCTAAAAAAGCCAATAGGACAACGTATTGGATGCGGTCTTTCAGGGCCTCTACCTCAATAACTTGCCCCCGAACTACGAAGACATAATTCCACGTTAAGATTATCTTGTATGCGCAGCCAAGCGCCACGAAAAGGCAATATTGTCATCACTAGTCCTGTTCACTATGTCATTGTGAGTTTTTACTGGATCGCGGAGCACAAAAATTGGGCAGATTGACCAATCAACTGAAAGATTGCTTTTACGCGACCAAAGAATTCTTTCAAAAGGCCCCATCTGCACCAGATAACCAGCGCCGCGCAATTATTTGTGAGTACTGGTTCGTTCACGGGTTAACAAAAATATTATGGGCAAGCATATTTGATACTATGACAGATTTATTGCTTTTAAACCATCCGATAACTGTACAATATGGTTCATTTTTGGTGCCCAAGGAGGGAGCTATCTCCACAAATTACCCCATCGTTGTCAAACGTAAAGGCGGAAACTGACATTGAACATTTTAAATTAAAATTCCATATTCGGGCTGATTATGTAGGGAATAGAGATTACTTTTACTTGTCTGTACACTATCCGTGCCAATATCCTCCAAGTGCAGCTGGTTATGTGTTAAAGCCGTCAGGTGTTTCTAGAATGCTAGCGTTTCTCACTTGCTCAACACATGCGGTGATCAGTGCTGCCCACAATCTTGCAAGTTTTCAGGCCAATCCCACCCTTACGTTCCAAATTAAACGGTTTAATAGTCATGTTGTCCATGTCCCTATTCAAGCGTCGACTGCACCACTTAGCCGATCCAAACTAAATGCTTCCAAGCTTCCCAAAAAACAACAAACTCATTTTCGGCAGCATCGTATTTACAGCCAAATTCACACGACTGTACAATTATTGTACGATGCTTGTGACCCAAAACGCCGCAAATTTTTAATTGTACAGGATTTTTAACTTATGAAGGACCCGATTGTCATTGCCCCAAACTTCAAAAAACGACTGTCTGGTGTCACGGCCACAATTGCACGGTTGGTGCCACTTCAAGCGCGCAAAATCGCAATTAAAGCGACAGGACCCGGACTGCCTGTAAATACCCCCCACATTCCATTGACCCGTGTGGCTCTGCTTGCACGCAGACCTCAGCGTGTTTGGCATGCACGGCGCAATTTAGAAATGCTGTTGGGGCTTGGGTTAAAAATTGTTTTGCGCAAAAACTGGAAGCTGATGTTTACTTCAGCCTCACAACGCAAACACTCTGAGTATACCAAATGGCTAATTTCGAAAATGGACGCAGTCGTTGCGACTTCTGCTAAAGGGGCTGCCTATTTAGATGTGCCCGCCACCGTAGTACACCACGGCATTGATCCTTCGCAATTTTGCCCTGCAGATAAAAAAATTGCGCGGTCGCGACTTGGTTTGCCAAACGGACGGCTCATTGGTTGCTTTGGCCGCGTGCGTCACCAAAAAGGCACCGATGTTTTTGTAGATGCTATGTTGGCGAACGTGGCTAATCACCCAGACATCGTGGGTGTTATTCTAGGTCGCGCCACTAAAGAACACACCTCGTTTGAGCAAAACTTAAAAAGTAAAATTTCCAAAGCAGGCCTATCAAACCGCATTCGGTTTTATGGCGAAGTTACAGTAGATGCGATTCCTGAATGGTACCAAGCGCTCGATCTATTTATTGCCCCCCAACGCTGGGAAGGTTTCGGGTTAACTCCATTAGAGGCTATGGTCTGCGGTGTACCTGTAATTGCCACACGTGTCGGAGCATTTGAAGAATTAATTGTTGATGGAGAAACTGGCCGTTTGGTAGCTTGCGATGATGTCATGGCTATGAGTATAGCATTAAATGATGCATTATCTAATCCAGAAACCCTTCCCCGCTGGTCAACGG
>JBLILC010000005.1:0-61654 GCA_047635635.1 Octadecabacter sp. | reverse complement strand
TAGGGAGTATGCGGTTAAGCGCAGGACATTGGTTTGCCGTTTCTGGAACAAGTAACAATAATTTATAAGATCACTAGCATGCAGTACTTTATTCGTTGGTGCGTATATATGCATTTTATTGTTGAAACATTTTTGATTGTGATTGAATTTTGTTACATACTGCGTGGGTTTTTAAACTTGGTGCTAGGCGCTAATTATCTGTGGTAACTGTTGGTGTGACGTCTACCTGTGTATTGCCACATTCCCCGACAAGCTGTTCGTATTGTGTTGTGATCCAGCCCAAAGCCGCTTCAGGGTCGCGCTGTGCAATACTGCCTGTTAACTTTGAAAATACAGCAATAGAGCGGCTGTTTTCAATCATTTCGAGATCTTGGGTTTCTAATACGGTTTGGTAGACAAAAAACGCGACAGCTACCAGCAGAATGCCCCGCATGGCACCAAATAAAAAACCTAAGCCTTGGTCAATGCCGCCTAGCACGGAACGCTGGATCAGCGATGAAAACAGTGGCGTGAAAATTGAAACAACTACTAAAATTATAGCGAACACTGCAGCAAAAGCGGCGATGACCGACAATTCACAGCTGTCTCCGATAAAGTCACCAACAATTGGGACCTGTCGCACCAGCGGTGTTACCTGATCGGCAAAAACAAACGCCACAACAGTCGCAACGATCCAGCCAGCTATGGCTAAAGCTTCGCGTACGAACCCGCGGCTGTAGGCCAGTAAGGCTGATAATACGATGACAATGGCAACAACGCCGTCAATGATGGTGAAATCGCCCATGTGTTTCGCGCCTTGCCTTTGTTGTGGGGTTATCGATCCCCAAATATCTGTTCTACGAAATGGAGAAGAGTGTTCATTTCACGAAGCTCCACCCCTGAGGCCCCGCCACGTTTCGCACGCACCGGAGTGATTGCAGATGTAAAACCAAGTTTTGAAGCTTCTTTCAACCGATTTTCGGTCTGAGGGGCCGGGCGCAGGCCACCGGAGAGGCTAATTTCGCCAAAAACAACACATTCTTTGGGAAGAGCCGCATCTTCGCGGGCGGAAATTAACGCAGCCGCGACGGCCAGGTCGGCGGCAGGTTCGGTGACGCGCAGGCCACCAGCGACGTTTAAATATACATCAAGGCCAGTGAACGGCACACCCGCACGGGATTCTAGTACGGCGAGGATCATTGCAAGCCGTGACCCATCCCAGCCTACCACCGTGCGGCGAGGCTGTGAGTGAGGTGACGGTGCTACTAGTGCTTGAAATTCACAAAGCATGGGCCGTGAGCCTTCGATGCCTGCAAATACAACAGAGCCGGGGGCGGGGTCACCGCGTTCCGACAGGAACATTGCAGATGGGTTCTTGACTTCAGCTAGACCTTTGCCGGTCATTTCGAACACGCCGATTTCGTCCGCAGGACCAAAGCGATTTTTGACTGCGCGCAGGATGCGAAACTGGTGGCCACGTTCACCTTCAAAATATAGTACTGTGTCAACCATGTGTTCAACGACACGCGGCCCTGCAATTTGACCGTCTTTTGTGACGTGTCCAACGAGCACGACTGCGATGCCGTTAGTTTTTGCGAAAGTCGTAAGCTCGTGAGCTGCTGATCGAACTTGACTGACAGACCCCGGTGCGGCTTCAACCGTGTCCAGCCACATAGTTTGAATTGAGTCAATTATAACAAAGTCAGGTTTTTCGGCTTCAAGGGTGGTGAGGATGTCGCGAAGGTTGGTTTCGGACGCGAGTTTCACGGGGCTCTCAGTTAGCCCAAGTCTGCGTGCCCGCATCTGAATTTGTGCTGAAGATTCCTCACCGGAGACATAAAGGACCTTAAGCCCGTTTCGTGCGAAGCGTGCCGCGGCCTGTAATAAAAGCGTTGATTTACCAATACCAGGATCACCCCCAACGAGAATGGCTGATGCTTTCACTAGACCACCGCCCAATGTGCGGTCCAACTCATCAACCCCTGAAAGTGTGCGAGGTGGTTCAGGTTCCAACGTGGCTAGGTCGGTCAAGATAATCTGTTTGCCGCGTCCGCTGCCCATCGATTTTTTAGATTTAGGACCTTTTGAAAGTGGCTTCACTTCTTCAATCGTGTTCCAGGCTTCGCAAGTGTCGCAGCGTCCAGACCATTTAGTGGTGGCGGCATTGCATTTTCTGCAAGTGAAAGAGGGTTCTTTAGGCATGTTCACCTTTTGCCCCAAATGCAGCGTGTCGTCTAGGGGGTGGCGTCAAAAATGCGTGTGGTGCGACATGAAAAATTGAAGCATGCAAACGGTCAGTGAGTAAATGTCTCCTAATTACTTTTATTAGTCACACGTCCTGCGTTATTTACAACAAACATATAAAGCCCATAAAGACGATATCTGAAATGGTGAGTTTGCCCAAATTAGCTCAGCACGCGAAGTCCCTTTGGCTTGAGCAGATTAAAAATGTATCAACTGCATTATTACTGTCTTTTTAATGGGCATGAATTGTTAAGATGATAATTATCATGAAAGAAAAAATATTCTGACTCTAAAGAATTTGCAGGCTGGAAATGACTGAAATTTAAATTACGCCAAAAAATTGGCAAAAGGGCTGCGCTTAACAGTGGTGCAAACTAAGAAATCATGAATAAGTTTAGCTTGAAGAGTGTGAAATGCTTAGGATTGTCAACATGACCCTCCCTGAAACGCAGGGTAATGAGAGGCCAGCTTTACAACATAACAGCCAATTTTCAATAATGAAAATAAAACAGTTTTTTTTGGCCTATTGTTTAGACAAAAGTCAGTAATACTCCATCTAGTTATTCTTCCACATTGCTTAAGTGCAATGCAACGATGCTTTCATCCATTTCAACAAGGTGTAGTAATTTTGGGTGTCCACGTATGGTGCGGTTGCCTCTTCGGATTAATTGGTGTTGAAAGGCTTCTTCCTTTTTGCCGGTCTCTTTTTTCGTTGCTGTGAATGTTAACTAATTCATGGAATTTGAACGGAATTTGGGCTATGACCCAGAACCTTTAGTTCCAGTGAATCCAGATTGGATTTAAGGGCGAGGTATTCGCGCACATCATCAAATTTGCTAGCTATTGTGAAAAACTCTGACCGTTTCACCGTTTGGTAAACGTTATAAAGCTGCGCCACGATTTCCATGCCTAGCTAGAAATTTTGTTATGAGCGGCCAAGCTAGAGAATGCTACACCTATTGGCATATAAGAAAACAGTGAGGTTAGAACGCTGGTCTGAATAATCTGCGTTATTATGCCAATCACCAGGACCACGAATATTGAGGTGAAAATTTAGAGGCGGTAGCTTCGTGATAGGAGAGATTGATCAGATAAATTTACTTCAAGGTTGTAATGAAATACTGACCCAAACCTATGGTAAGTGTGAAAGTCTTGATGACAGAGCAGGATTAACTATGACTTTAAAATATCTCTTTACAAAAATACCAACAATAAAACGTTACTGCAGATACTGTTTCTAAAATGGTGGCCTACAATAAAAATTGTATTTGGTTTATAAATTAGACTTTCTCAGGATGTGGTAAAATTTAATTTAGCGTGTAATGTATGTCTGCTTGGATTTTAGGCCTTGAACGGTGTGGCTTTTAGTTTGGGGTTTGGGAGGGAGCACTCATGCGGCGATTGCGAGACGATTTGGATAATTAACTGGCACTTTTGGATTGGACTAGCGCAATGCTGCGATTGGCCCTGTCGCGCGGCCATGAATGAATTGATCAACATAAGGGTCGCCTGAGGCGTCCATATCACCCACAAGCCCAGTCCAACGAACCTTACCTTCATGCAGTAGCGCAATCTTGTCGGCAATCGCGCGTGCGCTGGTCATGTCATGGGTGATAGTCACAGCCGTCACCCCCATCTCAGAGACAATTTCGTGAATCAGATCGTTAATAACGCCTGCCATAATCGGATCAAGGCCTGTAGTAGGTTCGTCAAAAAAAATAATTTCTGGTTCAACAGCAATTGCGCGAGCAAGGCCGACGCGCTTTTGCATGCCGCCGGATAGTTCCGCAGGTAGGCGGTCTGCAACGTCACCTCTGAGGCCAACGCGACGCAGTTTTTCGACTGCTATGTTGCGCGCTTCTTCTTTTGTTTTTTTGAGCCTGCCGCGAAGCAGACGGAAGGCAACGTTTTGCCATACTGGGAGCGAGTCAAACAAAGCGGCGCCCTGAAAGAGCATTCCAAACCGCGCTAGAAACGCATCACGATCGCCTTTTTTGACGTCCTCGCCATCCACTGTGATGGTGCCTGCATCAGGTTTGACCAATCCCAGAATAGATTTGATAAGAACGGATTTTCCAGTGCCAGACCCACCGATCACAACCATGCTTTCACTTTTGGCCACTGACAGATTAACGCCGCGCAGTACAACGTTTGCGCCAAATGTTTTGTGAATGTTTAACAGATCGATCATGCTGAGAAAAACGCTTCGGTAAGAAGGAAATTGGCGGCAAGGATTAAAATGGCGGCAGCAACGACGCTTGATTTCGTTGCACGGCCCACACCCATGGCGCCGCGTTCGCTATTCATACCATAATAACAGCCCATAAGGGCTGCGATGAACCCAAAAACCGCACCCTTTGCTAGCGATGATATGACGTCGAGCTGCGTCAGAAAGTCAGTGGTGTTTTGCAAATAAGCAGCGCCGTTAAAGCCCAGCCGTTCTGTGGCCACCAAAAATCCACCACAGATGCCGATAATGTCACCAATTGCCACAAGGAATGGCATCACTAAGGTTGCTGCTAATACACGTGGTAAGATCAGGTATTTCATCGGATGCGTGGACAGCGTGACAAGCGCGTCTATCTGTTCTGTAACCTTCATGGTGGCAATTTCGGCAGCGATGGAAGAGGTGACGCGCGCGGCGATCATCAGACCGACCAGCACAGGACCAAGTTCGCGCACTATACCTATAGCAACAATTTGAGGCACCACGGCTTCGGCGCTAAAACGAGCACCACCCGAATAGATTTGTAACGCTAGTGCTCCTCCCGTAAAAAAGGCTGTCAGGCCAACAACGGGGAGTGAGAAATAACCTGTTTGCATCAAAGCAGTCCCGAATTCACGGCCATAAAACGGAGGACGCACAAGATGACTTATGGTTTGACCAATGAATATTGCCAGATGTCCTATTGCGGCCAAAAACCTAAGTCCATTGGAGCCGAGCGAGGCAAGCGACTTGATCATCCGTCTGAAAACCTGCGCTGGTATCTAGACCCGAGAGAGGTTAGGATTTCATAACCAATAGTGCCCGCACGCGCAGCCAGTTCGTCAACGGTTTGGTCTGGGCCAAGGACAGACAAAACACTAGGCAGTACCTGCAGGTCAGTGACGTCTGCGGTAATAAGATCCATTGAAACACGCCCGACCAGTGGAACCGCTTGTTTACCATGCCACAGGTTTGCGCCACCAGAAAGAGCACGAATAAATCCGTCAGCGTAACCGCCTGACAGGGTTGCGATTTTTGAAGGACGCTGGGCTGTCCATGAATTAGCATAGCCCACAGTTTCGCCCACTTCAACATTGCGCACTTGGATGACTGGCAAGTCCAGTTTGACCACCGGTATGGCGTCAGTGAAGGGTGCGCCGCCATACAGACCTATCCCGGGCCGAGTCATGTCAAAATGGTACTCAGGACCAAGTAATATGCCACCTGTCGCGGCCAAAGACCGTGGAACATTGATACCGTCTGTCATCAGGTGAAACTGATTAAGCTGTTTTCGGTTCATAGGGTGATCGGGAGTGTCAGCGCAGGCGAGATGGCTCATCACAAGGCGACAGTTTTGTGATAGCGCTATTTCAGCTACAGACGCCCATTCGTTGATTTCAAGTCCTAGGCGGTTCATGCCAGTATCAAGCTGCACCCCAAAAGGATGTTCTGGTAGTGCTTCAAGATGCCGTGTCAGCTGACCGATAGTGTTGATGATTGGGGTCAGCATCATGTTCGCGATTATATCGGTATCGCCGCGCATGTGGCCTGCAAAAATGCATATTTCAACGTTGGGTCCAAGGGCTTCACGTAATGTTGCGCCTTCTTGGGCAACCGCAACGAAGAAGCGTCTGACGCCAATTTTCATCAGTGCCCTACCTACTTTGGCAACGCCTAAACCGTAGCCATCAGCTTTAACGACAGCGCATGTTTCCACGTCTGTCATTTTGTCCAAGCTACGCCAGTTGGTAGTCAACGCATCCAAATCAATTGATAAAAAACCTGTACTCATTGGGCCGTTGTGCCAGCCTGCGCGCAGGGTCGCAAGGGGCGTCACGAGCCAAGTTTAGAATTCTTGATCACTGTTTTGTTGCCAAGGCTTCACAAGGTTGCCGAAGCGGGTAAATTCAGGTGTGAACGATAATTCAACCATGCCAATTGGACCATGGCGTTGTTTACCGATGATTACTTCAGCTTTGCCGAACTGATCGTTCATTTTGTTCTGCCACGCTGCCATGGCTTCCATGTTGCTGTCTTCGGGCTTTTCGCGTTCAGTGTAATATTCGCCACGATAGACGAACATTACGACGTCAGCATCTTGCTCGATCGAACCGGATTCACGCAAGTCACTTAGCTGTGGACGTTTATCTTCGCGGTTTTCCACCTGACGTGACAGCTGGGACAGGGCGATTACGGGGATTTGCAATTCTTTGGCGATTGCTTTGAGGCCCATGGAAATTTCACCAATTTCCTGTACGCGGTGCTCCGAAGTGCCGCGCACAAGCTGTAAATAGTCTACAATCAACAAATCTAACCCGTGGGTGCGTTTCAGTCGTCGGGCACGGGCGGAGAGTTGGCTGATCGGAATGGCAGCTGTATCATCAATATATAGTGGGCAGGCCTCAAGCTGTTTGGCGGCATCGACAAATCGGCGGAATTCAACTTCAGTCATGTCACCCTGGCGGATCTTGTGACTAGATATTTCGGAGGCTTCGGCGAGTATACGGCCTGCGAGCTGTTCTGCCGACATCTCAAGGCTGAAGAATCCTACAACGCCGCCGTCAACAGTTCCTTCGGACCCATCTGCGAGTTTGCCTTTTTTATAAGCCTTGGCGACATTGTAGGCAATGTTAGTTGCAAGTGATGTTTTGCCCATGGATGGGCGGCCTGCTAGGATCAACAAGTCGGATTTGTGCAATCCACCTAATTTATTGTCCAGGTCGATGAGGTCAGTGGCAACGCCTGCCAGTCCACCGTCGCGCTGGTAGGCGGAGTTGGCGACATTGACGGCATCGGTAACGGCCTTGAGGAAGGATTGAAAACCGCCCTCAGTCGAGCCTTGTTCAGCCAATTTATAAAGTGCTTGTTCGGCTTCTACGATTTGTTCTCTCGGTTCGCTGTCTACATCTACCTTTTTGGCTTTTGCTGCAATATCCTGTCCCACTGTGATCAACTCACGTCGCACCGCGAGGTCGTAAATCATTTGCGCGTAGTCGCGTGCAGCAAATGCTGAAATTGCTGCGCCTGCAAGTCGCGCAAGATAGGCAGGTCCGCCGAGTTCTTTTAAGCCTTCGTCATCTTCTAAAAACGCTTTGAGCGTTACAGGGGATGCAAGGTTATTTTTAGCGATGCGGGCTGCGGCGACCTCAAAAATACGGGCATGAACGGGATCGTAAAAGTGGTCCGGTCCAACGATGGAGGCAATGCGGTCAAAAATATCGTTGTTTGTTAGGATTGCGCCAAGAAGCTGCTGTTCGGCCTCAATGGAGTGGGGAGCAGAATCGACGTTAGCTTCAGGTGTGCCAGTCGCGTTGAAAGTCGAAATTTCGTTCATTTAAATTTCCTTCAGCCGGTGTCTCATCGCTTTTCAGGTTAGACAACGCACGATGAAAGATCGAAAAATCCATATAACCTTTGGACAAAACAATAAACTTTATTGTGTCATAGATTATGCGATATTAATAGGCGGTCGACTACCGAATTTTGTGGTATTTAAGGAAATGGGAAGTTAAAATTTATTATTTTCATTACGCGTGGGCGGCCGACCAGCCAACTGGATCGTGCAGATAGGCTTCTACTTCTGTCAAAGTATTGCTGTCAAAGGCTTCAGAGTTTTTAGCCTCTTTGAGAACGTCCCACCACGTACACAAATGCAGTAATTGGATGCCGTGATCGGCCAAAGTTTGTTCAACCCCTTCAAAAATGCCATAAAAGAAAATTACGGCCGTCGCATTACAGGTCGCGCCAGTTTCACGGATCGCATCTACGAAGGATAATTTGGACCCGCCATCAGTGGTCAAATCCTCAACCAGCAGCACGCGCTGGCCTTCGGTCATCACGCCTTCGATACGAGCGTTGCGTCCGTAGCCTTTGGGTTTTTTGCGCACGTAAGTCATTGGCAAAGCAAGGCGTTCGGCGATTAATGCGCCAAACGGGATACCGGCTGTTTCACCACCCGCAACGTTGTCAAACGCTTCAAAGCCAACTTCGCGCATTGTCGTAATGGCCAGAAAATCCATCAATATAGCTCTCATCCGTGGATAAGATATTAATTTGCGACAATCCACGTACGTCGGAGCTTTTTTACCGGATGCATGGGTGAATGGGTCTGTGGCGTTAAAATCTATAGCCCCAATTTCAATCAGCATGCGTGATGTTAGGCGGGCTATTTCAGATTTTTCAGGAAAGGAGGAGGGGATCATTCAGGTCTCTTTTTTAAATTTACTCAACGCGCCAATGCAGTGGAAAACCGGGATCAAATACAGTGACTGGACCATCTGCGGTGTTGATGTGATCAGGGTAGTCGACAGCATCTCCACGTATCAATGTTACTAAGCCTTCATTTGGAGCAAGATTGTAAAACCTTGGACCCGCAAGTGATGTAAAGCTTTCGAGCTTATCCATTTTTCCAGCAACATCAAAAACTTCAGCAAGGCACGACATGGTATTTATCGCGGTGAAACAGCCTGCACAGCCACAGGACTGAAGTTTATTGTCGTCTGTGTGCGGGGCTGAATCAGTACCAAGAAAAAACCGCTTGTCACCGGAAATTGCTGCCTGAACTAGCGCAATGCGGTGCTTTTCGCGTTTTGCGACGGGAAGACAATAATAGTGTGGTTTTATCCCACCTGCTAAAATGTGATTCCGGTTAATTATTAAATGATGCGTTGTGATTGTAGCTGCAAGGTTGGAGCGGCTGTCGCGCACATAATCCACGGCGTCGGTTGTGGTGATGTGTTCCATGATTACCTTAAGGTCAGGCACTTTTTTGCGGATAGGCTTTAGTACTCTGTCGATGAAAACGGCTTCCCGATCAAAAATGTCGACATTGGGATCGGTGACTTCGCCGTGGACACATAAAGGCAGACCGATGTCGGCCATTCGTTCCAAAATCGGGCGGACTTTGTCAAAATTGGCGACGCCGGATCCGGAGTTTGTGGTGGCACCTGCAGGGTATAATTTGACTGCTGTAATAATATCATCGCGGTAAGCCGCCGCCAAATCATCTGCATTACTGTTTTCGGTTAAATAGCATGTCATCAGTGGGCGAAAATTGGTCTTGTCGGGAAGGGTGGACATAATTCTGTCGCGATAGGCACGGGCCTGCGCGCCTGTAACAATGGGTGGCGAAAGATTTGGCATTATAATCGCACGACCAAAGCGGGCCGCAGAAAGAGGTGCTACAGCTTGCATCATCGCACCATCACGCAGGTGGAGATGCCAATCATCGGGCTGGCGAATGACTATGCGATCTAGGCGTTGTTTGATCATGGAGTGTTCCGTACACTGCGTATAGCTTCCTGACCAGAGGCCATGAGCTAAGATTTAAGCGGTGTCCATTTTCTTCTACCCTTGCCAAGTGGGGGTATGTTTGCGTAATCCAACTGCACTAATGAAAAGGATAGCTAAATGTTTGGTTTTTTAATAGCTTTAGCTGGTGGCGCTGGGACACCAATGATTGAAAGTCCGCTGGCGCGTCGTGCAGCAAAATCCATGAGTCAACATATTGAGGTGCAGGAAAACGAAGTGCGTGCGCTAGCGTTCATGATTGCAATGATCGTTGTTGGTGTTGCCTGTAGTGTATTTGATGCGGGATCACCGCTTGGCCTTGCTGTGGGTGGTACCTTGGGGTATTTTGGAAGGCGTTTGCTGAGCTGGGGCCGGCGCGCCTTAGAAAAAACACGAAGTTAATTATAGAAATGATTTATTCAGATCATCATTGACACTAAAAGTTGGCCTTTTAGCCTAAATTTTTTACTTTGCTCGTCTCTGCCTTCATGCTGAAAGTTCCAGCTTTAAGGCAAAGACGAGCAAAAGGTTGTTTGTGGTGGTACTGGCCGTCCAATTGGCGAAGTAAATTTTTGGACAAGCTATAAACAAACTTTGCGATCGCTCCAATATCGTGAAGTTGGTAAGCGTTAGATTACCATTCATCGCTAACACGATCATGTTTGGTGTTACATTTATTTCTACCAGCGCGTGTTCTGCGTTTGGATTAAGATAGCGCCAAGTTAAAAGTGTGGTGTTGTGGTTTGTAAACAGTGAAGCTCTTATTGGGTCTTAGACTACGAACGGTAAATATGATATTGTTATTTTCCTGGCTTTTTTAACCATCACTGGAGCATATAAAAAGCGAGTAACAGTGTCCAAACGTCTGCACACGAGTGGCGTGAATCCCAGGCTGCTTGCCTTAGGCAAAGGGTAGCTTGCGGTTGGATACCCAAAACTAGTGCATCTAGTGCGGCAACACTAAAAGCTGCGGTGTCTCATCCTACAGCCCTACCACCATAAAACAGAACGCGATCAAAATCATCATAAAACCGCCATTAATCATCCGGACAAAATAGCCAAACATAGCTGAATGACGATACCAATCTGGTTGGGATTTTGACATCAAAGTCAGTATAACCGGCTCTGCTTCTGTACAGAACCCCAATCTAGTGGGGTGTTATCATTATAATAATTGCGCACATATGATGCGGTTTTAAGATTCACTAGAAAAGTGCGGCTAGCATTATTAAGCAGAGCTACTTGATTTGGTCATACAGGTTCAGCATGTCCAAATTCTCAGCAGTTTGTTGCATGCCTTCTAACCATGCAAAACGAACAAGATCATCTGAACAGAAGATAAACCCACCAAAAATCTTTCTCATGCTATAATTCTACCCTGTGTGTGATCTAACCAACATTGAGTAATACTGATTATATGTAAAATTAAATTGGTTTGTAGGTATAGCATCTGTGCAATGATCCAAAGAGAGCACTAAAAAAACGCCTGTAGTCCAGTTTGCGCGCGACCAAGGATTAGTGCGTGGACATCATGTGTGCCTTCGTAGGTATTGACGGTTTCAAGGTTAACCATGTGCCGCATGATGTGAAATTCGTCTGATATACCGTTGCCACCATGCATGTCACGAGATGCGCGTGCGATATCAAGGGCTTTGCCGCAGTTATTGCGTTTCATCATTGAAATCATTTCGGGGGCAGCTTTGCCCGCGTCCATTAGGCGGCCCAGTTGCAGCGCAGACTGCAGTCCCAACGTGATTTCTGTCTGCATGTCTGCAAGTTTTTTTTGAAACAGCTGCGTTTGTGCCAGTGGTTTGCCAAATTGCTTGCGATCAAGCCCATAACGAAGCGCTGAGTGCCAACAGAATTCTGCAGCTCCCATGACGCCCCAAGAGATGCCGTAGCGAGCACGATTTAGGCATCCAAACGGGCCCTTTAGGCCTTGGACGTTTGGCAACAGGGCGTCTTCACCAACTTCGACCCCGTCCATTACTATTTCGCCTGTTACGGATGCACGCAAGGACAACTTACCGCTAATTTTTGGGGCGGAGAGGCCCACCATACCTTTTTCAAGGATGAAGCCACGAATTTTGCCATCATGCTGGTCTGATTTAGCCCAGACTACGAACACGTCGGCAATGGGCGCGTTGGAAATCCACATTTTAGAGCCACTTATTCTATATCCAGTCGTAGTTTTTATAGCGCGGGTTTTCATACCTGCTGGGTCAGATCCAGCGTCTGGTTCTGTTAAGCCAAAGCAGCCGATAAGCTCACCACTAGCCAATTTAGGGAGGAATTTGCGGCGCTGCTCCTCAGACCCGTATGCGTGGATAGGGTACATCACGAGCGAGCTTTGAACAGACATCATCGACCGATAACCCGAATCGACGCGCTCTATTTCTCGCGCGACAAGGCCATATGTTACATAGCCTGCTCCAAGCCCGCCGTATTCTTCAGGAATTGTGAGCCCCAACAAACCCGCATCTCCCATCTGTCGAAAGATATCAGAATCGGTGACTTCTTCACGGTAAGCATCTCGCACTTTGGGTTGCAGAGTAGTTTGGGCGAACGTTGCGGCTGCGTCACGCAGCATGCGTTCGTCTTCGCTTAATTGATCCTCAAGTCGCAGAGAGTCTGCCCATTCAAAAACTGCTAAATCAGGGCCGTGGCCCGTTAATATTGGTGACGACTCATTCATTTTGGATCTCCATAATATTTAAAAATCATCGTACCCTGCCTCAAACTTGTGAACAATGCGTGCCTTGAAGCAAGCGTGTTTGCATTAAGCATATGGAAAATAATTGCTAACCGATGTAGTTAATAATGAAGTATAAACGACACTTTGAAGTATGAGAATACTTGTTGCAGTTAAATGGCGAAGTTTTTTATAATAAAAAGTTGGCTGAAACTCTCATAAATGCGCAGTACAAATGGGCAAGAACGGTTTTACCAAAGCC
This sequence comes from Octadecabacter sp., assembly GCA_047635635.1. Taxonomy (GTDB): domain Bacteria; phylum Pseudomonadota; class Alphaproteobacteria; order Rhodobacterales; family Rhodobacteraceae; genus Octadecabacter. The sequence goes on along the minus strand of JBLILC010000005.1, from coordinate 48,982 downwards.
ACACTCGTGTCAGTTGGCTAATTCGACATCAGTGTTATAAGTTTCTGCATGCTGCGTCTGCAATTAAAGATGTAACTTTGCCGAACGGATGATCACCATTTGTATTACTGAGGTCGAAGACGGTGTGAAGCGAAATACGCTTTAGAGCGAACCGTTGATTGAAATCCACCTAAGCGAACATTTACCACAAAGAGTTATGAGCCCATTACCCGGCAGTTCGCTTTATGGAAAGATGTCAAAATATTACGATAAAATTTTCCCTCAATGGCTTTAGGTAATGATGGCAAGCTTGTTAATGATATCACCCAATTTGCGTGCGTACTTAATAAGGCTGGATTACCGATTGGAGCGTATTCTGTTCTGAATGCAATATTGGCTATTAGGTGGTGTAATTTATGAATTTTCCTTCAGTGTTACTAATTTAATTTGTGAAACGTCTCATTTAGTGTGCCGAGTCCGCCCAAACGTTCCAGGTCCCCTGGCACAATCCATAGTATCTTGATTGTAAGTTGCGCAGTGTGCAAAAGATCGCATAGCAAAACCTCCTAAAAAACATGACAAAGTTTTCGTTAAATAAGGCTGATGTCCCAACGAAAAAACTATAAAAAGATTCATAAAGAGAAAGACGTTGATACTGTACCCATTTTTTTGTGTAAAAATGCTTATATTACGTATCAAGCAGATTTGTGATGTTTAAAATACCGCCAGTCAGAAGCAAGCTATCCACGTTAACTTTGCTAATAAAGCTGCTTGTGTTGCGGTGTATGAAAGTGGGTGCTGTTTGAATTGCGGTTTGCTGCAAACGCTGCAAATCGCCAACAGATAGCGTGATAGAATTCTACATATTGCGATGAAGATAAGGCGAACGCGCGCACTTAACTTGCTTGTGTTTTGCGCTGTCAAGTTATTGACGTTGGCCTAAGATCAAGTTGTTCTGCTTTTTGCCCAATCAACAGCCAATCAAAAGGGTGAGAAATGGAATAATAAACATGCGTTTATATTTGGTACCAAGTTGTCCATCGTTACACGTCATTTTGTACCTGCAACATTGATGTAGTGCTGATTGCCACGCATGCTGGGGCAGGGTGTCTCAATCTTGTTAATTATCATTTCATTGGATCGTTATGGAATAGGTGATTTGTTCAAGGCTGTGCAATTGGTCGAAACAGTCTAAACGATAGGTCAATTGGCTTAACCACATGATTAGGATCGAAAACTTTAATAAAAGTATAAAAAAATACGGAATGATACCCCGTGTTACTAGCTATCGCTTTGGGAATAACATTGTGTCATTTCAAGTCTGGGTAGCAGCGATTTATGATCCACGTGATGTCTGAAATAAGGCACGGAAGTTGGCAATGACGCGGCTCTCGGGTGGATTATCTGGCACAAGCGTACTAAGTGGGTTAAATTCTAAATGGAAAATTATTATGCGCCGCGCGACCAAAAAGTCTGCCAACCTCGATAACGCTAAAGTGGAAGGCTGGAACGTTGTCAAACGCGTGATCCCATACCTGTGGCCAGATGATGAACTGTGGGTTAAGCAGCGCGTAGTGGCGGCTATGGCAGTACTTTTTTTTGCTAAATTGATCGCAGTAGGCACCCCGATTTTGTATAAAGGTGCAGTTGATGCGCTTGCAGGTGAGGGATCGGCTTTAATGCTGGCGATTGGCGCGGTCGGTCTGACTGTAGCCTATGGATTTGTGCGCCTGATGAACGTTGGCTTTCAGCAACTGCGTGATGTGATTTTCGCTCGAGTTGGACAACGGGCACTACGTGCTCTCGCATTAGAAACATTTACACACATTCATAGTCTATCTCTGCGCTATCACATTACCCGTAAAACTGGCGGGTTAAGCCGAATTATCGAACGCGGTGTGAAGGGGGTAGATTTCTTACTGCGTTTCTTGTTGTTCAGTATCGGACCACTTATTCTTGAGCTGATCATGATAGCGATTATTTTGTTTTTCTTGTTTGATGTTTGGTACTTGGCAGTCGTTGTGGGCACTATTTCGCTTTATATTTGGTTCACATTCACAGTCACCGAATGGCGGGTAAAAATCCGCAAAGAAATGAATGATCAAGATACAGATGCAAACCAAAAGGCAATCGACTCTCTGCTGAATTTTGAGACTGTTAAGTATTTTGGCGCTGAGGAGCGTGAGGCACATCGCTACGATGGTGCGATGGAGCAATATGTCGCTGCTGCGCTAAAAACGTCCTATTCACTGGCTTTTTTGAACTTTGGACAATCGGTGCTGATCACTGGCGGTCTTGTTGGTATCATGGTCATGGCCGCTGTGGGCGTGCAGAATGGCACCTTGACTGTTGGCGATTTCGTAATGGTCAACGCTTACATGATCCAGATCACTATGCCCCTAAATTTTTTGGGGACAGTTTATCGTGAAATTCGCCAAGCTCTGATTGATATGGGAGATATGTTCACATTGCTTGGACAACCGGCCGAAGTGTACGATAAATACGATGCAAAGGTTTTAAAAGTGCAAGGTGGCGAAGTGGTTTTTGACGGGGTGTTCTTTGGCTACGATGCAGCTCGCCCCATTTTAAAGGGCGTTGATCTACCTGTCCCAGCGGGTCAAACTGTGGCAATTGTAGGGTCATCAGGATCTGGTAAGTCCACTATCGGGCGGTTGTTGTTCCGGTTTTATGATGTTGCTGAAGGGACTATTCGGATTGATGGTCAAGACATTCGTGATGTGACGCAGGAAAGTCTGCACGACCAGATTGGCGTTGTGCCTCAGGACACGGTGCTGTTTAACGACACGATACGGTATAACATTGCTTATGGGCGTGACGGGGCTAGCTTTGACGATATTAAAGCGTCGGCAAAAGCGGCGAAGATCCATGACTTTATTGAAAGCTTGCCCGACGGATATGAAACCACTGTAGGCGAACGTGGATTAAAATTATCGGGTGGCGAAAAGCAACGCGTTGGTATTGCGCGCACTTTGCTAAAGGACCCACCAATTCTGATACTTGATGAAGCAACAAGCGCTCTTGATACTGAGACTGAGGGCGAAATTCAAACTGAGCTAAAAGCAATGGGGCAGGGACGCACTGTTCTGACAATTGCCCATCGATTAAGTACGATCGCGGACGCTGACAGAATTGTTGTGCTTGAAGACGGCGTGATCGTTGAGCAGGGCACTCATGACGCGTTGCTAGTGAAAAACGGTCGTTATGCGCAGCTTTGGCATCGCCAGCAGCAGGATGAAAAGGCGGCTTAATCAGGGTGCTCTGGTTGGCTGAAGAGGCTCTATAAATCTTTTGTGAAAGCTAAGTAGCTATTCATCTTGTCTGCCTGTCTGTCGTGGTAATGTTTACATGTTAAGGTTCAGTACTTTAGTGAGATTGTTCGTTCGGATGAGCGTTCTGTGCGGCATATTTCAAGCAAGAAATTTGATCATGCTATCCGTTAAGGTTATGAGCTATTTCCCCAACATACTGAGACTTACAGATGACTGCATCCAGATTTAATTTACTGCGTTGCGCAATCGGCAATAGGGCAGACTGTTTTGCATGCTAAAATATTTTTCAACTAACTCTGAGCATGTAAAGTCTGCCATTATCTCTTAGTATCGAAACTTCATTTTTTAAATAATGCTATTGGCGTGAGGCAGTAGTGCTTTAACATTAAAAGTTATTTTAGCTGCTTACGACAGGTGAATTCGTGTTGTAAGTTGAGCAAAATACGAGCGTGATCCTTTGTAGCATTAATGCCGCTCACCAGAGAGTCAGGCTGATAGAGATTTTTTGCATGACAACATCCATTTGATGATTGCACATTTCCGCGATGAACCTTCTTAATGCTTTCGCAGTGTTTACTAAGGTTTTTACCACCTTTAAGGTTGGCCTTTGTCAAAATTCGTGAAAGTCTCATGATTATTCAGCGGCTTTCAGGGCCACAGTTGACGGCATCAAAGGAACCCGAACTTGATCTGGATCATCCCAGATAATTTCTGGTGCTTTAACTCTTTTAGCTTCGTTACTCAGTGCCCAGTCTTGTGCAGCGCGGCTGGATTTGCCCATTGAGAGCTTAGTCAACAGCTGAGCACCCCAGCTCGCATAGGTCGTAAACCAGACTCGCAAAGCAAGCATAGATGGGGTGAACACGAGCGTCAAAACTGTTGCGATACCCAGGCCGAACACCACCGCTGTTGCCAATTGTTTCCACCAAAGTGATGTCGGGCTGTCGACAGAATATCCGCCGCCAATGAAGTCAAGGCTAAGACCGAACATCATCGGTGAAAGGCCCGCCATCGTGGTAATTGTCGTTAGTAAGACTGGTCGAATGCGGTCTTCTGCTGTGCGCGTTATCGCTTCTGTGCGGGGCATGTATCGTTCATATTCTTGATAGGTGTCGATCAAAACAATGTTGTTGTTCACCACGATGCCCGCAAGTGCTACTATACCCGTGCCCGTCATGATGATCGAAAACGCCTGATCCATTACCAGCATTCCAATTAATACGCCAGTGGTGGATAAGATCACTGCGAGCAGCACAAGTATGGAATTATAGACTGAGTTAAATTGTGCCAGAAGGATGATAAACATCAATCCTAATGCACCCGCAAAAGCCTTGGCCAGAAATGCCCCGGATTCAGCTTGGTCTTCTTGATCACCGGTCCACTCATGGCTGACTGATGCTGGGAAAGGATTTGTGTTTAGCCATTTAGTTATTGTCGCAATGCGTTCGTTGCCGTTGACGGCTACTGTGCGAATAATGCCATCTGACATTGCTTTTTGAACTTCATTCTCTGTCACTAAATTTTCTAATGCGATAGCTTCATAAATATTGTTATTATCCATTATAAGGCGAGGCCCTGACCCAGAAATTTCATCTCCTTCCTGAATTAAACGAAAAAGTCCAAAAGTGATCAGATCTTCTCCTTCGCCAGTAACCAGCTTAAATAAATTTGGCGCAACATCTGCTTTTACATCAAAGTAGCGATTTTGCTCTATCCGGTCAATTTGTGAAAGTTCGGGAACGGGCGTTCGGGTTATGAAATTAGACAGTGGTATAAGGCCCGATGAAGTGCGCACGCGTAGCGAATCCAGCGTGGACAGCACGCGGTCAGCCTCGGGTAAGCGCACACGGATTTCAATTTCTTCGTCTGAGGAGGCAACGCGCATCGTGTCCAGTAAAATCCCCCTCGTAACCAGTTGCACCATGCCACCGACAGCGGCGACATTGGCACCGTAACGCCCAGCTTTTTGCACATCGACTGTAATTTCCCAATCAATACCAGGTAGGGGGCGGCTGTCCTCAATTAGTGTGAGGCCGGTCGTGATGTCGAACTGGTCGCGCGCAAGTGAGGTTGCCACGCGCAATTCCTCCCAGTTTTCACCTGAAAGGCGTAAGTGCACAGGTTTTGCAGAACCTGGACCCATTGATAAGTTTAGTATTTCGGTGCGAATACCTGGGATAGTATTGAGGGAATTTTGTAGGCGAGTAATTACCAGATCACCATCCAATTTGGTTAATTCAATGTTGTTGGCTTTCGCAAATGCGGGGCGGTCATCCCATGGGACCAGTTCGATTTGTAACTGACCAATGGCGTCTTTTGGACCACTTGCACCAGCGGTGTTTTGGTTTAAACCGCCCTCTCCAGCAAAAGCAAACACGGATTGTATGCCGGGTTCTTGCAGGGTAATAGTTTCGACTTGGCGTACGAGAATGTCTTTTTCCTCAATTGACAAATTGCCTCGGGCTTGGACGTAAACAATTGCCTGTTCTGGTTCGTTTTCAACAAAGAATTCAACGCCGTTGTTGTTGGCTCCAAAGAAAATAAAAGTTGAATAGACTAAAAAGATTATGCCGACAATGGACACGATGGGCATGATTGGATTGCCCGCAATAAAGTGGATAAAGCGGCCAAAAAGTGTACGTCGGTAACCCGCTTTGATGCGTTTTGCACGATACTCTATTTTTGCTGCACCGACGGTGATCGATACGGCCGCTCCGCCCAATACGAATAAGATCACCCCGGGTAGCGCTGCAAGAAAACCACCACTGTTGACTTGTCCACCCGTCAGGTAGCCGGGGTTCAATGTCATCATTGCACCAGTGAATACTATCATAATTGCAGGTGGTACCAGAAGAGCGTTCACTAACCATGGCAGTCGAGCTTTGAGGGCATCGGACGTGTTGCCAAAGGCACGGGACATACGCCCAGTGACTCCACCCATAACGGGAAGGTAGATAAGTGCGACAATCAGGGATGCTGACAGAACAAAGATAATTGTGACGGGCAGCATGCCCATGAATTGTCCTGGCACTCCGGGCCAAAATAGCATAGGTAAAAATGCGCACAATGTTGTCGCAGTAGAGGATACTACGGGCCAGAACATACGCTTGGCGGCATCTGTGTAGGCTACCATTGGGCCAGCGCCGTCGTTCATACGTTTGTCTGCATACTCGACCACCACAATGGCGCCGTCCACTAACATTCCCACAGCAAGGATCAGGCCAAACATAACTATATTTGAAATTGTAACACCCATCACCGCAAGAAATGCAAAGCACAAAAGAAACGACGTCGGAATAGCAAATCCTACCAGCAAAGCTGGGCGTGTGCCAAGGGTTGCAAGTACCACAATCATTACAAGTGCTATGGCGGTCAAAACTGATCCTTCAAGCTGGCGGACCATGGAATCTACGTTGCGGGATTGATCATTAGAAAGACCAACCTGCACGGCGTCTTTCAAATCTTGCGGCCATGAGGCCACTTCGATGTCAATCACGTCGCGGACTTCCTGCGCGGTGTCGATCAGGTTAAAGCCACGGCGTTTCACTACTTGCAATGCTACTGTTGTAGTGCCGTTAAATCTCGCTGTGCTGATGCGGTCTTCAAACGTTAGACGGATTTCGGCAAGGTCGCCCAACGTGATAATACTGTCACCATTGATTTTTATTGGCAATGTATAAATGTCGCGCGGTTCGTCAAAACTGGATGGGATTTTGACTGCAAAAGACCCTTGTGCTGTCTCAACTTCTCCAGCGGCGATCAGCAAGTTGTTTTGGCTAACGACGTTGATTAATTCGCTAGCTGTAACGTTGTATGCTTCAAGTTTTAACGGATCAATGACAACTTCAATCATCTCTGCGCGTTGACCAGTGAGTGCGGCCTCAAGCACACCATCAATACCTTCAACGACTTCCTGCAAATCTTCAGCTACTTTTATAAGCGTGCGTTCGGGAACATCACCTGTTAGATTAACTATGATGATTGGAAATTCTGAAAAATTGATTTCGTTAATAGAATAATTGTCTGCGCCGTCTGGAAACTGACTTTTGACAGTGTTCATCGCATCGCGGATGTTGGCCATAGTTTCTGTCTTGTTCCAGCCGAAATCAAATTCTAAAGCTACCCCTGCATAATTTTCGGCCGCCGTTGCGGTCATAGTTTTCAGCCCATCAAGATCCTGCAATTCAGATTCCATAGGCTGGACAAGCAGTGTTTCAGAATCTTCAGCTGAAATACCGGGAAAGGGAACGGAAACGAAGATGACCGGAATTTCAATGTCCGGTTCGCCTTCTTTAGGCAAAGTATAATAAGCATATCCACCTGCCAAAAGCGATAAGACAATAAACGCTATAACCATGCGCGCACGTGCGGCAGCGATGTCAATAATTTTGATCATTCATCAATTTCCTTCCGCATGATTGCGATGACGGGTACGCCGTCGGTAACGTATTCTTGTCCAACCACAATCACATCAACTTTGTCGGGAAGGCCTGTGACCCAGATGCCTTCAATGGTGTCGCGCATAATGCTAACGGGCATAAATTGTGCTATATCTTGGTTGTTACCATCGTTTTTGACCACGGCACGAATTCCTATGGTGCCATCATTATCAAGTGTAAGCGACGATGCTGGCAAAAGGTGCGCCATTTGTCCGTCTGATGCGACAATGATTTCAGCAGTTTGTCCATCGCCAATGCGTCGATCAGCGTTTGAAACCCGGACTTCGACACGAAATGTGCGGGTTAATTCGTCTGCTGAGCGCGACAGAAACGTCACTTGGCCTACAACTTCTTGCCCGGTGGTCAGCCTCGCGCCGGCCATGGCTCCGACGGTGATTTGGCTCACGTCTGCTTCGGGCACAAAACCCACAAGCTTGATTGGGTCCAGTTGAATAATTGTTGCGCATGGTGCGCCGAGCTGCATGAGTGATCCAAGTTCGCTAGTGTCACTTTCCAGTAAGCCCGCAAATGGTGCGGTGATGTTTAAACGCTCAATTTCTCGCTCAGCAGCGGCCACGCTGGCTTGCGCCCCTTCAATGCCTGCCTGTGCCGAAATTACTTGGCTAGAGGCGCGTTGAACTCCGGCATTTGCGGCCTCAAGTGCGGCTTCGACACTAATTAAACGTGTTTCGGATGCAAAGCCATCTTCAGCGAGGCGACGAGCAACGTTGACGTTAATCTCAGCTTCGCGGACGCGGGCGTTTGCCTCCATTACAGTGGCTTGGGCTTCTGGAGCGCGTCCTCTGGCTTCGGCCAAACGTGCATTGCTTTCGGCTAATTGTGCGGCGCGGGTGCCAGGATCAAGTAGGCACAATAGATCACCGGCTTCTACATATGCGCCTTTTCGAATTGGTTCTGATATCACAAGGCCTGAGGTTTCGGATGCAACAGTTACTTGTCTTGCAGCTTCGGTGCGGCCGCGCAGGATAACAGCGCTGTCAACTGTCATGGCTTGTGACGACATGGTAACAACACTGATTGAGTTAATCGAAGCTGTATCGTCTGTGGTCTGCTCGACGTTCAACTCTACTTGCGCAAGGGCAAGCAATGACTCCCTTTCAAAGACGAGAGCATAAAGCGCAACTGATACGACAATTGCAGTGAACATGGGCATGAGTCGCATAAATTAGGTCTCGCATTTAAAAATGTAGTTTTTTTGGGGCCATTGTTTATTTTACTCTAAACTGATCGGTTTAGATTAAATAAAATTTAATTTCTCAGCAAGTCTGAAATGTTAAAGGTTTTACTTTGTTGTATATGCCAAAATGGCGTGTGTCTTAAGTGTAATTTACTTCACCTTAACCGCGTAGGTCTTGTCCCCGCTTGTCGCTTCGCGATAAGAGTGGATTGAAACTAGGCGAGGGCACAATGAGCAACTCTGAAACTTTCATTGATGAGGTCACTGAAGAAGTCCGTAAGGACAAGCTATTCGGTTATATGCGTAAGTATGGATGGATTGCCTTTTTAGCTGTTTTACTGATAGTTGGAGGCACTGCATTTTCAGAGTTTCGCAAGGCCCAAACGACAAGTGCAGCGCAAGCTGCGGGTGATGCAATTTTATCTGCACTGGAAATTAATGATGATAACGCACGTGCCGCTGCTTTGCAGGCGATTGATATAAGCGGTCCTTCGAGTGCTATAACTAAGCTATTAGCGGCTGCTGATTTAACTGAAACTGACGATATTATGGGTGCCGCTAGTGCGCTTGATGTTGTGGTTTTTGATGCGGACGCCCCGCAGATCTATCGAGAACTTGCGGCATTAAAATCTGTAATGGTACAAACTAACACTCTTTCGCCTGAAGATCGTCGAGCCCTATTAACTAGTTTGGCTGTAGCCGGTGCGCCATTCCGTGTCGTTGCGAAAGAACAGCTTGCACTGATCAGTGTTGAAGTTGGTGATGTTGAAGCTGCAATTACGCAATATGCAGCGCTTTCCCAAGACGCTGAAGCTACGCGAGGCCAGCGGGAGAGGGCTTTCAGAATGATCATAGCCTTGGGTGGTGATATTGACGAACTTGTGGGCGATGTCGTTGCCACTGATTTGCTTGATAACTGATACATCAGTAGTGGGGCCCGAAAAGGGGAATGACGTGACAAGCAGAATTTTGACAGTTTTTAAGAAGCCGACACTGGTGGCGCTGGCGCTTATAACGGCTCTGGCTGCATGCGGAGAACAAGATATTATCCTAGCGGGTGATCGGCTGAATATTCGCGGTGAAACGACTGATGCTGTCGACTTTGTAAACCAGGCAAGTCAGATTTCGTTGCCTGCTGCTATAGTCAACGTCGATTGGACACATCGCAATGGTGGCCCGGCCCACAAGATTAGCCATCCAGCTCTTAGTGAGACCCTTACCCCATTGTTTTCCAATAACATTGGGGCAGGTAATAGCCGTCGTCTTCGTATTACTGCTGATCCGATTGTTACATCAAGCGCGATCTATACGCTAGATGCACAGAGTCAAGTTTATGCTACATCGACCTTAGGTGAAACCCTTTGGGTCCGCAGTGTTATTCCATCGACTGACAACCTACGCGATGCATCGGGCGGAGGTCTTGCTGTGGCTGGACCTGTTTTGCTGGTCACAACTGGCTTTGGCGAGGCAGTCGCATTGGACGCTGTTTCAGGTGCTGAAATTTGGCGCCAGGATCTTAATGCACCTGGCACTTCTGCTCCAACTATTGTGGGTGATCTCGCCTATGTTGTTTCCCGTGATGGTAGGGCTTGGGCTATTGAGCTCTTGTCTGGGCGAATCCGTTGGTCTCAAAGTGGTACACCACCTGTTTCAAACTTCTCTGGTGGGGCGGGTGCTGCGGTATTTGGTGATTTTGCAATTTTTCCGTTTCCGACAGGAGAAATTCTTGCAGCCTTTCCACAAGGAGGGTTGCGGCGTTGGTCTACATTTGTAACTGGCCAGCGTCCCGGCCAAGCAGCTTCAAACATTTCTGACATTGCAGGTGATCCGGTTATTGATGGCGACCGTGTATATATTGGAAATTTCTCCGGGCGTGTTGTGGTGCTTGACATCGCCAGTGGGAATCGTATCTGGACCGCGACTGAGGGGGCAGTTGGCCCTGTGTGGCCTGTGGGTGGTTCAGTTTTCTTAGTTAACGATCTTGGTGAATTGCTGCGGCTTGACGCCGATGACGGCACGGCGATCTGGCGGGTATCACTTCCAAGTTTTGAAGAGACCCGTGAACGTCGCCAAAAGACGCGTATTGCCCATTACGGCCCAATCCTTGCTGGTGGTCTATTGATTGTGGCATCAAGCGATGGCTTAATCCGCCAGTTTGACCCAACGTCGGGTGCCTTGGTTAGAACCATCGAAATCCCTGGTGGAGCGGCATCAAACCCTGTTGTTGCAAATAGTACCCTTTACGTTGTGACCAAGCGCGGGCAATTGCTGGCTTTCCGTTAAGCATTAAAGGGTGTATGCGCCTTCAAAACCTAATAGAGTCGTATCCAATGTCCTTTACTCTCGCCATTGTTGGCCGCCCAAACGTCGGCAAATCCACGCTATTCAATCGTCTTGTCGGCAAAAAGCTCGCGCTTGTTGATGATCAACCAGGAGTAACGCGCGATTTGCGCGAAGGTGCTGCGCGCCTGGGGGATTTAAGGTTCACCGTGATCGATACCGCGGGTCTTGAAGAGGCTACTGATGAATCGTTGCAAGGCCGCATGCGTGCTTTGACAGAACGTGCTGTTGAAATGGCAGATGTTTGCTTGTTTATGTACGATGCACGTGTGGGAATTATGCCTGCCGACGAAGTGTTCGCCGACATTTTGCGCAAGAAAAGTGCCAAGGTAATTCTTGCGGCTAACAAGTCCGAAGGCCGAGCCGCAGATGCGGGCGTAATTGAAGGTTTCAATCTAGGACTTGGGGAGCCAATCCGTCTTTCAGCGGAACATGGTGAGGGATTGAGCGAGATGTATGACGTCTTGATGCCAATATCGGACGCGTTTGAAGAACGTGCTGCTGCGGATGCTCCCGAAGTGGATGTTGACGTTGATGAAAATAATGAAGACGATGGTCCAAGAGTACCTACAAAATTAAAGCCGCTGCAAATCGCTGTTGTTGGGCGTCCGAATGCTGGTAAATCGACTCTAATTAATCAGATTCTAGGTGAGGACCGCCTTCTGACAGGGCCAGAAGCAGGGATCACTCGTGACGCAATTTCAGTACAGATGGATTGGGGGCCAGAGGGTGCTACAGTCCCGGTACGGATCTTTGACACAGCTGGGATTCGTAAGCGCGCCAAAGTGCAAGAAAAGTTAGAAAAATTGTCAGTTGCTGATGGCCTTCGTGCAGTAAAGTTTGCTGAAGTAGTGGTCATTCTAATTGATGTTGAAATCCCTTTTGAACAACAAGACTTGCGCCTAGCTGACCTTGCTGAGCGTGAAGGCCGGGCTGTGGTTTTGGCAGTCAATAAATGGGATGTTGAGGGTGAAAAACAAGCTAAGTTAAAAGAGCTCCAAGAACAGTTTACCCGCCTGCTACCACAGCTAAAAGGCGCGCCATTGATTACAGTATCCGCCAAAACTGGTCGGGGCATCGATCGTCTTCAAGAGGCAATTTTGAAGGCGCATGAGGTTTGGAACCGCCGTATAACTACTGCGCAATTGAACCGTTGGTTGATGGGCATGACCGAAGCGCACCCCCCTCCTGCGCCAGGTGGAAGGCGCATCAAAATGCGCTATGCCACTCAGGTTAAGACCCGCCCACCAGGATTTGTTGTAATGTGTAGTCATCCTGATATGTTACCTGAAAGCTATTCACGCTATCTGGTCAACGGTTTGCGCCTTGACTTTGATATGCCTGGCACACCAATCCGACTGCATTTTCGCAGTCAAGCGGATAAAAATCCTTATAAAAATAATACAAAATCAACTCCTTCACGCCTGCGTAAGCATTTGGGCAAAGCTCCTGCTGACGTTAAGAAGCGGTTCAGGGGCTAGGCAGATTAAGGAACACGCTGTCGCATTTGGAGCGCAAACAATCCCAACATTGCGATAATCCCAAGGGCTGATAATGCTGCCACCGCATTTATACCATTGGCAGCGATAATGCCTACCAACGCCCAGATAATGGCCATACCATATGCTGGAGATGCTGGTTTCTTGGTTTGAACGGTTAACGACACAACTAAGGCCAATATTATACCCGCGATCGCCCAACCAGTTGCGTCGAACACTATGCCATATCCTGCCGCCGTGCTACCCAATGATACGAAAGAAGCCGCTGTCAGCCATCCTGCGTAAATCGATATTGGCCAAAGTGCAAGCCATGGGTCCCCACGCGGCGCTCGCAAAGTCGCTACAATAGCTGGAAACGCCATAGAAAATATTAAAACAGTCGCGCCAACTGCAGATTGGTTCGCCACCCATAGCCATGGTGTGCCAAGCGCTAGGCTGATAATTAATGGCGTGCGCATTTTGTCCCAAGCCGGATCGACGCTACGTTTAAGTATGCCATAAGTAGCTGACACTAACAGCCAGCCATAAATTAGACCCCAAATCGCAAAGGCGTAGCCTGCTGGTTGGATGGGTGGATCTATTTGTGGAATCGGCAGTTGATTTACCTCAAACCCGCTGAACGGAGATGTAAAATACGGTGATATCACAAAAGTCACGGTGAAGATTAGGGTGAGTAATGAGTGCTTCATAAGGTCTTAAACATTACTGCATTAAAGATAACAAGGTCACCCTACGTGGCAGGGATTTGGTCTTGCTGACTTAACGCATCGTTAAGCTCCATTAAACCTATAGTTAAACTTTTGTGGACACGACTTTCAAAAGCACGATTATTTTTATTGATGTAAATAGGCATCGTCTTGATGCTAAATATCCTCTGAACTTTAAAAATTGTGTACTAGAAGTTCCCTTAAAAGATGGCCTTCTCAGAAGGCATTGTGCAAGGGCGGGGTATAGGACTTTTTATATTCCACAGGTGTAAGGGTTGGGAAGTGCAATACCTTTGTTACTGGCAAGTCCAGTTTTAAGTTTTTTTGCGCGTTGAATTGGGAGTTAACGACAATCATTTTAAAAGCTTATTGCAAATGGAAGTTCTTCTATGAATGCAGTTACAAAATTATGGTTGTTGAATCTTCACGAGGGGCTTTTGCAGTATGCTTGTTAGTCAGGTTTTTATAATCATGGTATTTTTGAACGTAATTGTCTAAAAATTGTACGGGATCCCATTACATTTATGTTATCATAAGTGAGAAAGATGGAGCAAAACAATTTAGAACCATCAGTTTTAGCTGGATTGTTTGCCCAAAGTTTTGACTTATAATAAATAATTGATTTGGCGAATAATGCAGTGGCTCTTGCAAATAATACCCCATCCAATGTGTGTAAATTTCCTACGGATATTGACGTTAACCAACACAACAACATACATGTCGAACGCCCCTGGTTTATTGGTGTCGACATATATTTGTTCAAGTTGAAAACGCGATCAAAAGTCTGGAAAAATGGTAGTTACCCCAAAGTTCCGTCTGCATTGATTGTGGTTTTACCGCCCATTTGTCCGTGCAAGGCTGTTGGAATGATAACGGAACCGTCAGCCTGTTGGCCGTTTTCCAGCACCGCAATCAGACAACGCCCAACGGCGAGGCCTGAGCCATTAAGTGTGTGGACAAATTGCGGTTTTCCGCCATCTGCGGGTTTGAAACGGGCATTCATGCGTCGAGCCTGAAATTCGCCTGTCGTCGAAACTGAGCTGATTTCGCGGTAGGCATTCTGACCCGGTAACCATGCTTCGATATCGAATGTACGGCGCGCGCCAAAGCCCATGTCGCCTGTGCACAGCAAGACGGTTCTGTAAGGAATTTTTAGACGTTCTAACAAATCCTCAGCGCAACGTAGCATGCGTTTCTGTTCTGTGTCGGATTCGTCTGGGTGGGTAACAGAAACCATTTCCACCTTTTCAAACTGATGTTGGCGCAGCATGCCGGACGTGTCGCGGCCGGCGCTGCCAGCCTCTGAGCGAAAACATAACGTGTGTGCAGTGTAGCGGCGGGGCAAGGTTTTGGCGTCGATAATGTTACCTGCGGCGATGTAGGTTAGTGGTATTTCCGAAGTGGAAATCAGCCACATGCCTTCAGTTGTCTGGTAGCTGTCTTTTGCAAATTTTGGCAATTTGTCAGTGCCGTACATCGCATTGTCTCGCACTAGAACTGGAGTATTTATTTCGGTCAGGCCGTTTTCAACCGTGTGAATGTCCAACATAAATTGTGCTAAAGCGCGGTGCAGGCGGGCGATAGCACCAGACATCAACACAAATCGACTTCCAGATATTTTTGTAGCAGTTTCAAAGTCCATACCGGGCTTGACAGCATTAATTTCAAAATGTTCCAAAGGGGTGAAGTCGAACGTGCGTGGTGTACCCCATTGCCGGATTTGGACGTTGTCGCTTTCATCTGTACCCATGGGGACATCATCCGCAGAAAGGTTGGGAATCATTGCCAAACGCGCGTTTAGGGCGACGCCTTGCGCTTTTGCTTCGTCGCTTAATTGGGCGATTTGTGATTTTCTTTTTGATACGAGCGCACGTAAGCGTTCAAATTCTTCGTCATCCCCACGACTTTTCGCGGCCCCAACCTTTTTGGCGGCATTGTTGGCGTCGGCTTGCGCAGTTTCTGCCGCAAGAATTTTGGTGCGCCTGGCTTCGTCCATTGCGACCAATTCAGCTGACAATGGCGCATCACCGCGACGGGACAGGGCTGCATCAAAGTCTGCAGGGTTCTTTCGGATGGCGCGAATATCGTGCATGAAATTGATCCTTTGATCGGTTTATCTAAAAATCCCTATGCCCCAAATTTGAGGGTATGGAAAGCAAATGGGATTTAGATGGATTGTATCTAGCCGAAGCGTACATATTTGACGCTTCTGCTCGTTGCGAATCCCGCGCCACATTCGTAGTGTCCCCAAAACGCGAAGGAAATGCCTTCGTGTGAGAACAAGGAAAACACTTTATGGACTCCATCGGCCAATTTATTCCGCTCATTCTGATCTTTGCAATCATGTATTTCTTGTTGATCCGTCCGCAGCAAAAAAAAGTTAAGCAACACCAGTCGATGGTGGCCTCTCTGCGTCGGGGCGATCAGGTTGTGACTGCTGGCGGACTTATGGGCAAAGTGTCCAAGATAAAGGACGATGCTGAGGTTGAAGTTGAACTAGCAGAGGGTGTGAAGGTTCGGGTTGTGCGTTCAACAATCAGCCAGGTTTTGAGTAAGACTGAGCCTACTGAAAAATGATTAAGAACGCGCTCATGACATTCGGCGTGAGCGTGGGCGCATGTAGTGCCCTTATTTTTGTTGCCTTAACGGGATGTTTGTTGTTTTTGAGTTTCGGCGCTGTCGTTGTGCGCAGTTCACAGGGCATCATCGTAACACCTCTGGTGTTTAACGATGGTCATTTGATGTCGTTGGACAATTTAGATGGTTTAAAAGCTGATGAGATATCTAATGATTTAACCAAAAATATCGTATTGATGGCTTATAAGGGGGCAGGTGATTTATTCTCGTTTTTAGCTAGTTCATTTAGTGCACCTTTAACAAACAACCCGCCAGAAATGGTTCCCTTTATTTTGGTTCGTCATATCATGGACGGATCAGATCCTAGTTCTGGTTTTTACCCCTAGTCTGCGTTCGACACGTTTCAAATCGCTGACTGCTATGCATAGCGCGCCAATCCCCACATGATAAAAATAACGGGCTCATTTGCCTTTGATAGATTAGACAGGACTTCTCCATGCTTAAAATTGACCTTTGGAAGCGCACTGCGATTTGGCTGGTCGTTGCGCTTGGCATTATAGTTGCCATGCCAAACGGATTTTACAGTAAAGTTGAAATGTCCAATGACGCCGAAGCGGTCATTACTGAAAGCGGCACTACAACTGAGCTTGAGTTGGTGGCTGCCGATTGGCCATCGTTCCTGCCAGATAACCTAGTTAACCTTGGGCTTGATTTGCGTGGTGGCGCGCAATTACTCGCCGAGGTGAGAGTTGAGCAAGTTTATGAGCAACGTATGCGGGGTATGTGGCCCGAAGTTCGTGACGTACTGGCCGCACAGCGCAATGTTGTTGGCTTTGTGACAGATGTTAGTAGCACATCAGGAGCACTTCAGGTGCGGATTTCTGAACCTACAGGCATGGAGCGCGCGTTGGAATTAACGCGCGGGTTGGCGCAACAAGTTGTTAGTGTTACTAGTGTTGGTGAGACCGATATCGAAGTCGCTGCCGTGTCCACAACTGATATTGTAATTACATTGTCGGACGCTGAAAAAGTGGCAACTGATGATCGCACAGTACGGCAAGCTCTTGAAATTGTGCGCCGCCGTATCGACGAAACTGGCACACGTGAACCATCTATTCAACGCCAAGGTGCTAACCGAATTCTAATCCAAGTTCCCGGTGTAGGATCTGCGCAAGAAGTTAAGGATATTATTGGAACCACAGCGCAATTGGGGTTTCACCCTGTTGTTGGTTCCACAAGTGATCCAGACGCACGCGCCGGTGCAGGAAACATGGTGATCCCAAGTTTGGACGTTATTGGCCAGTATTACATTGTCGAGCGCTCTCCGGTCGTGACGGGCGAAGAACTTGTTGACAGTCAGCCGACGTTTAACGAAAACAACCAGCCTGCTGTGACGTTTCGGTTTAACCCCTCAGGTGCACGCAAGTTTGGGGATTATACCCGCGATAATATCGGGTCTCCTTTTGCCATTGTGCTGGATAATGAAGTGGTCAGCGCGCCGACAATTCAAAGCCATATTTCCGGCGGATCGGGAATTATCACGGGACGTTTTACTCTTGAAGAGTCTACTAATCTCGCAGTGTTACTACGTGCTGGTGCGTTGCCTGCTGAATTGAATTTCTTGCAGGAACAAACTGTTGGTCCTGATCTTGGGCAAGACAGCATCAATGCAGGCACCGTTGCCTGCATTGTAGCCTTTGCGTTGGTGCTGATTTACATGGTGTTGAGTTACGGTTTGCTAGGTGTTTTTGCCAACGTCGCCTTGTTGGTCAACGTCGCACTTATCTTTGCGATGTTGTCGTTGATTGGTGGCACGCTGACATTGCCAGGTATCGCCGGAATTGTATTGACCATCGGTATGGCTGTTGACGCAAATGTGTTGATATTTGAGCGTATCCGAGAAGAATCGCGTACAGCTAAAGGCCCGGCGCGAGCCATCGAATTAGGATACGAAAAAGCGCTTTCTGCTATTATTGATGCCAACATTACCACTCTCATCACTGCGGGAATCTTGTTTGCTATGGGGGCTGGCCCTGTGCGTGGGTTTGCGATCACCCTGGGTCTGGGCATCATTACTTCGGTATTCACTGCGATCTTTGTAACTCGTTTGTTGGTCGTGATTTGGTTCGAACGCAAACGACCTAAAAAGATATTTTCAGGTAAGTATCTACGTTTGGTCAAATCTGAGACTGCTTTTGATTTCTTTAAACGCGGTAAAGTATGGCTGGGGTTATCTAGCGCTATGGTAGTGGTGGCCTTTGTATCATTCCTTGCACAAGGCCTCAATTACGGCATTGATTTTAAAGGTGGAACAACGCTGCGCACTGATAGTGTGCACATGATCAACGTTTCTGAATATCGTGCAGTTATCGCCCCGCTAGAGTTGGGTGAAGTCACAATCACTGAGGTCTTCGACCCCACATTCGCCGCTGATCAAAATGTTGCTACGGTAGTGATCCAAGCGCAAGTAGGTGAAGAATCTGTTTCAAACAATACAATTTCAGCTGTGCAGGATGCGCTGACCTCGCTTGATCCTAATATAACATTCCCAGCAGTTGAATCTGTCGGACCCACGGTTTCGGGTGAGTTGATCCAATCGGCAGTCCTTGCAGTAATTCTGGCTATTGGTGCAGTGCTGATCTATATTTGGTTACGCTTTGAATGGCAGTTTGCCTTAGGCGCAGTAGTGGCGTTGGTCCATGACGTCGTACTGACTATTGGAATATTCTCAGAGCTAAATATTCGTTTTGATCTTGCGATTATTGCCGCTTTGTTAACCATCGTGGGATATTCGTTGAATGATACTGTTGTAGTCTTTGATCGTGTTCGTGAAAACTTACGTAAATATAAATCTAAGAAGCTCAAGGAGGTGCTGAACTTGTCAATCAACGAAACCCTGAGCCGGACATTTATGACATCGTTTACGACATTGCTTGCGCTGATTTCGCTCTACGTGCTTGGAGGCGATGTGATCCGTGGGTTCGTATTTGCGATGATTTGGGGTGTTATAGTTGGAACGTACTCTTCGATTTTTGTAGCATCGACAACATTGCTGGTGTTGGGTGTAAAGCGCGACTGGTCTGGTACCAACAAAAACGTTGGCGGGCAATTTTCAAACATCGACGCCTAAGGAGGCTCAAGAATGCGATTGAACGAGGTAGTTTACACAGATGCTAAACCTGTTGACGGATATGGCCCTGGCTTCTTCCGCATTGGTGGTGATGTCTATGAAGGGGCGTTGGTCGTTCTGCCATCAGGCGTCGCACCATGGGGTGGGTTCGATGATGCGCAAAGGTTGATTGATGTGGCTGATGCCATTGATGTTGTGTTCATTGGAACGGGTGCGGAAATAGCGTATATTTCAGTCGAATTTCGTAAGTCTTTGGAAGATGCAGGGCTTGGAGTTGAGGTCATGTCGTCGCCGACGGCCTGTCGCACGTACAATGTGGTCTTATCCGAAGGGCGGCGCGTTGGTCTGGCGCTTCTTCCTGTATAGTAGCTCTATGACTCAATATATTAGCATGAAGTTATGAAGTTAATTGTCACAGATCTATCTATTGCGCGTGGTGGATCACCTGTTTTGTCAGGCGTGTCATTTGCAGTGCACGCAGGCAGCGCGCTAGTTTTGCGGGGGCCGAACGGCATAGGCAAGACGACTTTGTTACGCACGCTTGCGGGCTTGCAGCCTGCGTTGTCTGGCACTGTGAATTTCCCTGAAGAGGCAGGAGCGTACGCAAGCCACACTGATGGGATCAAAGAGCAACTGACTGTAACTGAAAGTTTAGCGTTTTGGGCTGACGTATATAATACTAAATTGCCAGATACTGTGTTTGATGCTTTTGATCTGAATGATTTGCGCACACGACTTGTTGGCACGCTGTCGGCGGGTCAAAAACGCCGTGTCGGGTTGGCGCGTTTGGGGGTCATAGGTCGAAAGGTTTTGTTTCTGGACGAGCCAACCACCAGCCTCGATAAATTTTCTGTCAAGTTGTTTGCAAATTGGCTTAGGAGCGGTCATCTAAAAAACGGTGGGATTGCTGTGATCGCAACGCACGCTGATCTAGGTATTGACGCAACAGAACTGGAATTGTCCCCTTTGAAGTCGTCTGCAAACGCTGGCGGCGGGTCTGACGAGTTATTTTTATGAAGTGCAGGTCGTACTCTTGATTTCTCTGTTGCGCCGTGACCTCAAGCTTGCGCTGCGGGCTGGGGGCGGATTTGGCCTCGGCTTGGCATTCTTTTTGATTGTTGTGGTGCTGGTGCCGTTCGGTGTTGGACCTGATGCGGCGTTGCTGAGTCGTATAGCACCGGGTATCTTGTGGATTGCGGCGTTGCTGGCTGCGTTGCTGTCGCTAGACCGAATTTTTGCACTGGATTTTGAAGATGGAACTTTACCACTTCTCGCAACTTCACCACTGCCGTTGGAGGGGGTGGCACTGGTCAAGGGCATAGCCCACTGGATCACAACAGGGTTGCCTCTGACACTGGCTGCACCCGCGTTGGGGTTTCTATTAAATCTTGAAACATCTGCATACTTCTGGCTGCTTGCCTCCCTCGCTTTTGGAACGCCTGCACTTTCAATGATTGGCACGTTTGGTGCAGCGTTGACCGTAGGCTTACGACGTGGTGGGTTATTGATGTCGCTTTTGGTGTTGCCGCTCTATGTCCCGACGCTAATTTTTGGGGCTGAAGCCGTTAGGCTTGGAACTCTTGGATTGGATGCTACGACACCTTTATTAATGCTAGCGGGTATCACGTTGGGCAGTTTTGCCCTGTTGCCATTTGCCGCATCGTCCGCGCTGCGAGTCAACCTTAGGTGATGATCATTGCTGTATAACGAACATCGGAATAGCTAATCATTATGTCGATTTGGAAATATGCCAATCCGAAGAAATTCATTACGTTCACGACGCCTTTGGTGCCGTGGATTTTAGGTTTGGGGATTGCCTGCCTTGTGGTCGGCTTGGTTTGGGGTTTTTTCTTGACGCCAGACGACTTTCGACAAGGGTCAACGGTTAAGATTATATTCCTACATGTGCCAGCTGCACTCATGGCAATCAATGCGTGGTTCATGATGCTCTTGGCATCACTAATTTGGTTGGTAAGGCGCCACCATGTCAGCGCATTGGTCGCGCGTGCAGCAGCACCCGTGGGTATTGTTATGACTCTAATCACTCTGGTAACAGGCGCAATATGGGGTCAACCTATGTGGGGCACATGGTGGGCGTGGGATCCACGATTGACATCATTTCTGATCCTATTTTTGTTTTATCTTGGTTATATCGCATTGTGGGAAGCTATTGAAAATCCGGACACCGCTGCTGATCTAACGAGCGTTTTATGTATTGTTGGGTCGGTATTTGCGGTACTATCTCGCTACGCCGTTAATTTTTGGAACCAAGGCTTGCATCAAGGTACCAGTGTCCCCGTTGCCACAGGCGGACGTACTATTTCTGATGAATTCTTCGTGCCGCTGTTGATTTGCATGATTGGGTTCGGGCTGCTGTTTTTTGTATTAGTCTTGATTCGCACCCAAACTGAAATACGAGTACGTCGCATACGTGCACTTCAAATAAGGATGCGTTCATGATCCCAGATCTTGGTAATTATTCGGTTGAAGTTACGTCTGCTTATGTTTTGTCAATCTTTCTGTTATTCACTATTTCGACTTTATCACTCTATCGTGGTCGAAAAATCCGTGCACAATTGCTTAAAATTGAAGCCAGCATGGCGCTTAACAATGTCTAAGTTGATGATGGTCCCATTCTTAATTTTTGCTGGTATTGTTGGAATTATATTGGGTCAAGGCCTTTTCGGAGGACAGGGGGCGGAATTACCATCTGCCTTTATTGGCAGGCCTGCCCCAGAAATCCATGTTTCAGACATTGATGGCCTCGCTCCACTATCTGATGCAATGCTTCGCGACGGAGAGATCAAGATTGTAAACTTCTGGGCCAGTTGGTGCGCACCGTGCCGCGTCGAACACCCTAATTTGACTACACTGGCAGGCGAAGGTGTTTCAATTTACGGTATAAATTATAAAGACCTAGATCAAAATGCACTGTCATTTCTCGATAGTCTTGGTGATCCATACTTGGCTGTCGGATCAGATCCGCGCGGTTTTCACGCCATTGATTGGGGCGTCTATGGTGTCCCAGAAACATTTCTCATTGATGGAGAAGGAACGATTTTGTTGCGCATGGCTGCGCCAGTGACAAAGCGGGAATTGGCTAACAGATTGCGCCCAGCGCTTAATGCGGCGCGAAGTGCCAATTGATAAATCTAGCGAGTATAGCGCAGTGACATGCAGCTTAACCCACCATCGACAAGTGCGGCTTGGCTAGTATTGAGTATCCGCACTGAATAGCCAGCATCGTTTAAAATGTCTGCGGTCTTTGGGTGTCCCGCTGATAAGAATACATGGGTGTTGACGCGTATAGCATTGGCAGCGGCTTCTTCACCAAAAGCCGTTTTGATTATCTTCAATCCTTTAAATGCACCTGAAGCGGCCAATGCGGGAGTTGCCAGCACTGTTTGTGCATCTAGAAGTGAACTTTCAGTTTTAAAATGTAGAATTTCAGGTGGCGTTTGCAGGACCTCCAGAGTGTATCCTAAACTTTCAACAATTGGGCGTAGGTCTTGGGCTCCTCGGAAGTTAGTGCGGGCCGATAGGCCCAATAACACCCGATCGTTTGTGCACAGTATATCGCCACCGTCGACGTAACCGTCTGTGATTAAATCAATTACATTGTTCATATTTTTAATCAATGCTGGCCGAATTGATGCGGCTTCGCCAAGACGGGACGCTGCACCGGGGCGCAAGACAATTGCTGTGCCGTTTAACACCAATGCGGGGTCTTCAATGAAAACTGAATCGGGAAATGCCTCGTCTGCGGGTAGGATGTTAACGACGCACCCAGCCTCACGAAGGGCGCTGATGTAGGCGGCATGTTCTGTGGCAAAAGCAAGTGGGTCTGGGTCGCCGTGATCTCTGGCGCGCAACCCGTCAGTTACAGATGCTGCTGGGAGGCGGCATAGCGCGTGAGAGAACTCGAATGATCTGTTTTCCATTTTAATAACTTATCTGCCTTATTTGAAACGTCCAGCTTCTCTGGTCCGAAAACACCAAAGTCGGTGGAACAAATTAAAGAAGCTGTACCCTATTGGGTGCACGAATTTTGGATCATGTCTGCCATTAAGTTTTTAGGCAGCTTTGGCGAGGTTGCGCAGTACGTAGTGCAGAACGCCACCATGTTCGATGTATTCAACCTCAATCGCGGTATCGATCCGGCACATTAGGGTAATATTCTTAACAGTGCCATCGTCCATTGTAACTTTGCACGGTACATCTTGCAGTGGTGAAATCGTGTCTAGACCAGAGATCGACACCGTTTCATCTCCAGTTAAGCCCAATGATTTACGGTTGTCGCCATTTGTGAACTCAAAAGGAATGACGCCCATGCCGACCAAGTTAGACCTGTGAATACGCTCAAAGCTTTCTGAAATCACAGCTTTTACGCCAAGCAAATTAGTACCTTTGGCTGCCCAGTCACGGGATGATCCCGCACCGTATTGTTCACCGCCAAAGATAACCGTTGGCGTCCCTGCCTTCATGTAAGCCATCGCAGCGTCAAAGATCGACATCTGTTTGCCACTTGGTCCTTTAGTGTAGCCACCTTCGACGCTGTCCAGCATTTCGTTCTTGATGCGAATATTAGCAAAAGTACCGCGCATCATCACTTCATGATTCCCACGGCGCGATCCATAAGAATTAAATTCTCTCACGGGAACTTGGTGTGCAAGCAGATATTCTCCAGCTGGCGTGTTTTCCTTGAACGAACCGGCAGGTGAGATGTGGTCGGTCGTAATGAAATCTCCCAAAATTGCCAACACTTTGGCGCATTCGATATTAGTGATAACGCCGGGTTCTTTTGACATGCCTTGAAAATAGGGTGGGTTTTGGATGTAGGTGGATTGTGACGGCCAGTCATAGGTCTCTGCGCCTGTAGTTTCCACAGCTTGCCATTTTTCATCACCCTTGAAAACATCCGCATATTTGGACTGAAACGCTTCTCGAGTGACAGTTTTTTCGACTAAATCAGCAATTTCTTTGGACGAGGGCCAGATGTCTTTCAAGTAGACGTCTTTGCCCTCTGGTGTCTGGGTAATTGGGTCGGTTGCCAGATTGATGTCCATTGTTCCGGCCAGTGCGTAGGCTACGACCAACGGGGGAGAGGCCAGATAGTTGGCGCGCACGTCTGGTGAAATACGGCCTTCAAAATTGCGGTTACCCGACAGAACAGACGTGGCTACGAGGTCTCCTTCGGCGATTGCTGCGCTGATTTCTTTTTGTAATGGGCCGGAGTTACCGATGCAGGTTGTGCATCCGTAACCAACCAAGTTAAAGCCAATTTTGTCGAGGTCGGTTTGCAAGTCCGCAGCCTCTAGATATGCAGTTACAACTTGTGATCCGGGCGCAAGAGATGTTTTGACCCAAGGCTTACGGTTCAAACCCAATGCGGCGGCTTTGCGGGCGACCAGACCTGCGCCAATCATGACGTAGGGGTTGGATGTATTGGTACAGGATGTGATTGACGCGATGACAATCTTTCCAGACTCCAAGGTGTAATCTTCACCTTCAACGGTAACTTCCTTGTTCATGGGGCGTTCAAAAGTATTTTTCATTTCCCATGTAAAGGCAAGTTTTGCACCAGTTAGTGCCAAATAGTCCTGTGGGCGTTTGGGGCCAGATATTGCAGGAACGATGGTGCTCATGTCTAGTTCAAGCGTGGAAGTGTAGACGGGATCATAGTCCACACTGCGCCAGAAACCGTTTGCTTTTGCGTAGGCTTCAACTAATTCGATCCGATCTTCATTACGGCCGGTGTTGCGCAGGTAGCGCAGGGTTTCGTCATCAATGGGGAAAAAGCCGCAAGTCGCGCCGTATTCTGGTGCCATGTTGGCGATTGTTGCACGGTCCGCCAGTGGCAGGTGATCTAACCCTTCACCGTAAAATTCGACAAACTTGCTGACAACGCCGTGGGCGCGCAGCATTTCGACGACTTTGAGTACAAGGTCGGTGCCTGTCGTGCCCTCCACCATGCGGCCAGTTAGCTTGAAGCCGACGACTTCGGGGATCAACATGGAGATTGGTTGGCCAAGCATGGATGCTTCGGCTTCAATTCCTCCAACGCCCCAACCTAGAACTGCTGCGCCGTTCACCATAGTTGTGTGGCTGTCGGTTCCGACTAGCGTGTCAGGATAGGCTACTGCGTCGCCGTTTTGGTCTACATCAGTCCAGACGGTTTGGCTGAGGTATTCGAGATTTACTTGATGGCAAATGCCTGTGCCTGGTGGAACAACGCGAAAGTTAGAAAAAGCGGACTGGCCCCATTTCAGAAATGTATAGCGCTCGATGTTGCGTTCATATTCGCGGTCGACATTTACTTGGAACGCACGTGGGTTGCCAAATTCGTCAATCATTACCGAGTGGTCGATTACCAAATCGACAGGGTTCAATGGATTGATCTGTTGGGCATCACCACCCAAGGCGACAATTCCGTCACGCATCGCTGCTAAATCAACAACAGCAGGAACACCGGTAAAATCTTGCATTAGTACTCGGGCAGGGCGGTAGGCAATCTCGCGTGGGTTTTTGCCCCCTTTGATAGCCCACTCTGCGAAGGCTTTGATATCGTCTACAGTTACCGTCTTGTTGTCTTCAAAACGCAGCATGTTTTCCAATACGACCTTCAGTACGGCAGGCAGTTTAGAAAAGTCGCCTAAACCTGCTGTGGTCGCTGCGGAAATAGAATAATATGCAAGTGACTGGTCACCTATTTTGAGGGTTTTACGGGTTTTGGCGCTGTCGTGGCCTACTGTAATGGTCATATTGATCTCTCCTGCAGGGGCATGGATTCTGATTCTGACATCGGTATACCATTGCACACAATTAGAACCAAGTCCCGTTTTACTGAATTTTACCCATCTGTTATTTGGATTTAAGCGCGGGATCACCCCTTGATGATATTGTAACATTCTAATCGCAAACGGTTGATTGGTTTGTTGTGCGTTGGTGCGTTATAGGAAGTCTGAAACGACAGGATTTTTTATGCGCCATACTTTTGTAACCGTCTTTTCCATTTGGGCCTCATGTTTTTCTATTGTCACACCTGTGATGGCTGATGGCCCTGTGGTTTTAGAACTTTTTACCTCGCAGGGCTGTTCTAGTTGCCCGGCAGCGGATGAGATGTTGCATACATTGGCGGCGCGATCAGACGTGATAGCTTTAGCACTGCATGTTGATTATTGGGACTATATCGGTTGGGTGGACAGTTTTGCTGATCCTCAGCACACGGTGCGCCAGCAACGGTATGCCAATGTCGCAGGAGCGAGTGTGATTTACACTCCACAGATGATTGTTGGTGGTGTGGATCATGTGATTGGAGCCAAACCCATGGATGTGGCGAATTTAATTCAAGCTCACACCGCCAATCCGACTGGAACCCGCATTACATTGCAACGGTCTGGTGGTAAGTTACAGATTACGGGCGTCACGTCACGTGCATTGCGTAGGGGAACAGTGGTGCAGGTGATTCGTTATAGCCCGCAAGAAACTGTAGATATTCGTCGTGGCGAAAACGCAGGAAAGTCACTTAGATATGTTAATATAGTCACCGATTGGAGCATTATTGGTGAATGGAACGGCGATGATGATTTGAACATAACCGTTAATACTCTTGCTAAGGGTCCTTTGGTGGTTATTGTCCAAGAACCAGGCCCTGGTGCTATTATGGCGTCTGCGGCTTTGCGTTAGTCTTAGAGGGTGTGATTGCAAGGCCAGTACCAATCATGCTGTCACGGGTAACAAGCCCGACAAGATCTTTTTGCATCATGTTTTCGGTACCAACGGGACGATTTGGAATCACGATATAACGCATATCAGCCGTGCTGTCGTGGACGCGTATTTTTGTTGTGCTTGGAAAAGTGACACCGAATTCAGCTAAAACAGAGCGCGGTTCACGCACCGTGCGGCTGCGATAGGCTCGCGATTTGTACCAATCAGGTGGGAGGCCTAAAAGATTGCGTGGGTAGCATGAACATAGGGTGCAAACGATCATGTTGTGAATATTTTCAGTGTTCTCAACGGCAATCAATTTGAGCGCACCAACGTCAAATCCCATATCACGCGTCGCAGTAGATGCGTCGTTCATTAGTGCTGCGTGAAATTTAGGATCGCACCACGCGCGAGCAACGACCTGAGCGCCATTGATGGGTCTGCGGGCATCCATTGTATCAATTTGAGCCGCAATTTCACTTGCGGTGGTGATGCCCTTTTCCACCAAAAGTTCGCGAATCGAGATTTCTATCACTTGACAATAGTTGAGCGGTTCATCGTCATCGGTGCGGTATGGGTGTCCGGATGGACTAAGGTTGTCGTGCATGTCTTCATGTTTATTGTGGTCATGTGGCATCTACTGGCTCCAACCAATGTTCGTAAATCTCGGCATCTAGGGTGTCGTTTGGGTTTTCTGCATTTGCTTCCCAGACATCTGACATTGCAAACCTAACGCGGTGCAATGGAAGATCGCTGGCTGCCACACCATAGGCGAGAGCTTCAGGATTTGGAAACGCTCCAAGTGAGCGTTCGATGATGCCAACTTTGCCGCGCAGATACGCAGGAGTGCGCACGTGGCCTGGCGGAATGAGGGGTTTAACACGGACTTTCTGCATTAACGTTGTGCCGCCGCATCGCCATATGTATCGCCGCGCGCAGCGACTTGCGCCATTTTTTCTGCAAGTTCAGCTGTGGTATAGGCCCCACCTTCAATGAGGTTATGGTTTATGGCCATGACCCAGCGTTCGTAATATGTCATAGTTTCAAATGCGTCCTCGCCCATATCTTCAAGAACACGGCGCAGTCCATCGACAGTGAAGAATCCTTTTGCTGAGCCTATTATCATCAAGGCATCAACTCGCTTTTCCCAAAGTGAGAAATCATGATCGGCGTCTGGAATTTGTTTCATTGGGATTGGGCCAGCGGTGTCTCCGCCCATGTCGTGCCAACGGCGCGCATGCTTAAGGGAGGGTGAACTGTCGTCAGGTGGATTTTTTGCATCATTCATAAATTGACATTAAGCTGAGTTGTGAGTGCATGGAACCCTGCAAACTTGTATCAGTCTTATCGGCTTAAATTAAGTATGATTGTTTCTGCATTCTTCAGCGCTGATTGCTCTGACCACGGCGACTTACGTAGATTTTAGGTTGAGATTTGACTTTTCCACCATCTTGCTATTTCTTCGTGCAGGTTTGTTGGCAATGCACGTGTTCATATTCTTGCAGTTTTGAAGAGGCTTTAGCCACACGTCCACCTTTTCCTGTGGCTAAAGCCAAAAACTTGCTCAAAGTGGGTAGAACTGATGTAAAACTCGACTTTAAGGATGCCTGATTAGGTGAGCTGTACGGGGATGTTGGTTAAAGTGCAGATTGCTTTATGCACGTAGTCGCTGATTGGGTCTCGTAATATTAATCTTTCAAGCACAAAATTAAATTGCCGAAGTTGGTTTGGAGTTAATGAACGCACCGACACGATATTATGTGCCGTTGGTTCAAACAGGCAGGTACACGCTGAAGTAATGCTGTGCAGATCCGTTCGATGGCGCTTAATTTGACGATAATAGATCTAGTCAGGCATAAGTTAACCTATGGGCGTAATCTCTGAATATCAGGCGTAAACGAGTTGTAGTTTTACTTATATGGAGTCTTAAAAGCAGGATGGTACGAAGTTCATGGTTTTTTGCGCTGTTGATTTGAAGCATTTCTGTTGTTTTAAGGCCAAGCATAATTGTAAAAGAAAATTATGACTTGAAAGTTAAGGGCGATTCCCGATGATATTCTGAGTTGAATTATCGCTCCCCCCAAGTTCTAGAAATAATCGCGTTTCATGATTTTAGCCAATATTAAATCAATACGGAGATAATTGAACTGTCTGAACCTAGGCAACATATTTAATGTAAAAGTCGTTCAAGGGATAATATTATGGTCAAACTGGTGAGTTTTTACGCGCTTTAAAATATCTTAGCTAAGCTTCTGAATCACTGGGCCAACTAGGTGAACACAGCATGACTGAGTTGCCATACCATGGGCCACTGATGAGCCCATGGCGGAATATTTGCGACTGTAAGTGTTAGGGATTTATGCGTTGGAGCCAAAAACTCTGGCGAAAATTGTTTCGACATGTTTTGTATGGTAGTCGAGATTGAAATTTTCATTGATCGCGTCTGCGCCTAGTGCCGCTACAACCTGTTCGTCCGCCAACAATTCTTCGCGAAAATCTGTTCGTTCTTCCCACACTTTTAAAGCGTTGCGTTGCACCATTGCGTAGGCATCTTCGCGGGATGTACCTGCTTGTGTCAGAGCTAGAAGTACGCGCTGTGACATGACAAGGCCAGGAAATTTGTTCATATTATCAAGCATATTTTCAGGAAAAATTAACATTTTATCGATAACACCCGTTAAACGGTTGAGCGCAAAATCTAGCGTTACAGTTGCATCTGGTCCAATACCGCGTTCGACAGACGAATGCGAAATATCGCGTTCGTGCCACAGCGCTACGTTTTCCATCGCGGGTATCACTGTCATTCGCACAAGACGTGCTAAACCCGTCAGGTTTTCAGTTAGCACAGGATTCTTTTTGTGCGGCATTGCCGAAGACCCCTTTTGCCCAACTGAAAAGAATTCTGCACCTTCCAAAACTTCCGTGCGCTGCATGTGACGGATTTCTGTGGAAACGTTTTCTATTGAGCTCGCGATCACACCAAGCGTTGCAAAAAACATTGCATGGCGATCGCGTGGGATGACCTGCGTGCTAATTGGTTCAGGTGTCAGGCCCAATTGTGCACAGACATGTTCTTCAACGCGGGGATCAATATTAGCAAACGTGCCAACTGCACCGGAAACTGCACCCGTCGAAACTTCATTACGGGCGGTTTTCATCCGAGTAAGGTTGCGATCCATTTCGGCGTAAAAACGTGCAAAAGTCAGGCCCATTGTTGTTGGTTCGGCATGAATGCCGTGGCTTCGACCAACACGGATGGTCATTTTGTGTTCTATTGCACGGCGTTTCAGGGCACCCAGTAACGCCTCGATATCGGCGATCAGGATGTCGGCGGCACGAACCAATTGCACGTTAAAACAGGTGTCTAGCACATCAGACGATGTCATGCCCTGGTGTACAAAGCGGGCTTCGTCACTGCCTACATGTTCGGCTAAATGAGTCAGAAATGCAATAACGTCGTGTTTGGTCACGGCTTCTATCTCGTCAATCCGCGCTACGTTGAATTCTGTGTTTTTTGCTTTCCACACCGCATCAGCGTTTTCGCGCGGGATTGCGCCAATGTTGGCCATGGCTTCGCAGGCATGGGCTTCGATCTCATACCAGATACGGAACTTGGTGGCAGGTTCCCAAATATCGGTCATGGCGGGGCGTGAATAGCGAGAGATCATGGAATTTGGCCTTTTTGTGAGGTGCAAAAGCGGATGAAAGCGTCATAAAGGGGTGCGGCACAGGCCACAAGAGAAGGGAAGGGAAGAATGAGGCAGTTATCTGAATTTATCGGGTTGTATAACGTCACGCGCACAATCGAAGACCGCAGGGCGAATGTGCAGTCCAGATTTGAAGGGCGGGTACTGTTATCAATGTCGCCCAGAGGTGCAGTCTATTTGGAAATTGGAGCATTGATTCTGGACGGTAAACGGTTTGAGGCAAAACGTAGTTATTTATGGCACGAAGACGGTGGTCATATTTTTGTTCGCTTTGCTGATGGCCGTGACTTTCATAATTTTGATCCCGTCGCGGGCGGACTGGCAACAACGCATCTGTGCGGGGCAGACATGTATCGGGGAAGTTATGATCTATCGGATTGGCCGCGTTGGAGTGTGACGTGGGAGGCGACTGGGCCGCGCAAGAATTACCAGTCGGTCACAACTTATATAGTAGCTGACTAACTTGATCCGGCTTCGCGCTTGCAGAAAGAGGCGTACTGGGGCATTAATTGTATGAATAATTCAATCACAGGATTTTAATAAAATGGCGATGACGATGAATAATCCAGCACTGGCTGAAGTGTTTGGCCCAACCGAGGGCGCCGCGCTTCGGATCAAACAGGTTATAATGGTGGTGTTCGGCATCGCTTTGCTTGCAATGGCTTCAAAGGTTTCAATCCCAATGATCCCTGTTCCCATCACCATGGGAACGTTTGCAGTGCTGACAGTCGGTGCTGCCTATGGGCCGCGTTTGGGCATGGCAACAATTCTTGGTTATATGATTGTTGGTGTCGCGGGCTTCGATGTTTTTGCAGGATCTTCTGCTGATGCGTTTGGCATCGAATATATGACGGGCGGCACGGGAGGCTATTTGGTTGGCTATGTATTGGCGACATTGGCGCTTGGATTTGTGGCCCGCAAGGGATGGGATCGTTCCATTGGCACTATGGCGTTGGCAATGTTTGTTGGTAATGCGCTAATCTACATTCCAGGTTTGTTGTGGCTGGGTACGCTTTATGGCTGGGACAAGCCAATCCTTGAGTGGGGTTTTACGCCATTCATCGTTGGTGACTTTTTGAAGTTGGCGTTGGCTGCATTACTTGTTCCAGCAGTCTGGAAGTTTGTTGGTAAGGCACGTAGCTAGGTTGCTCATTCACGCCTGTTGAATTGGGAGGCGTAGAGCAATGCTCTGCGCCTCATTTATTTGATAAGCAATTTTTTGTTGGTGTGAGCAATTGCAGTGTAACGGGTGCGATAACAAATGTTCGTTCTACGTTGACGGAGGTAAAACTAAATAGGAAAAAAATTTAACTGAGTTCTGTTTCAATGTGGTTGGAGTGTTCCAGCGATAGGTGAACGGGGCAGCGATCAGCAATCTCGAGTAAGCGAGCTCGTTGACTGTCATCAAGATCACCTTGCAGGGTGATTGTACGAAGGAAACTGTCGATCTTTGATTTGGTTTCCATGCCTGCGTCCTCTCCATGTACTTTATTGTGGGTCACATCTACGCTAACTGATGTTAACGACCAGCCTTTGCGACGGGCATACATGCGAATTGTCATAGACGTGCATGCCCCGAGGCCTGCTGAAAGAAAACCATAGGGTGTTAGACCTTTATTAGTGCCACCGTAGGCTGCAGGTTCGTCCGCCAGCAGATGGTGCGGTCCTGATTGCACGTCTTGCAGAAAGCCATTTGGATCTGCTTCGGAAACGCGCAGCACCCCTTCGGGCGTACCAATAGGTGGAGCAGGTTGGGGCAGATCAATGTAGCGTTTAGCCCATGTTGCGATGACGTCGGCCGCGTATTCGGCGTCTTCTGCGCGATTAAGTAGGTGGTCAGCACCGTCCAATGTAATAAAACTTTTTGGGTGTTTAGCAGCGAGGAAAATATTGGATGCGTTGTCGATTGAAACTGTTGCGTCTCGTGGGGCGTGTAGCACTAAAAGAGCGGCGTTAAGGCTTGTGATTGCGGAGGTAAGATTGCTTTTGGCGATGTCTTGCAGAAAATTATTTGAAATGCGGAAAGGACGCCCGCCAAGAGATACTTCGGCCACTCCGTCACGCATGATTTTAGGTAGAGCATCTGTAAAATTTTTGGTGATATGTCTTGGGTCAAATGGCGCACCTAAAGTTACAACACCCTTAATAGTGCCTATTTTTTGCGCGGCTTTTAGAACAGCTGCACCGCCTAAGCTGTGACCAATCAGTAAAGATGGGCACATGCCGCGTCGCGCCAGTTCTGCGCTTGCTGCCACGAGGTCCTGAACATTAGTGGTGAAGTTAGTGTTTTCAAACTCACCCTCGGAATGACCCAAACCAGTGAAGTCAAAGCGCAGCACGGCAATGCCCATTGACGAAAGGCGCGCTGCAATGCGGCGCGCTGCGGGAATGTCTTTAGAACAAGTAAAACAGTGTGCGAACAGGGCCGTTGTAAGTCTTGGACCTTCGGGGAGATCAAGACGGGCAGCGAGTTTTTGGCCATTATGACCGGAGAAAGTGAAACGGGTGGTGGGCATTTGGCATCGCCTTTTGAATAATAATTTAAATAAAGTTGATACAAGCCGGATGCGCCCGCAAGGGTTGAGACGCTTACGTCACAAGAAGGTGAGTAAATGTGGTCTTGGATAACAAGCCTATTGGTTGTTAGAAATTTGTTATTTGGTTTCTTCATTTGCAGGTGTGATGCATGGAGTGGGCTCTAGTTTGGCGATGCTTAGGCCAACGATCTTGCTTAGCAGTGTGGTGGTGTCTTGGCTTGAGGGCGGCATACGGAACGAATCCTGGCACTCATGGCGTGTTTGTGTGCGCTTTTGCAGGGGGCAAAATTGTTACCACACAGCAACGCTAATCTTAAAGTAGAATTAAAACTATATCAAAAGGTGGTGCTATTTTGGTCAAGCGGTCAAATCTTGGTAGTGATTAATCTGCGTAATGCCAGTGTGGATATTGTCATCTTCAGAAAATTAGTGCGCTTTACGCACGCGAAGTTTCTCGATCATAATTTTAACTATTCCGAAGGTTGATGTGGGAGGTAACCCTATTTATCAATTTTAGAGTAAAAATTGAATTTATGATGCGATTTTAGTGCAAATGGTAATTAAATGCGTTTAGAAACGGGCTTATTGTAAGCCTCAAAGGAGCATGTGCCCATCGGTATACAAAAGCATGGCTAAATACGGGTTGTGCATGTCTCACTACTGCTTGTTTGCGAAGTTAGTTTGTAAGCTAAAGTTAAGCGGGTTAAGGCTCAAAAGTCACCAGGTCTGCGACTTATGATTGTTTGTGCTCCGCGTTCGAACTGTATTACCTTATGGCCCACAGGTTCGGTAATATCAGATCTGCACCATGACATTTACCAAAAGTTAGTCGTGTCGGATCAATTCAAACGTGGTCATTGCTATTTGGAAAGCCATTACGAAAAATAATCATCAGGCAGGTCTGACTGCGTGTGTTATGTTAATAGTTATTCATGGCTTAGCCTCATTGTCTATTATAAAGATTATGGGGCAAATTGGGTCTGTCAGGTAAAAAAACAAACAGGTGGTGAAAATGAATGAAATTCCGAACCTTATATTACAGAGTAAATTACCCGAAGGTCAGACTGAGGTTGCTACTGCGCGACTACCGTCAATGCGCCCCGTTGTTGGCCCTTGGTTGACGTGTGATGATGCATACGACGCACAAATGGTGCTGCGGCGAAAGTTATTACATGATTGTGAGGCGGATGTTTATGCACAGACGCCGAGTGGTCTTGCGGCTGCCTGTGGATTTGTTGATGCCGTATTGGACGCTTTGCCTGATGGGTTTGTGAGGACAGAGGATCATGTGCAGTGTCCTGACGGGTATAAGGTGTTGATAGACTGGCTTGCACCACTTCGATCTATTGGAGCTGTTTTGCAGCAAGACGTCTGTATATTGGAACGGTATGGTAATGAGCATGTTTTAAGCGGTGCGGTTCTATGTTTCCCTGCAAGTTGGACACTTTCGCAAAAAATTGGTAAGCCACTTATGGCAATCCATAACCCTGTAGTTGAATATGACGGTGCTATTGCAAAGCGCGTTCAGCGGCTCTTCGACGGGGTTCAGGAGGGGCATCCGATGTGGAGGGCCAATCTATTACGCTATAATAAAGCCGAACTGCATCAGCCAAAACAGGAAAATGATCTACGCTGTGTAGGGGAGCCGGATGCGCCATATCTGCGCAGCGAACGGCAAACAGTTTTGAGATTGCCACAGCCAGATGCTGTTGCATTTATCATTCATACAACTGTGGTGGCGGCAAATGGGCAGTGTGCTGCTAATTAAAAGATAATTCTAAAATTGGTCACCATGGTGTTGTCTGCAGGCGCTGTTTTGCAATGCGTGTTTGTTATGATCTAGCACAATTTACTTACAGGCTGCACTGCGTGTCTGACAATTTTGTGTTGGTTTCTGTTCAAGCCACTGTCCACCAAATCAAGGCTTTGAGGTCCCGCCAGGGGCTACTTTAGCAGCATAATAAAATATAAATTGATTACACCTGAATTTCCAACCAACAATTCGTCAATAAGATATAACCCATTATCAATTTCATATGATTGTTGCGGCAATAACCTTGCTGGAAGATTGATTTTGGCGGCAACGAAATAAGGCACCCCGATGTGAGGTGCCTTTGCTGTGCTGGCAGAAGATAGTTTTTAGAAATTAACAACTGTAGTAAAGTTTGAATTCAACAGGGTGCGGCGTGTGTTCATATTCATAAACTTCCTCCCACTTGAGGTCCATGTAACCTTGCAACTGGTCCTTAGTGAACACATCTCCTTGCAGCAAGAAGTCCATGTCTTTTTCCAATTCTTCCAGGGCTTCACGTAAGGAACCGCAAACCGTTGGAATTTCGGCCAGTTCTTCCGGTGGTAAATCATATAAGTCTTTGTCGGAAGCCGGGCCGGGATCTATCTTGTTCTTGATACCGTCAAGGCCTGCCATCAACAATGCAGCAAAACACAAATATGGATTGGCTGCGGGGTCAGGGAAACGCGCTTCAACGCGCTTGGCTTTTGGAGATTCTGTCCATGGGATGCGTACACAACCTGAACGGTTGGAGGCAGAGTAGGCGCGAAGAACAGGAGCTTCAAAACCTGGGATAAGTCGCTTGTAGGAATTTGTGGATGGGTTTGTTATTGCATTCAGTGCCTTGGCATGTGTCAAAATACCACCAATGAACCACAGAGCTTCCTGGGAAAGGTCTGCGTACTTATCACCTGCAAACAATGGCTTGCCATCTTTCCAGATCGACATGTTAACGTGCATGCCCGTGCCATTGTCCCCAGCTATGGGTTTTGGCATAAACGTTGCAGTTTTGCCGTAAGCTTGCGCTACGTTGTGAACTACGTATTTATATTTCTGTAATTCATCGGCTTGTGTGGTCAACGTCCCAAAGATTAGACCGAGTTCGTGCTGACAAGACGCTACCTCATGGTGGTGCTTGTCAACCTTCATGCCCATGCGCTTCATTGTCGAAAGCATTTCAGAGCGTATGTCTTGTGCGTCGTCAATAGGGTTTACTGGAAAATAGCCACCCTTAACACCGGGACGGTGGCCTGAGTTGCCCATTTGATACTCAGTGTCAGTATTCCACGAAGCATCAATTGCATCAACTTGGTATGATACTTTGTTAATTCCAACTTGATAGCGAACGTCGTCAAACAAGAAAAATTCAGCCTCGGGACCCCAAAAAGACGTGTCGCCGATACCTGTGGATTTCAAATAAGACTCTGCTCGTTCGGCTGTTCCGCGAGGATCACGATCGTAGCCTTCACCAGTATCAGGTTCCACTACAGAGCAATGTATGCAAAGCGTTTTTTCAGCGTAAAAAGGGTCAATATAAGCGCTATCCACGTCGAGCATAAGTTTCATGTCAGATTTATCGATAGACTTCCAACCTGCAATAGAGGATCCATCAAACATAAATCCTTCTTCGAGAAAATCTTCGTCAACTTGATCTGACATCAAAGTAACGTGCTGCAACTTGCCTCTTGGGTCAGTAAAACGAACATCAACATAATCGATGTCTTCGTCTTTAATCATTGTGACAATATCTTTGTTGATCATATCAGCGGTCTTTCGTTTAACAGGTTTAATATAGTACTGATCTTATCGTGCTTCTGGAAGTAGCGACCGATAATTATAAAGCTTCATCACCTTCTTCGCCGGTGCGAATTCGGATCGCTTGGCTAACGTCGGAAACAAAAATCTTTCCATCACCGATTTTATCAGTTTTGGCAGCAGTGATAATGGCTTCGATAGCACCATCAACTTGATCGTCGGCTAAAACGACTTCAATTTTAACTTTGGGTAGAAAATCAACAACGTATTCAGCGCCACGGTATAGTTCAGTGTGACCCTTTTGGCGACCGAATCCTTTAACTTCTACAACGCTTAGACCCTGAATACCCGCTTCTTGCAGTGCTTCTTTTACTTCGTCCAGCTTGAACGGCTTAATAATCGCTTCGATTTTCTTCATGACCGCGACTCCATTGCCTACACATTTGTTCTGATAAACCACGTCAAGCTTTCTCTCACAATTAGTGAGGGAGTGTCGTTTGTTATGTAATGCCGGTTTCCAATAGGTATGCTTAAAAAATAGGCAAATCGATCAAACTATGATCATAAGTGAATCACCACAAACACCGTGTTAAAAGTAAGGACGCCGATTTTTCTGGTTTTGTGCGAATTTTGGCTACCAATGGTTCGGCGCTAAAAAAATGGTAAATAGAACGAGACCGATTAAATCTCAAAGACGCATTATAAATTGTAAAACGCAGTCACAGTGAAATGTTGAAAATGTTGAAAATGTTGAAAATGTTAAATATTTAAACTTTAATAAAATTTATTAACTATGATGAAGTGTCGGCATATAATCAGATTATAAAAGGCATATAGTCAAATTTTGAATATGATACTGTTAACAGTAGTACGAGTTAACAGTAGTTACAGTCGCTTAAAGGCTGTCTCATAAGGCTATGTGCTGGTGGAAAATTAAGTTTGCAGAAGTTTAATGTTAGCATCAAATTTTTAATATATATTATTAATCAATCGTTTAATTGTCCCCCTTGATATAAAAGATCAAAAACCAGTCAGCCCTAATTTTGGTACTGGTTACGCTAACTTCTGAAAGCTCTAAATAGAGCAGAATCACAATGCTGCTGTCTCGGGTTATGATCCTTTTGTTGGAGTTCACTCGCACGCTTAGAGGTTCTACATCCAGTCTTATCACGATTTTGCTTATTTTGAGTTAAGACATATCGACTAATTTTACAGTGTAACATTTAAAAACCTTGCGTGACATCTTGAACCTATTGGCTCCTAAATTTCATTTATCATGTCAATTTTATCTCTCAATTTTTCAATGAAAAAGTTATTTTGGGGCGTTAATTAAGCGTTTGTTTATCATAATGCTGTTGTGAATTTTTAGTTTTTGTTCTGGCTTATTCTGTGGCGTTCTCGAATGCCTTGAAAAATAATCTACGATCATATCAAATGGCTTACGTTTTCCTCTCGCATCCCTCCAGACACTTTGCTATTAAACGCGAAGAATAGGGTGATGGAATTTTAATCTCCCTAAATTGTGCGGGTGTGGCGGAATTGGTAGACGCACTTGGTTTAGGTCCAAGCGCCGCAAGGCGTGGGGGTTCGAGTCCCTTCACCCGTACCATATTTCCTTTTTTTATTGGGCTTAAATAAGTGTTTTACTTTTTAGCCCCACAAAGTTGATTACGAATATTTTCCATATCGGAATTTCGAACGTATCTTATACGACCAATTTTGATGATTTTAGCGATTCCCTTTTCATCCGAGCGGCGGACTGTTTCTTCTGAAACGCCAAACTTTTTCTGAATTTTAAATATTCGATTTCAAAAAAGGCTACTGATAAAAGCGACCTTACTTTAGATTTTAAAGGCTTCATATCACGGCCTTATCCTAAAGAATTTTCTCAAAGTCATGGACAACGCTCCGTCGTTGCCAAAATACATGAAATTCAAAGAAAACCGTGGGTTTTCAGTAAGTTAAGTGCGAAGTTTAACGATAATCTATTAGTTCGGTTCTTTCAATGTGAAAATATAGCACGCTTTGCTCCAATTCCTTCCGAATAACTTTCTTGGTTTAGCCCTAGCAAGGTAATAAACCATGGTATCCGTTCGCCAATATCAATGAAATTGTGAGAGATATTTGGATTTGGTGTTTTTGGCTTTTTAATGGTCAGTTCCGAGCGTAAAAATTGGTTAGACACCTTTAAG
Source organism: Octadecabacter sp. (assembly GCA_047635635.1). GTDB lineage: Bacteria > Pseudomonadota > Alphaproteobacteria > Rhodobacterales > Rhodobacteraceae > Octadecabacter. Next base: position 10,133 of record JBLILC010000005.1, on the reverse strand, counting down.
TGCTAATTGAATTAGCATAAATGAATAAATTAGAAGTAGAACCAATCACTACCTGTTGGTGTTTTTAAGATCATAAGGCAGCCGCCGTCTTGGTAATTTTCCGCGACGGCGTATCTGATAAGTACGGTTGTCAGTTAAGTCATTTCTCAGCCCCAAAACTATGACCGCACTGTGTTGCGCCCTCATGCCGTCTGTTACGTCGTTGGGTCGCTTGACTTGCCTAAAGAATAAAGCCAATTAGCGCCCAGATGTAAGCCCGTTAGGGGTCAAAGCGGGTCGCTTCACCCGCGCCACTATATTTTGGCCGTTTGGCCTATAATACAAAGAAAAGGACGACACCATGACGGTTAAAGAAACCCTGAACGACGGCCTCAAACGCGGCTACGAGATCCAAATCACTGCTGCCGAGTTGGACGTTAAAGTCCTTGAGAAGCTCAAAGAAGCGCAGCCTGAGGTCGAAATGAAGGGCTTCCGTAAGGGTAAGGTTCCTATGGCAATGATGAAAAAACAATTTGGCCCCAAAGTTCTGGGTGAGGCCATGCAGGAGTCAGTTGACGGCGCAATGAACATGCATTTGGAAACTTCTGGCGATCGCCCTGCAATGCAGCCTGAGATGAAGATGGCCAATGATGAATGGAAAGAGGGCGACGATGTTGTGGTTAACGTTTCCTACGAGGCGTTGCCCGTCGTACCTGACCTTGATTTTTCTCAGATCAAGCTCGATAAGTTGGTTGTGAAGGCTGACGATGTATCTGTGCAAGAAGCATTGAAGTCCCTCGCAGATACTGCGAAAAACTTTGAAGATAGAAAAAAGGGTTCAAAAGCCAAAGACGGTGATCAAGTAATTTTCGACTTTCTTGGCAAAGTAGACGGTGAGCCATTTGAAGGTGGAGCTGCTGAAGGACACGCGCTCGAACTTGGGTCTGGTCAATTCATCCCAGGTTTTGAAGAAGGTTTGATCGGTGTTAAAGCTGGTGAAGACAAGAAAGTTGAAGTCACTTTCCCTGCTGATTACAATGCTGAACATCTTGCAGGCAAAGTAGCTGTGTTTGAGTGCAAAATTCTAAATGTCAAAGAACCCAAAACATCAGAGATTGATGATGAGATGGCAAAACAGTTTGGTGCAGAAGACCTTGCAGGTCTTAAGAGCCAAATAACATCAAAACTGGAAGAAGAGTATTCTGGCGCGGCACGTGCAGTCACAAAACGCGCGCTTCTTGATGAATTAGACAAGATGGTATCATTCGAATTGCCACCGTCTTTGGTTGAAGCTGAAGCAGGTCAGATTGCTCACCAACTTTGGCATGAAGACAACCCTGAAGTTGAAGGCCACGATCACCCTGAGATTGAGACCACCGAAGAGCATACAAAACTGGCAGATCGCCGCGTAAAATTGGGTCTGTTGTTGGCTGAAATCGGTCAGAAAGCTGAAATCCAAGTATCTGACGCTGAATTCACTCAGGCAGTAATGAATCAAGCACGTCAGTATGGCGATCAAGCGCGTCAATTTTTTGAATTTGTTCAGAAAAATCCTCAGATGCAACAGCAGATCCGTGCACCTTTGTTTGAAGATAAAGTTGTTGATCACATTGTAGATGTCGCGTCTATGACTGAAAAAGAAGTCAGCAAAGACGATCTTCAAAAAGCAGTTGAGGCTCTCGAAGAAGAGTAACCTTAATAACATTGCGAACTTTAGGCCGCTTTCCGTTCAGGAGGCGGCCTTTTTTGTTATTAACCGCAAAGTATGGTCTCAAGTCATGCAGTCATATCCTGAAAATTAAGAATTAGCCCTAGAAAAAGATCAATCTACCAGTTTATCATAAAACATAGATTATAAATCATATTAAAAATTGGGAAACAAGATATGAAAATTTTAGGAAAAGTACTTTTTGCCTTTTTAGGATCTACTGCAGCTGCGCAAGCCTGCCCAAATTATTCGTCGGCGGGTGTTTCTCAGTATAATATCACTGGAGCTATACTGTACTCTCCACAGAGCTATAAAGTCGTCGCAGGTGGTAGTAACAACATAAATAATTGCTCAAATGTTAAACCGCTGACGGATCAAGGAGGGGGGTATTTTGCTAGTCAACCAGATTTTTCATTTTTTTTGTCGGGCATGGGTCCATATAGTCTGCATATTACAGTAACTAGCCAGTGTGACAGTACAGTTTTGATCAACACTGGTTCCGCTAATTGGTATTATGATGATGACGACTATAATGATGGTAGAGGAGGCGCTCAGATTACGTTGAGCAACCCGTCAAACGGCCGCATTGATATATGGGCTGGAACATATGATCTGGGTAACTGTGATGCAGTCTTAACGCTTGAGACATTTTAAACTACTTTAGTTGAGTTAAACACTCCTGTCAGCGTTATAAGAACTATGCGGTTTTTTGATTTTGGTTGATGTCATTTTTGCTATTTGCGCCAAAAAAGCCGCCCATTTAAGGGCGGCTTTGATTTAGCAATTCAAAGAATGAAAGTTTAGTCTTCGGAAGGTGCTTCAGAAGAAGTTGCAGTTTCCTCACCTTCAAAGTCGTCGAGCCCGGCAGCTCCGAGGTCGTCAAATAGCTCCTGAATTTCGAATTCAGCCGCAGCTTCTTCTTCGGCAGCCAATTCAGCAACAGATTTGCCTGCAGCTTGAAGTTGAGCCTCTTCGGCAGAACGTGCAACGTTCAACTGAATCGTGGCTTCGACTTCGGGATGCAACTTGACCATAACATTGTGGATGCCTAGTACTTTGATTGGCTCGATCAGCACAACTTGCTTGCGATCAACTCTAAATCCTGCGTCAGTTGCCGATTCAGCAGCGTCTCGTGTGGTAACAGATCCATACAGATTGCCGCCATCAGATGCAGAGCGAATCACTATAAAGGTTTCACCATCAAGCTTGGCAGCCATTGCATCGGCTTCTTTCTTGGTCTCCAGGTTTTGCACTTCAAGTTGAGCTTTCTGGGCGTCGAAAGACTTCATATTTGCAGCATTTACGCGAAGTGCTTTACCTTGCGGAAGTAAGAAGTTACGCGCGTATCCCTGTTTCACAGAGACAACGTCGCCCATCTGACCTAGCTTCGCTACGCGTTCGAGAAGGATGATATCCATGATGTCTGTCCTTTACTTAACGGCGTATGGCAGCAACGCAAGAAACCGTGCGCGCTTGATGGCACGGGCCAGCGCACGCTGGTTCTTGGCGCCGACTGCGGTTATGCGGGATGGAACGATCTTGCCGCGCTCTGAAACATAGCGCTGCAGGGTACGTGTGTCTTTGTAGTCGATCTTTGGAGCGTTATCGCCCTCAAACGGATCAGACTTACGGCGACGGAAAAATGGTTTAGTAGCCATGACTTATGGTCCTTTCTTGATCTGATTAATTAGCGGCGTTCGCGGCGTTCTGGACGTTCGTCACGCTTTTGCATTTGCACTGAAGGGCCTTCTTCGTGTGCATCAACTTTAATCGTAAGAATCCGCATTACGTCTTCGTGAAGACGCATTAAACGTTCCATTTCCTGCACGGCTGGTGCCGGTGCATCAGATCGCATGTAAGCATAATGGCCTTTGCGGTTCTTGTTGATCTTGTAGGCCATTGTCTTGACGCCCCAGTACTCTGACATTACGACTGTTCCGTCGTTGTCTGAAAGCACTGTGGAGAAGTGTTCGATGAGGGCTTCAGCTTGCGTGTTCGACAAGTCCTGACGTGCAATAAACACATGCTCATATAAAGGCATGGGTGCTCCGTTCATTTTTGCGGCGCATTTCATAGGGTGGGGGTTTCACCTTGCGCTCCCACCCACGAGAGACTGCGCAGTTCATAAAAAGCTGCGCAAGGTTAATGGCCTTATACAAAAGACGCGCGTGAGGGCAAGCGAAACAACGATGATGCGTGAATTGTTGTGAGCTTGTCACTACATAATTTCATATTGATTAAAATATTTTCCTATACTCATCTGCGGGAAGTTAATCTTGCTACTAAATTTTTTTAGGATTTATATTATGGCAGGTCATAAAATTATCATAACATAATTTATTTTAATCAATTTCGCAGGCTTGATTCTGTTGTTTAACCAGGCCATGCTCAATTAGCATTAAATTTTTGTTTGTCCGAACATGACTGAAGGTTTTGGGACTACACAGTGCGTTAAGTCGAACAATACTTAGATATTAACTTTTTGTTATCTGTGGTACTTGGATTTATTTAGATTTTCCATTTAATTTTTGGTTTTAGCTCCTAATTCTTGCTAGCAATGTCTCTCTGAGCACATTTCGTTATAGCAGGAAGAACCTATGAATCTTGTTAGTGTGTGTTTTATTTTTATGCGCAAATGACAGGCCGTGATAGCTTATGTTCGAAGTCAGTTTGGCAACGTGAAGGCTAAGTTCGTGAAGTCGACGGCGGTTTCTTTTTATATAGATATTTTGTCAGGATATTACGATTTTTAAAATTAATGGTATAAATTTTGTTACATTAAAACTCACAATGTCGATTATTTAAGTTTAAATCTGTATCGACGAAAGCTGGCATGTACCTGAACGCTAAATAAAACTTTTATTAATTGACAGATTACTCAGCAGTTTGGTCTACGCAACTTGCATTATAAAAAAACTATTTTTTTGGTGAGGTTATCCGGAACAGCCCTTTAAGGGCCTAATACTAAGAAATGAGCTGCAATGGTTGGTGATTTGTAAACACTTAGCGTGTACAAAATTTCTGTTCTGCAGTGCTGGAGTTTTGGCTGTCAGATGTCTTGTGCGCAGGCTTTCGCCGCGGTAACCCTAATAAAAATAATAATGGGGGGAGTTTATGAAAGCGTTTGTTTTTCCAGGTCAAGGCGCGCAGACCATCGGAATGGGACTAGCCATGGCGCAGACTTATCCATCGGCAAAAATGGTTTTTGAAGAGGTTGATGACGCATTAGGTGAAAAGTTGTCTGATCTAATTTGGTTTGGTGATATTGCTGATCTTACACTCACCCGAAACGCACAGCCAGCGCTAATGGCAACGTCATTGGCAGCTATGCGCGCTCTTGAGACTGAAGGCGTAACGATTGCAGCGGCGGCGTTTGTGGCTGGTCATTCGCTAGGAGAATATTCTGCGCTGGCCGCGTCAGGTGCATTGAGCATTTTTGATACTGCACGCTTGCTACGCATTCGCGGTGAGGCGATGCAGGAAGCCGTGCCTGTTGGCATTGGTGCCATGGCGGTTTTGCTGGGGTTAGATTTTGCAGAGGCGCAGATTGTTGCGGCTGAGGCTGCGCAAGGTGAGGTGTGTCAGGCTGCAAATGATAATGACCCAAATCAAGTTGTTGTATCAGGGCACAGGTCTGCCGTGGAACGCGCTGTTGGGATAGCCAAGGCGCATGGTGCGAAGCGCGCAATGTTATTGCCAGTGAGCGCGCCATTCCATTCATCGCTTATGCGTCCGGCTGCGGATGTGATGGCGCAAGCATTGGCAGATGTATCGATGACTGCACCTGAGATCCCTTTAGTTGCGAATGTACGGGCGGTTGCCGTTGATGTGAACGACATTAAAACACTACTGGTTGAACAGATCACAGGGTCTGTGCGCTGGCGCGAGAGCGTGATCTGGATGTCAGGCGCAGGTGTTACTGAAGTTTGGGAAATCGGTGCGGGCAAAGCACTAACTGGTATGGTCAAACGCATAGATCGCAGTATAGCCACTCGCACAATTGGAACGCCGGGCGATGTCGTAGCAGCTGCTGCTGTTTTAAATGAAGGATGAACCATGTTTGATTTAACGGGTAAAAATGCATTAATAACTGGTGCATCAGGTGGCATTGGTGGCGAGATTGCGCGCGCGCTGCATAGTGCTGGAGCAACGGTGGGCTTGTCGGGCACGCGTATTGAACCGCTTGAGGCCCTGGCTGCCGAACTAGGCATACGCACGCACATTCTGCCGTGTAACCTAAGCGACGTGGAGGAGGTTGACGCGCTACCCAAGCAGGCGATTGAAGCGATGGGTGCCGTCGACATTTTGGTCAACAACGCTGGAATTACGCGTGACCAGATTTTTATGCGTATGTCTGCTGATGAATGGGACGACGTTATTAACGTCAATCTGACGTCGACGATGCGTCTTTGTAAGGGCGTAATTCGTGGCATGATGAAGGCGCGTTGGGGGCGAATTGTGAATGTTTCATCCATTGTCGGTGCGACAGGGAATCCGGGACAGGCAAATTATGCAGCGTCCAAGGCTGGTATGGTTGGTATGTCCAAATCCATTGCCTATGAGGTCGCATCGCGCGGTATTACTGTCAATTGTATCGCCCCAGGATTTATCGCGACAGCAATGACTGAGAAGCTGACAGATGAGCAAAAAGACAAGATTAACCAACAAATTCCTGCCGGTCGTATGGGAACTCCGGAAGAAATTGCTGCGGCTGCACTGTATCTGTCAAGCGTTCAGGCTGCCTACATCACGGGCACAACTTTGCATGTCAATGGTGGTATGGCGATGCTGTAGCCCCTATATCGAAGAACATTGAAAACGTTTGCCAAGACAAGAATCTCTGTTATAGGCGGCGCAGAATTGCGATTTGTGACGCAACGTCGCAAGTTTTATCGGTTCTAAGGCGGATCAAAATAGCTACCCCGACGTATGTTGGAAGTGGCATACCTAATAGGGTTTAAGCCCTGAACTATATGAGGAATTTGACATGAGCGACGTAGCAGTCCGCGTTCGTAAGATCGTTGTAGAGCACCTTGGTGTTGAAGAAGATAAAGTTGTTGAAGGCGCGTCATTTATCGACGATCTTGGTGCAGATAGCCTTGATACCGTTGAATTGGTGATGGCCTTTGAAGAGGAATTCGGCATCGAGATCCCAGACGACGCAGCAGAAACGATCCAGAGTTTTGGCGACGCGGTCAAGTTCATCACTGAAGCGTCTTAATCGACCTTTGGTTCTAAATTGAGAAGGGCGGTACCTTTGGTGGTACTGCCTTTTTTATTTCCGTCTAAAGGAGTTGCGCTTTAGCGATTTGTTGAACAAAATTTATGTCATTATGAAAATACTTACTCAATAAGTTTTTTCCTGCCCATTTAGTGTGCGTGTTGGCTTATTTTGGCAGTTCACAGTCGTTGCAAGCGGATCTGCTGAGTGACGGTATACTGAGTTCTTTCTTGCATATGGTTTGGAGTTCATCATCAGCTTTGGGTTTTTTTAATTCATTATACGTAGTTTTGTTTAAGATAAGCGAATGTTTAGGCAAGTAAATATTTGATGTGGCAATTCCTGACAGTTCAATTTGTTGGCAGATTTAGTTCTTAGTTTGAACCGTGGTTTTTGTATGAATTATGGCAGTAACCGTTTTTTTGATTTATAAAATTAAATGTGACGTTGCGCAGTCACGAAGCAATTAAAATTAAACGCGCTGTCGTTATACTTGGCACCTAGTGCGTCACGCGGTATCAGGTAAAAAAAGAAATTTAAACGTGAGGGTTGAGCCATGCGTAGAGTAGTCATTACTGGATTAGGACTGATAACCCCGCTGGCCGATGGAGTTGAAAAAACGTGGGAGCGTCTTTTGGATGGTCAATCAGGGGCGGGGCTGATCACGCGTTTTGATCCGACTGGGTTCGCAACCACCTATGCTTGCGAAGTTCCCTACGGTGACGGCACGAATGGCACGTTTGATCCAGACAAATACATGCATCCTAAAGATCAGCGTAAGATAGACACGTTTATTTTGTTTGCGATGGCTGCGGCGACCCAAGCGGTTGAGGATTCTGGTTGGATGCCTGAAGACACTGCGGACTTGGAACGCACTGGCGTTCTGACAGGGTCGGGCATTGGTGGTCTGCAATCAATTGCTGAAACGGCTATTATGATGAAAGAAAAGGGCCCACGTCGTGTTTCGCCGTTTTTTGTGCCAGGTGCGTTAATTAACCTAATTTCAGGTCAAATCGCCATTAAATACGGGTTTAAAGGGCCTAATCATGCAGTAGTGACAGCCTGCTCAACAGGCGCGCATGCCATTGGTGATGCGACGCAACTGATTAAATCTGGTCGTGCTGATGTGATGGTTGCGGGTGGCGCCGAAGCGACGATATGTGAGATTGGTATTGCAGGTTTCAACGCCTGCAAAGCGCTATCTACTAAAAGGCCTGATGATCCTACAAAAGCCAGCCGTCCCTATGATGTGGATCGCGATGGGTTCGTGATGGGTGAGGGTGCGGGCATGGTTGTGCTGGAAGAATATGAGCACGCAAAGGCGCGTGGTGCTACTATTTATGCTGAGGTGCTTGGTTATGGTCTAACTGGCGATGCGCACCACATAACGGCCCCCTCTGAAACTGGAGAGGGCGGTGAGCGGTCAATGCGCATGGCGCTAGAAGACGCTGGGCTAAAAGCCAGCGATATCGATTATATCAATGCACACGGCACATCGACTATGGCGGACACGATTGAACTTGGTGCCGTCGAACGATTGATGGGAAGCGCGGCAAATAAGGTCACCATGTCCTCTACCAAATCGGCAACGGGGCATCTTTTGGGGGCAGCGGGAGCGATCGAGGCGATTTTTTCTGTGTTGGCTATCCGTGATCAGGTTGCACCACCAACTATCAATTTAGACAATCCGGCCGTGGCAACGACGATTGATCTTGCTGCAAACAAAAAGGTTGAACGAGAAATCAATATTACGCTGTCTAATTCGTTTGGTTTTGGTGGAACAAACGCAAGTGTATTGTTTGGAAAGGTTTCCTAAATGTGGAAACATATTGCTGCCAATACGCTGACGTTTCTAATTATTGCGTTGTTCTTATTTGGTGGTTTGATTGTTTGGGCAACGAATGAATACAGTGCTGAAGGGCCCTTGAATCAAGCAATTTGTGTGCAAGTTAGGTCTGGATCCAATATGCGGCTTGTTAGTGTTGATCTGGCACAACAGGAGGCAATTTCATCTCCAGCGATTTTTCGAATGGGCGTGGATTATTCCGACAGTGCGTTACTGCTAAAAGCTGGCAGTTTTCTGATCCCTAAAGGGTCATCAATGGCTGAGATTGTCAATATTGTGACGCAAGGTGGCCAAAGTACCTGTGGCACCGAAATCGTTTACCGTGTTGGTTTGTCTCGGGTTGTGGCACAGGTGCGCGAATTGGATCCAGGCACAGGTCGGTTTGTTGAGTTGGCCAGTTTTGAACCTAGTGAAGTTGCAGAACTTCCTGTGGTATATACTGAAACGCGCGCAGCTGATGACACGCAATACCGTGTTGTAATTGCTGAGGGCGTCACTAGCTGGCAGGTAGTACAGGCGTTGAACTCATTGGAATTCATGGCCGGAAATGTTGCTGACATACCTCTTGAAGGCACTTTGGCTCCCGACTCCTATCAGGTCCAACCTGGAAATTCAGTGGCGGAATTATTGGCAGTAATGAAGTCTGCACAGGCCCGCATTTTAGCAAGGGCTTGGGCACAACGAGCAGAAGGATTGCCGCTGTCATCCCCGCAGGAAGCGTTAATTCTTGCTTCGATTATTGAAAAAGAGGCATCAACATCCGATGAACGGTTTGACGTGGCATCGGTGTTTGTAAACCGACTTAACTTAGGCATGCGATTGCAGACGGATCCAACAGTCATTTATGGTGTGACTGAAGGTCGTGGTGTGCTGGGCCGTGGATTGCGACAGAGCGAACTTCGTTCTGAAACACCTTGGAACACGTATGTAATTTCTGGCTTGCCTAAAACACCGATTGCTAATCCTGGGGCCGCTACGATTGAGGCGGCTCTCAACCCCGCGTCTACAGAATTCATTTTTTTCGTTGCAAAAACATTGGACCCGCGTGATGGTCATAATTTTGCTGTAACGTTGACTGATCACAATTCTAATGTTGCTATTTACCGCGCCCTTGAAACAGAACGCGACGCACTCAGCAATAACTAGACATAAACGAATATTAGAAAATGCTAAAGCTAACGCATAGAAAAAATCTTGTTGAAACAATGGATCATTAACCTTTGTTAGACAAAAGGGCTTTGTTGCAAAAATTGTGCTCTGTAAGATTCACTTCATGATTACAGTGTATTAGCAAGCTGATATAAGCAACTGGACACCTACGAAGTACAAGACCCGGAACTGGACGAATTACAATTTTTGTTTCAAGAAACAATGATTGT